>JBGQCL010000876.1:0-2003 GCA_041495365.1 Kofleriaceae bacterium | reverse complement strand
GCGGCTAGCGATACATGGAACAGCCGCGTCACGTGGAATCCCCAGCGGCACAAGCTCGAGCCGCACCTGCGGAACGTCATCTGTCGCCGGTTGTGGCTCGACTGGCGGGCTGCGACAAGGCATCGCGACGAGTCCATCGACGCCGACGCGCACGACGAGCGCTCGACCGTACGCGACGAGATGGAGCGCGCGATGGCCGACCACTTCCCGGATGCCGAGTCCACCGCGAAAGCCGCCGAGTCATGGGCCGAACTGGAGCAATGCGCCACGGCCGATCCGGAACTGGCGGCGTACATCGAGGCACGCGCGGATGACCTCGCGGGCGCAGACCTCGAAATCGCGACCGGATTGTCGATGGAAACCATTCGCAGAGTCAGGCGCCGACTCGACAAGATCGGCCAACAGCTCTCGTACCAGGTACGCCCTCGAAGAAAGTGAGGCCATGAGCACCATGCAGCACAAAGGCAAACGCGGAAGCCGACAAACGGCACGAGATCCCATCGCGATCATGGATGCGCTGCTCCACGACGTCGCGGCGCAAGCAGCCGAGGACCACGTGCCCACCGCCAAGGACAGCCGGTGGGCGCGGGGCGCCCTGGCCAAGTTGCAACGCGAGTTCGATCAAGACCCGCCGGAGGATCGCGCGAGACCGGCGAAGCGCGGGGTAACCATCCCTCCCGAGCTTCTCGAGCTCGACCGCGAGACACTGCTTGCACAAATAGAGACCTTGAAGAAAATTGCCAATGTAAACTATCAGCAGTCGGAACTAACGGGGCTAAGCGACCACGACTTGCGAGTGATGCTCGCGATGCTGCTAGACCCTGAAAGGCACTAGGTAGATAGATGTCGTCGTCGTTCAGGGCGTCGCCGTGGCTGCAGGGGCTTGAGAGAACCCGCGTGGCCGCGATGGTGAGGATGGAACAGTCCGGCGCGGAAACGCCGGAGGAGTATGCCACGTGGTGTGGCGTGGAGCTGCGTGACACCCACCTCGACGGCGCGCACGGCCAGCTCATCGAGGGGCCGCTGGGCACGTATATCGTGCTCGCGGATCACCTCTCGGATCGCGGACGGCGCTGGACGATCGCACACGAGTTGGGCCACTACGACATGCGGCATCCCGCGCCCCCAACGGCGGAGCTGTGTACGCCGCGCCCTACGCGTTTGTACGGCCGATGCTGGCATCGCAACTACGAGGACGAGGCCAACGAATGGGGCATGGTCACCACGATGCCGGACAAGACCATAGCCCGGTTCTGCGATCAGCTGCCGCTCACGCTCGACGTCGCCGAGCAGCTCGCCCGGATCTCGGGCGTGCCCTTGGTGGCGGCCGCGATCCGGCTGACCGAGGTCACGTTCCGCGTGTGCGCCGCGGTGCTCTCGCTCCACGGCGTGATCCAGTGGGTATCGCCGTCGGTTCGGTTTCTCATGCTCGCGAGCCCTGGGAGCCTGTCACCGGGCCGCGTTGTCCGTCCGGGCTCCCTGGCGCGGCACTTCTACGACACCGGCAAGCTGCGCGATCAGCCCGCGCTGGTGCCGGCCGCCGCATGGTTCGATGGCATGAGCGAGGGCTCATGGGTGCAGGAGCACACCGTTCACTTGGACGAACCGGGCCGCGTTCTCACGCTGCTGTCGACGCCTAGTGATGTCGACGCGGAGCGTGATCCGCTGATGACCCCGCGCGCCACGGCGTTTCTGCGCGACTACCTCCTGAGTAGTGAGCGCGCGTTGGCCGATTTCAACAAGCGGTTCATGCCCGACGAACCTTGCCCGTACGCGCGCACCTGGCTTGAGGCGTTCATGCGCGCGGGCGCGGAGTCTTCCGCCGCGTAAGTTGACAGCTTCCAGCGCTCGACCGCGCGCAGGCCGGCGAGCTCGGCCGCGCCGGCGATCGCTGCCGACCTGGTGACCAGCTGCCGAGCTCGAGCTCGACCGCGCGCAGGCCGGCGAGCTCGGCCGCGCCGGCGATCGCCGCTGGTGGGCGCGCAGGCCGGCGAGCTCGAGCT
>JBGQCL010000875.1:0-2013 GCA_041495365.1 Kofleriaceae bacterium | reverse complement strand
GTGGATCGCCGCCCTGCCTTGCTTGAACGCCGCCGCGATGGACTCGTACTCGCCCAGGCCGCCATAGAACCCGATCGCAAAGTTGCGCGCCGCATCGTCGTGGATCGCCCCGCTCACGCCGACCACGCAGTCGACATGGGCGAGCAGCGCCTCGGCGATCGGCGCCGTGTAGCACGCGTTGAGGACGACCATCCTGACCGAAGCTCCCGCAGCATCCAGCGTCTGCGCGAACGCCTCGGGCGTCACCAGCTGGCCGCGCCCGTCGCCGCCATCGAACATCACGCCGCCCGGCTCGTTCCCGGCACGCGCCAGGTCGACGACATCGCGGCCCTGCGCCCGATCCGGGGTGCCGGCCGGCCGCGCGCCGTGTCCGCTGAAGTGCACGATCGTGGGCTTCAGCTCGCGCAGCTCGCGCAGCAGGTCGAGCGGTTCGGCCGCCCACCGGGTCACGAAGTCGAACCGGTCCCGGTAGCCGGTGCGCTTCAGCTCGAGGTGGATCGAGCGCGCCTCGCGGTCGAGCGCCAGGCGGCCGGTGTCGCGCGGGTTGGCGGCAAGGAACAAGATCACGTGCTTGTTCGCAGTCGCCGTCGCCTTGGCCTGCGGTAGCTGCTTCGTGGCTCGGTTCAAGGTTGGCAGTGAGGCGACACCACTCGATGACCGACGACACGCCTCGCGCGCAAACTGTCTTGGGCACCGGTGTCTCGGGACATCCGCCTTGTAGATCAAGGCGTTAGGCGCGACGCGTCGTCACAAGACAAGAACCATTCCCCCGGGGGGGCGCAACCCCGCGATGTGCCGGAAGGTGAGCACGGCTCCGATGCTCGGGATCCACGCGCCTTGAGCAGGGCGGCGAGCCGCTTCTTGTACTCGGCACGAGAAACCACACGTCCCTCGGCGACGTCGGCGTCGCCTTGCAACGTCAGCTTCAACAAGGCGAACGCACGGCGATCCTGTTCGAATGATTCGACATCCTGCAACACCGCCGTGGCGCGCCCGTTCTGCGTGATCACGATCGGGGAGCGTTGCTCGCTCGCCCGCTCGATCAGAGCCGCCGCGTCGCGCTTGAGCTCGGTGATCGGCGCGATGTTTCGCAGCTTCATCGGCATCATCTTGGCACCGAATCCGGTGCGGCGCCCCATCGGCCGCGCGCGCAACGCAGGCCCGGTACTTGACCGGGTGCGTGCCGAGAGCTCGCACACGAGCATCGCCACTCGATCACACCCCCGCGCGCGACTGGTGGGTCACGCTCGCGGCGCGCAACGAGGTGTTGACCCGCTGCGTGCTGTGATCGGCGCACCTCGGTGCCCGTCGCCGCGCGGCAATCACGCGGTCGCGCAGCCAGGAACGGCCCCGGCCCGTTGCGGTCTCGCGCGCAGTCGGTAGGATCGGGCCGCGAGCATGGCCGACCGGCAGCAAATCTTCTCGGGCACCGACGCGGTTCGCGAGCGCCACCGGTTCGACGTGGCGCGTCTCGAGGACTGGATGCGCGTGCACGTCGACGGTTTCCGCGAGCGCCTCACGGTCGCACAGTTCAAGGGCGGCCAGAGCAACCCGACCTACCTCGTCGAGGCCGGCGGCACGCGCTACGTGGTCCGCCGCAAGCCGCCGGGACAGCTCCTGCCGTCGGCGCATGCGGTCGACCGCGAGTACCGCGTGCTCACCGCGCTCCAGGGCACGGGCTTCCCGGTGCCGCGCACCTGTGGCCTGTGCACCGACGACAGCGTGATCGGCACCTGGTTCTACGTGATGGAGTACGTCGAGGGTCGCGTCCTCTGGGAGCCGGCGCTGCCGGAGCTCTCGCCGCGCGAGCGCTTTGCGATCTACGACTCGCTGTGCGAGGTGCTCGCCCGGCTTCATGCGCTCGACCCTCGCAAGCTCGGGCTCGGCTTTGGCGGCGCCCTTGGACGGATCCAGTTTCGGCGGCGGCGTAGATCCACGCGAGAGACACGCGGCGGCGGGATAGTGATCCACTCGCACGCCCCGTCTGGATCCCCTCGTCGGGTGTAACCCCTT
>JBGQCL010000874.1:0-2026 GCA_041495365.1 Kofleriaceae bacterium | reverse complement strand
CTCCGTGGCCTCCGCGCTCCGCGGGTGTTCCTTGCACGCTTCGCATCTGCAAACGCGATCAGTTCTATCGGCCATGGCTCTTGAAGAGACAGTATCAGGATCCGCGGTCAGATGACCAAGTTATTTAAGTTCAGCCCCTTACCAAGGCTGCCTCGCCGCTGTCTCGGAGATCCCGCCTGGACCGCGGATCTGCGGAACACCTCCTGAGCCGTCGCAGGGGGCGCGTCTAACGCTGGTGCTGCAAAATGCGTCAGGCGACGCGCCTCTCAGTGGGTGAACCGCGGTTAGCCTACGCCTCCAAGGAGGAGTCAACGCTATGGCAGAGCGCGGTCTCGCTGGTCGGACGCTGGGCCAGTACATCCTGCACGAGCTGGTCGGAGCGGGCGGCTACGGGGCGGTGTACCGCGGTGAGCAGCCGGCGCTGGAGCGCGACGTGGTGATCAAGGTGCTGCACGAGCGACGAAACGACAACGAATCGCGCGAGCGCTTCCTGCGCGAGGCGAAGCTCGCGGCGCAACTCGACCACCCCTACGCGGCGCACGTCTACGACTATGGGGCGGAGGACGAGGGGCGCCTCTACTGGATCGCGATGGAGCGGGTGCGGGGCGACCCGCTGGATGCCTGGCTGGACAAGCACGGGCCGATGCCGCCCGAGCAGTTCGGACCGTTCTTTGAGGGCCTCTGCGAGGTCATCCACGCCGCGCACAAGCAGGGGATCGTCCACCGCGACCTTAAGCCGTCCAACATCATGGTGGTCGAGTGCGAGGGGCGCCTGCTCCCCAAGCTTCTCGACTTCGGGATCGCCAAGTGGCATCGCCGTCCCGAGGTGGCGCCCGACGCCGGCGCTGACGAAGATCGCGACATCGTGAAGACCGAGCGCCTGCCGGTCCGGCCGCGCCGCGCTGGACGGACCGTCGCCTGCTATGACTCGGAGAGCAGGCGCCAGCTCACGCCACCGGGCGGGTGCCTCGGCTCGCCTCCGTACATGCCCCTTGAGCAGTGGGTCGGCGCCGACACTGCCGGGCCGGAAGCCGACATCTACGCGCTCGCCATCATCGCGTACGAAATGCTGACCGGGCGCCGGCTGTTCGTCGCGAACCGGACGGCCGACTACCTCGACCAGCACAAACGTGCGTGCCCGCCGCCGCTCGGCGATGGCTTCCCTCCGGCGCTCGATCTGGTCATCCAGTGCGCGCTCGACCAGGATCCCCGGGCCCGCCCGGCCACCGCGCTGGAGCTGGCCTCCGACCTGCGGAGCGCGTTGCGCAAGATCAAGCGGGAGCAGATCCGGGCCGCGGCGCAGCAGTGGGCCGATCAGGGCGCGGCGCCGGACCTTTTGTGGGGAGCCGACGTGCTGAAGGAAACGCTGCGGAGCGTGCCCCAGCAGACGATCAGCCCGCTGGAGCGCTCGTTCGTCGCCGCGAGCCAGCGGCGCATCCGGCGCAGCCGCCGGGCTCGGCGGGCGCTCGTCGCGATCGCCGCGGTGGTCGCGATCGGCGGGTTCCTGTATCGCGCGGCGATGCAGACCGAGCTGGCCCAGAAACAGACCCAGCTGGCCCAGGAACAGGCTCGCTCGGCCCGGGAGCTCGCGGAGGCGAGGGTCACAGACTCCGAGCTTGAACAGGGCCGGTCGGCGCTGCTCCACGGCGAGCCCGACGCGCAGCTCCATCTCAGCCGTGCCTATCAGCGCGACGACCGTTCGCCGAGCACGGCGTTCATGCTCGCCCGTTCCATGCAGCCTCGGCTATCGGAGCAAGCTCGTTTCACGAACACGCACGGCCGCATGTGGTGGGCCACGTTCTCACCGGACGGTCGACAGATCGTGACCGCGGGCGACCGCGACGCGCGAATCTGGGACGCTCGGACATACCAGCCGCTCTTCACGCTGCCCCACAGCGCCGAAGTGTATCGGGTGCAGCCGCGTTGAGATCCATGGCTCGGCGTGACGCACCCAAGGATTTCGATCGGTTGCGCGAAAACCGCAGCGTGACGAGCGACGAGGCTTGCTGAAGGGGCGTGATATCGG
>JBGQCL010000873.1:0-2114 GCA_041495365.1 Kofleriaceae bacterium | reverse complement strand
TTCTATCGGCCATGGCTCTTGAAGAGACAGTATCAGGATCCGCGGTCAGATGACCAAGTTATTTAAGTTCAGCCCCTATGCTGCGCGCCGTGGGCCAGCTCGATCAGTTCGCCAAGGAGACCTTCGCGCTGGAGACCGCGAGCGTGACGCACGGTGCCGCGGCCTGGCAGCTCGCGCCGGAGCTGAACATGTCCGAGGTTCGCCTCGACGGCCTGCTGCTGGTGCACGCGCCGGCGTTGCTCGCGCGACTCGCACCGCCCTGGTCGACCGTAGAGGAACCGGGCGAGCTCGTGCTCGAGATCAAGATGCCGGGCGACCACGTCGACATGCTGGCGATCGACCGCGCGGTGCTGCGGCGCTACGCCCGTCAGGTGCAGCGCCGCGAGGATGCCAAGGCGGCGTGGGACGGGGAGGAGGCGCTCTGGATCGTGGCGCCCCACGTGCCGGCGATCCTCTCCGAGCGGCGCACGCTCGAGCTGGTGGCGGCCGGCGTCTACCGTGTGGGCCCGTCGCCGTTCGGGTTCCTGTGGATCGCCGCGAACGAGCTGCCACTCGCCGACGAGCTGATCCCGTTTCTGATCGCACGCTCGGGCCGGGCGCTCGACGCGTTCGTCGGCTGGGTCAAGACACGCCGGCCGATCGAGTGGCTGCTGCGCGTGCTAGAGTACCTACCGATGAGCACCGCGGCCCACGAAGACCTCAGGAGCTACGCGTTCCCCAAGACGGACGATCCCGTGATCCGTGCACGCCAGCGAATGATCGCCGAGTGGGCGGTGGAGTCTTCGCCGGAGATGCGCGAAAAGCTGGTCGATGAGGGGCGCCAGGAGGGGCGCCAGGAGGGGCGCCAGGAGGAAGCGCGCTCCAGCCTCCGACACGTGCTCGCACTGCGCGGGCTCGCGCTGTCCGCGGAGGAGGAAGCGCGGATCAACGCGTGCGGCGATCTCGACACCTTGCGCCGCTGGCACGACCAGGCGGTCGTCGTCGCGAGCGCCGCTGAGGCGCTGCAGTTGGTCTGACCCGTACGGGCCTGGGAGTTCGGGGCCAGACCCATACGAGGTCAGTCTTCGCAGGCCGGCCCAGCGGCGAGTAAACGGGCGCCGGAGCGTGCCGCGACATCGCGATGCGGACGGCGCGATCCGGCATCCGCCGTCGGCAGTGTCGGCAGGTCGTGTGCGTGGATGTCGAGCGCGAGGTTCAACGACGCGGACGGCTCATGTCTCGAGCACCGGCACGGACGCAAACCGGCGGAGCCAGTAAGTGCCGGCCGGGAACACGGCGGGCAGGCCGTTTCGCCACCCGGTCGCGGGCGTCGGCGTAGTCGACGGCGAATGCGCGGTTGCAGCTCTCAGACAGTAGAGGAAGGCGTTGTGGGTCGCGGCGTCCGGGCGGAGCAAGAGCTGGCGCTGGATGCAGCGGCGGGTGATCAGGTACAACTGGCGGGGAACCACCTGCCGGGGGCGTGCGGTGGCGCCGGATCAAGATCTGGGCCTGTCGATCGCGACGCGATCTCAAGCCGTTGGCGCCGCCCGTGTCCGGTGACCGGCCATCGTGTCCGAAATTCGGACGAAAGGAGTCGACGCGCTCGTTGGGAGGACCTGGGAGGACCTGTACGACGCACGACGTTAGCTCCTGAGCAACAAGTCAGCGGGCCCGAGCGCGCCGCCCACCACAACCTGCGGACGTTGCTTGTGTGCGTCGTCTTACAAGTCGGCTGGGGCAGATGGCCCGCGACCACGATCGCCGCGGACTCGCCGGTCGCTGGGCCGATGCGAGGGCGCGATCCGGCGTCCCACCCCACGTGGCTTGGGCAGGTCGTGTGCCGGGATGTTCTGCGCGAGCTTCAAGGACCCGGACGGGTCATGTCTCGAGCACCGGGACCGACGCGAACCGCGGGAGCCAGTAGGTGCCGGCCGGGAACACCGCGGGTAGACCGTTTCGCCACCGCTCGCGAGCGCCGGCGTAGTCGCCGGCGAACGCGCGGTCGCGCAGCAATGCCTCGATCCGCGCCCACTGGCTTCGCGTGGCGATGCGAGAGCGCAGGTTCCGCCGGGGCTCCATGCTGGCCGGAGCATCGCGCCATGACTGGGCGAGCACCGCGCGGCGACCGAGCACGC
>JBGQCL010000872.1:0-2132 GCA_041495365.1 Kofleriaceae bacterium | reverse complement strand
GTCCAGCCCCGCCCGCACGACTGCGACGCTCGCGCCCCCGGAGCTCTGTCCGCTGGACGCTTCCCAATGGTGCGGCGTAACCGGTGCAAGATCCCCGTCCTGGAAGTCCTCGGCGGAAATATGCTAGGCGGCGCCTACGGCGCGGGGCGCAGCTCAGCGGGCACGGTGCCTTTGTACATTTGTTCGTCGGCCACTCGCCCACGCCCTCGTCGTCTACCGGCTCGTGCTGCAGCTCGGCCGCCGCCCCGCCGCCGCTCTGGTCGTCCCGCCCGGCGTCTCGCCTGCGCGAGCCGCTTGTGTCGGGCGCTCGACGATCGCGGCGGCGAGCTCGCGGCGGCGAGCCGCTGGCGCTGGGGCCGCCGGCGTCGGCCTGGTCGAGGAGCTCCACGTCCGGAAGGACAGCCCCCGTGCTGTCCTAATTCATTCAATAATTTCGGTCACTGATTCCAAGCGTCACCCTGATGCAGTAGAACGGTTCTCCGAGTAGAGGAAGGTGAATCGATGCGGACTCGGACTCGGATGCAGATCGTGAAGTACACGAACGATCATGGCGGCGCCTGGATTCTTGAAGGTGAGGACCCAATCAAAGACGCCGCTGAGGCCGTTGCTCGGGCGATCGACCTACTGAACGTTCCGATAGCAAACGGGTGAAATCCAACGATCTTGGTCAGGACCGACGGAGCGGACGAAGGGGACCCTTCGACTTGGCGAGCTCGGAATCGAAGTGGTAGCGGCCGTAGGGGTTGATGTGCTCGAAGCGAGCGGGCGACAGGTGGACCACATCATCGTCGGTGAAGCGATGGCCGGCGGCGCGGAGTTCGTCGAGCGTGTTCGTGGTCGAGGACATCGATGCCGCGATCGCGCTCGCCAACGCCAGCCCGTTCGGCCTCGGCGCCTCGGTGTGGACCAGCGATGAGGCCGAGCAGCGCCGGTTCATCGACGAGCTCGAGGTCGGCATGACGTTCGTCAACGCGATGGTCGCCTCCGACCCCCGCCTGCCGTTCGGCGGCGTCAAGCGCTCCGGCCACGGCCGCGAGCTGTCGGCCGTCGGCATCCGCGAGTTCGTCAACCTCAAGACCGTCTACGTCGCCGCCGCGCGGTGACGGCCCGCCGGGCGTCGCGGGATCAGGCGAGCGGCGCGCGTCGACAATGCCGGATGTAGGCGACCTCGATCGCCTCGGTGGTTCGTCTCCGCCGTACGCGATAGACGATCCGGAACATACCCACCACGATGCTGCGGTACCCCTGGAACTGCCCCATCATCGGAGCCCCCAGCGCAGGATCCGCTTCGAGCAGGCGAAGTCGCCGAACGATTCGCGACAACACCGGGTCGAAGATTGCGTCGAGATCCTCCTGAGCTTGCGGTAGGAGGATGACCTTCAACGACGAGCTCTGCGCTTGAGGTAAGCATCCAGCGAAGTGCCCCTGGCTTGCTTCGACTCCTTCTCGGCGCGTCGCAGCCGCCGCTCGCAGTCCGGATAGGTCATCTCGTCCCGCGTGGCGAGAAATCCCTCGTAGGTCTCGTAGCTCACCAGAACAGCCGCTGCACGGCCCCGCTGCGTGATCACCACAGGCTGGTCGGTCTCCTTGACCTGCTCGACGTACTGCTTCGCCTTGGTCTGGAGGTCGCTGATCGGGATGATCTTGTCCATGTAGAAAAGTATATGCCTGGTCACATGCCGAGCCAGGTGAGCCCCGGTCAATCGCCTCCGCCCAATGGAGCACGACGGGGATCATCCGTCAGCGGCGAAGAGATCGCCGCTGGCGCGGGTCACTGGATGATCGCGTAGTGGCAGTCGAAGCAACCGGCGCCGCCCTCGCACTGCTCGCCGAACGCGGCCTCGACGATGCCGTCGCCGCAGTACGGGGCGGTCGTGCAGGCCACGGTGCACAGGCCCGGGCCGTACTGGTCGAGGCCGACGTTCTGCGCGCCGACCGCACTCGCCGACCTGCCCGCCGCCGCGCCTGCCTACCGCGAGGAGGTGTTCGGCCCGGTCGCCGGCGTGTTCAAGGTCGAGGACGCGGGCGCCGCGATCGCGCTCGCCAACGCCAGCCCGTTCGGCCTCGGCGCCTCGGTGTGGACCACCGACGAGGCCGAGCAGCGCCGGTTCATCGACGAGCTCGAGGCCGGC
>JBGQCL010000871.1:0-2139 GCA_041495365.1 Kofleriaceae bacterium | reverse complement strand
CGCCCGCCTGCGCTACGATAGCATGATGAAGAAATCGACGCTCAAGCTAACGGTCCGTCGTGACACGATCCGGGCGCTCGCGGGCGTGGAGTTCGCCCGTGTCGCGGGAGGCACCCCAGGCGCTGAGCTGCTCGACTCGGCCGGACCTGTCAACGGATGCCCGAACGTCCAGCCGGCGCTGCCCGCCAAGCCGTAGGCCCCGGCGAAGCTCAGCATCGCCACCCATCGAGCGCGTACCCACAGTGCTGCGGCTGCCACCTGCGGCTTGCCGCGGAGCCTCATTGCTTGATCTGCATCGGCATGCTGCGACGGCCGATCCACCGATAGAGCGAGACGGGGGCCATCCCCAGTCTCGACGCGGCGTTGCTGAGGCTCGGTGATGCGCGGAGCGCGACCAACCGCGCCGTCGCCTTCTCGATCTCGGGCAGCGTCGCCGCGTGCTCTCGGACCCACGCGTGGTCAATTGCCGGAAATTCCGAGCCCGATGTTCCGAGCTCCGCCATCGCGTCGTCGGCGTATTCCTTGATGATCCGATCGAGATCTCCGCCGCGGCTGGCAAGCGACGGGATCGCGATCGGGATGACGCAATACCGCTCGCAGTCGTGCAGCTCGTCACCGCAGACGATGAGCTGGATCCGCGCGTCCGGAGCGCGCAACGCCTCGACGAGCTCACCGAAGTCGGGCGGCAGCCGGCCGGTACGCACGCACAGGGAGCCGCCGGCCGCGACCGGGAGCGCCTCCAGCCCGGTCGTGTAGCTCTGCGCTGATCGAACGTTCGCCTTGCGGGGTAGTCGTCGTGGATCGCAGACGATGAATGGTCGGTGGGAGCCTCGAGCGCGGCGATGGATCGAGTAGGCGGTCGGCACGAGCTCGCCGTCTCCACACAGGACCAGCGCCACCCGCCGCGCAGCGGCCATGCGGACCGAACGGAGTGCGCGATCGACGATCTCGATCTGGGAACCGCCCCAGCCGATCAGTCGCGCGAGGTAATTGCGTAGCTCGATCGACCGCGCGCTCTCGGCGATCAGGGTGGTCCTCCCGATCCCGATCTCGATCCCGGGCGCCAGTGCGATCTCGCTGCGTCGCGCACCGTCGATCCGCACACCGTTCTTGCTCCCCTCATCGCGGAGGAGCCATCCGGTCTCGCCCCGGATCAAGCGCGCGTGCAGCCGCGAAACCAGGTGCGACGGATCCTCGAGCCGGATCGCGCAAACCGCCGCGGCGCCGACCGTACATTCGTTGGTCGGCGGCAGCGGCAATACGTGACTCTTGTCCGTCCCCCACTCCCGCAGCCGGACAACGTCGTCGTCGATGGCCCACTCGTTGGCGGCCGAATCGGTCTTGGTGAAAACATGCGTGGGCGTCTTCATCTGCGTCCGCGGTCCTCCGCCTTGCTGTGGCGCATCCTACGGCCCAAGCTCGCGCCCCGCGGGAGGCACCGGTCGAATTGACGGGTCTGTCGCGATTTCGTCAAAACCCGTCAGGGAAAAATCAGGACTTAGGGCGCTCCTCTGGCGATCCCGCCAAGCGGCTTGGGTTGCAAGGGGCCATGGCTGCTGGGCCATCGTCGGATCTCGACGTCCTCGGCGCGCGACTCGCCCCGCCGCCACCCGGCCCCAGCCGGCTCGAGGTCCTCGCCGATCTGGTGGCCACCGGTGCGCTTGCCAGCTCGCTGGGCTCGACATCCTCGCCCCGCTGCTTCGCCCACTGGCGCGCCGCCGCGATCGCGGTGCGGACCTGGCGATGCGGATGGCCCGGTGCGACATCCATCGGAAGACTGACACCTGTACCTGCGACAGCCGAGTGAGGAAGACAGGCAACTGGGCCGTACAATGCCGCGGTTGCGATGCTACGTCGCGAGGTAGCATGGCGGCGTTGCACGTCGTGCCGAGATGGAGTGATGTCATGAAGGCAATCGCACGAGAAGTAAGAGCCCGATGGGGCGAGCTGTTGGAGGCGATCTCCAAGAAGATAATGGCTTTCGCGGCAGAGTACGCGCGCTCTCCAGCGGAGCGACAGTTCTGGGTCTCCTCCAGGTTTAGTGGAAGCGCGATCGCCGAGATCTGGTCGTAGCAGGGCACAGGAGGGCTTCAACGCCCGTTTGGTGAGGATGCGCACATGCATCCGAAGACCCATGGT
>JBGQCL010000870.1:0-2155 GCA_041495365.1 Kofleriaceae bacterium | reverse complement strand
TTGATGCAGTCGTCGCAGCGCCTGATGCGCTTCTCCGCCTCGGACTTCCGGGTCTTCAGTTCCTCGTCGAGCTTCTTCACCGCCGCCTCGAGATCCGGGATCGCGGACTCGTTCTTCCGGTACTTCGCGTCGTCGAGGTTCTTCTTCTTCTCCTTGTAGTTCTCGAGGGCCTTCTCTGCTTCGCGTTTCTCGCAGCTGAACGCCGTGCAGGTGTTGTCTTTCTCCTTCGATAGATCCTCGCACACGCGGCGCTCGTCTCGCGAACCCCACGAGCCGCGATACGGAATGGCGTCGCAGCCTTTGCGGCTCGCACCGTCCTTGAAGTCATCGATCTTGTCCGCCGCAGCATCGCGCGACAGCCAGAGAGCGGACGCGAACAGAATCCCCGTGACCAATCGTTTCAACATGTGACCCTCCCCTTCGATTTAGGAGGGGATCGGTACAGGGTTTCGGCGCGGGCGACAAGCAGGGGAACAGCTTCTGTTGCGGGCTAGTCGAGCCCTCGAAGGACAGCTTCGCGACCTCCTCGGCGGCAGGATCGGCGGCACCGTCGACGAAAAGCCGAATCCGTCGATCGGCGGGTGCGTCGCACGGATCGATCCGAAACAGCAGTACTCGCCGCCCCTCCTTCAACATACCAGCGCGCGGAGCTTAGCACGTGGCTCACTGCAAACGCGCAGCAGCACCAGCAACCGCGTGGCGAAGCAATAGCTTGGTCGTGAGATCCAGCTGCCGTTGTGACCCTGGAATGTAGGCAAGACTACTCCACGGGGGCGCCGCGTGATGCTGCCGGCCCGGAGCCCGTGGTGGCCGGCCGTCGGTCGCGGGAGGCGGGCCGCCCGAGCGATTGTCGGCGGCGCTGCGCGAGTTGTGCAACGCGCGGCGCGGCGAGCCGCCCCGCGGCCTGGTGCGCTCCTTGCTCGAGACTCCGGCATCCGACAGCCATCGGATCCGCTCGGAGGAACGTCGCCATGTTAGAGCTACTCACCGGCTACCGGGTTCGCTGGACCCTGATGTGCGTCACTTGCCTGGCTACTGCAGTAGCCTGTGGGCCGGGGTCGCCGCCGGTGCTGCCCGGGCTCACGGATCAGGTGGCGCAGGTCGGCACCGAGCTGATGGTCAACCTCCACGCCAGCGATCCGGACGGCGATGCGCTGACCTACAAGTTCGAGGCGGCCGACCTCACCGATCTCGATGGCCACGCCGAGATCACGGTGTCGCCGAGCGGCACCGGCGTGTTCAAGTGGACCCCGACCCAGGCCGACGTCGGCCGCCACGCGTTCGACTTCACGGTGTCGGACGCCAGCCACCACGCCACCGCGACGATCAACATCGACGTCCGGTCGGCGATCGGCGCGGCGAGCGCCCCGGTGTTTCGCCAGCCGCTGGGCAGCGGCACGACGCTCGACCTGACCCAGCAGGCCTGCGTCGACGTCGACATCGTGATCGACGCCAGCTCGTCGACGGTGCGGATCGGCCAGGGCGATCCGGTGATCGACGGTGCGCAGCTCGACGTCCGCGACGGCCACACCGCGACCTGGCACTGGTGCCCGACCAAGGCGCAGCAGGCCCAGGCGCGCTACGTGCTGTTGCTGTCCGCCGACGACGGTGACAACCCCAGGGTGGTCAAGAACTTCCTGGTCGTGCTGCGCGGCAGCAGCGGCACGAGCTGCCCGGGCACGGCGCCGGTGATCAGCCACACGCCGCACGACATCTCGTCGATCGTCGACCTCGCGATCGACGCGACCGTCACCGACGACAAGGGCATCAAGGACGCGCCGCTGTTCTACTACGCGATGACCGCGCCGGCCGCGCCGCCCGATCTATCGAAGATGACCCAGCTGACGATGAAGCCCAAGACCGGCGATCGCACCAACGGCGTGTACGAGGCGACCGTGCCCAACCCGGTCGCCCAGATGCCGGCGGGCACCAAGCAGACCCTGTACTACGTGGTCGCCGCCAGCGACAACGACGACACCACCGGCACCTGCAACCACACCACCACGTCGCAGGTCTACTCGATGACCGTGACGTCGACCGGCTCGGCGAACCTGCCGATCTGCTCCGCGTGCACCAGCGATGCCCAGTGCGGCACGGGCGACGAGTGCGTGCGCATGGGGTCGAGCGGCGCGACGTTCTGCCTGCAGGCGTGCGG
>JBGQCL010000869.1:0-2156 GCA_041495365.1 Kofleriaceae bacterium | reverse complement strand
AGTTCACGCGCGGCTGGTGCGGACCAAGAGAGGTTGGATGGTCTTTGACCTCGAGAGCAAGAATGGCATCCGTCTCGACGGTGCTCAGCAAGCAGAGGGCGCGCTCACGCCTGGCACCGAGCTCGGGCTCGGAGGAGTCCTGCTCGTCGCTGAAAGCCCCCAGCTGACCGCGTTGCGGGGTTACCTTGCTCGTCTGCTTGGCTGGAGCGATGCTCGTCGAGAGTACATTGACCGGGCTTTGCGCTCGGTGCGCGCGGCGGCGACTCGTCTAGTCCCGCTGGTGCTCTCTGGACAAGGCGAGCTCGTCTCGTTCGCGTCGTCGCTGCATGGCCATGCGATCGGGCGTGACAAGCCCTTCATCCTCTGTGACCAGCGCCGCCGGCGAGCCGAGGCGGACGTGCGGTCGGTAGCGAACATATCCGATCCGTCTCAGGCTCTCCATGCAGCCATCGGCGGATCGCTTTGCTTGCTGCGGCGTCGCATGCCTGACGACACCTCGCCGATAGTCGACGAATACTCACGTCCGAGGCCACGCGTCCAGATCATCATATGCACGGGCGCGGGCGAGCGATCCGCGGCCGACGCCTGGCGGACCTTGCCGGCCGAGCCCATTGTGATTCCTCCGCTCGCCGAGCGGGCGAATGAGCTGGATCGGATCATCTCCGAATATGCGACCGAGGCACTCAAGGAGCTCGGCACCACTCACACGAGCTTCCCAGAGGAGGACTTCGATTGGGTTCGATCGCACTCGGCCTCAACGCTCGGCGAAATCGAGAAGGGCACCCGTCGCCTGATCGCGCTTCGCGCTGGCGGGAACCTATCAAGTGCAGCCTCGCGCTTGGGAATGGCCCCGGTCTCATTGTCGCGATGGTTCGGAAGGCGGGAGAACATCGAAGAAGTCCGCGCCTCGAGGGCCAAGCCCCGGGGCCGCGGCGGCGATCGGGATGGCAAGCGGCGGGGGGGCTCGCGTTGCCAACTGGGACTGGTAACAGGTAGCTGATCACGTCGAGAGCGGCCGTAAGGTGGCCGATCGCCTGTCTTGGCCGCGCGTCGCTTGTGGTAGACCTCGATTTCCGCATGCGGAGCTCATCGCCCATGGACTGGATCCTGTCGCACAAGGGCGCGCTTGCGTTCTCGTTGGCTGTGGCGGTTGCCTTTCTGCTACTCCATGACCCTGAAGGCGCATTCGTTATGTCCGCCGTGGCAGCGCTTCATCTCGGGTGTATCGGCTCCCGGGGTTCGTCGTTTCATCGATAAGCCACCCATCGCAGCCAGGTCTCGAGGGCGACTGCAGCGCCGGCGAACTCGGCGGCGGCGACAACAGCGACAGCAGGGCAGCGATCGGCGAGCTCGCGGCGGCGACAGCAGTGCGGCGATCGGCGAGCTCGAGGTCCTGGGCGGCGCGGAGCGCGGCAAGGTCGAACTCGACCAGGAGCACACCGGTGTTCGGAGCTGGCGGCGACAATGCGGCAGCGATCGAGGTCCTGGCTGACGCAGGACGCGCGGCGAGGTCCGACTCGGCGATGAAGCATACGAGCACGACCTCGATCGCAGGGAAGCGCAAAGGATAAGTAGCACCACATTGTGAGGGACTCCGTGCCCGACGAGCCGCAGAAGTCCACCGAACCGTATGCGCTCGCACAGAGAGCGAGTAGGCGAAAGCGCGCAGAACCGACAAGCAATGCTTGTCAAACGTACTGCATGGATGCGAAAGGGAAGTGACATGCAGATACTCGAGGTGGCGATGGTCCAATCTAATGATCCTGCCGAGATCCCGATCTCCATTCACAACGGCGGCAGTCGCGTGAACGTGAACGTCCCGAACCGACGAACGTCGGCAAGGGATGCCTGCACATGCCCGCAAGCCGTCGAGCAACGTGGGACCGTCGTACCTTCCCTCACTGGCGGAGTCCACGGGCCGCCGTCCGAGCTCTCCCGGACGGCGCGTCATCCGCCCGCCGCGCGTTCAGCCGCCGCCCTCTGTCCCTCTAATCTTAGTGAGCACCTCGTCGAGCTCGACCACCATGCCCGCCTCTTCCTCTGCCAGCGACACCTCGATCGCTCGATGCAGAGCGGCTCTCTCATCGTCCTCGGACAACGCGCCCCCTTGGAGCAAGAGTTCGTCGACCGCTACCAGGTCGATGCTGTCCCCCTCT
>JBGQCL010000868.1:0-2201 GCA_041495365.1 Kofleriaceae bacterium | reverse complement strand
GGAGAAGGCCGGGACGACCAGCATCGGGAACCCCGCCGGAAATTCGGTCGTGTTGCTCCAGCTGAACGCCGGACGGTCCGGCGTCACGAGCCGCGCACTGATCTCGCATATCGTGCGCATCACGGGCGGGTCGGCGGCTCCGCGCTACTTCGGGCAGGGCGCGACGGCGTTGGCCCAGGTGGTCCAGGCGTCGAGGAACGCCTGGCGCGCCACCGGGGGCGGCTTGCGGCCGACGCCCGGGTTCCACGTCTCGCCAGGCGATGCAGCTCACGCCCGATCAGCGCGAATTCTTGAGCGCGCTGGTCTGGCAAGGCCAGACCCCGCAGCTCGGCCCGGTTGCTGGCCCGCCCGACGCCCGCGCACCGCAAGCACCGGCGGCCGATCCGAGCGCGCCGCCGGTGATCCTGCCGCCCGGCCTGGGTCCGTCACTGCTGGGTCCGCGGCCCGAGATCGTGATCGCGCTCCATGACATTCTCGACGCGATGGGCCACGGTGCGGCGGATCAAGTGCTCGCGCGGCTCGCGCGTATGAGCGACGCCGACCAGCGTGCGATCTATCGCGATCCGAGGTATCGCGCGAAGCTCGATGCGCTACCCGATGGGCGCGAAAAGTCCCCAGAGCGCGACTTCAAGGATGCGCTCCGCAAGGCCGAGCGAGATGGCGCACGCGAGGCGCTTCTCCACTACCCCGGACCTGGCGGCGATGGCGACGTCTATCAGACAGGGATCTCGGCCAGAGGGGGGCGACCACGTCGGAGCATCGTCGAGGCTCGCGCCGAGTTCGACGTGAGCGCTCGCCACATCATCGGGGTTCGACGTCGGGAACGCGACGGCCATCGAGATGGGATGCTCGGTCGCAGTCATGGTGGCCCCGCTACGAGCACCTGTGGCGGCTCAAGCACCAGTGCTCTCTGGCGCAGAGACGGCGATGAGTGCCGCGAGCATCGCCGAGGGTGAACACGTCGCCTTGTCATCGAGGAACGAGACGCGTAGCCTGTCACCGACGTGGGCGAATAGCAGCTCTTCGACGCCGAAGTCGCGGTGATCTCGCAAGTGTTCGATGAGCTCACGCATTTCGTCTGGGTCGAGCCATCCCACATCGATCGCGTTCACGACGAGGCTCCAGCACGCGGCGGCCTCGGGATCTCCAGGAGTGTACTGTTTTGCCCGGGCGAGGAGATTGATCGTATCTGGCATTTCAATAGTCCTTCGGGGCGACTTTGGGCCAGGACTTCTCGTAGGCGGGAGCATGGGACGTGATGACCGTTGTGCCATCAGACGTCTCCTTGAACCAGCCTTGGATCTTCACGCTGCGGGGCGGATAGATCGTCTTCTTGATCGTGCCCGTGACCGGCGCCTTGGTCCTGGGATCCACGCCGGTCCGCTCCACCTCGACGCGCCGAGCGCCAGTGACCGGTCTCGTCGATCCGGCGCATCCCGACGTGCTCACTTCACCGATCGCCCTGTCGCCGGTCATGCAGGCGCGCGTCGATCTCGCGGAGGAGCGCATCCGCGCCGCCGATGCGCAAGGCAGCTGGTTCCAGGACCCGAAGCCCGCCGCGCAAGCCTTCGTGACGCTCGCCGACCTGAGCCGCGTCGAGCGGCGAGCACTGGCGATCCGGCTTCGCGACAGGCCGCTCGAGAACGTCCTCGGGGGTATGTCGCTCGGCGACAACGCGCTCGAACGCGACGACGCGACGGTGGTCCGCGATGCGATCCTCGTCGCCCAGGAGCTGGCGTACCTGCAAGGCCAGGCGTTGCGCGGTGTCGGCCTCGATGCCGCGCTCGCCCGCGCCGGTGAGCTGGTACGCGCCGCGCGCGCCAAGCTCGCGCAGCTACCGCCGACCGCGCCCGACACCGAGCGCCAGAAGGCGCGAGCCGAGGTCGACCGTCTCGAGGCGATGTTCTTCGGTCAAAAGTCCGAGGCGCTCGGGATGCTTCGTCGAGACGCCGCCCAGGGCGGCGAGGTGGACGGCGGGATCGCGCTGCACGAGTCGCGGCTCCGAGCGATGGGCGCCGACCCGGGGGCGAAGAACGGGCCGATGGAGTGGCCGACGGACCGCCCGTAGTGCGAGGAGAAGGCCGGGACGACCAGCATCGGGAACCCCGCCGGAAATTCGGTCGTGTTGCTCCAGCTGAACGCCGGACGGTCCGGCGTCACGAGCCGCGCACTGATCTCGCATATCGTGCGCATCACGGGCG
>JBGQCL010000867.1:0-2231 GCA_041495365.1 Kofleriaceae bacterium | reverse complement strand
ACGAGCGCTGCGCTATCGTGGAACCATGAAGAAGACACCTCGGAAGCTCGTGCTGCGCAGCCAAACCCTCCGCGTGCTGGCCGAAATCGACCTTGCGCGTGCCGTCGGAGGGCTCGACTCGGTCAACGTGCGGTGCCCAGTTCTCGCCGACACGGAGGACGCGGTCTGCCCGACCTGGCCTCGCTGAAGGTGCCGCGCACGATGTAGGGGTGCCGTCCTTGATCTTGGCCTGGATCTCGAGGAGCGCGTCGCGCTGCCTGTCAAGGCCGACCGCGACCTCGTGATCGCCGCCCGGTGATCTTGCCCTGCGCGGAGAGTGCCTCGATGCCGCCCCGCATCACGTCGAGGCTGGCGATATCGTCCTTGGGACGTCACTGAAATCCGGAGGCTACTCTTCTCCTGAAGCCGCGGCGTGTTTGGTGGCCATGTCAAGGATCCAAGGATCCGGGGAAGCGGTCGCCGCCTCCGCTCGTAGGGCAACGACCACGCCTGCGTTGCCAGGATACGCTTGGAGCAGACGCCAGAGCACATTCGGCACTCCGCGGACTTCATCGAATCGCGGCCGATCTGTCTGCATCAGATTGAGCAGCCGCATGACCGCATCCTTGCCGTGCTCCCAAGGCAACTGCCATACGGCTGCCCGTTCGGCACTGGTACCTGCTTCAATCGTTGCGAGTGCCGCATCAGCAATCGCTTGCTCAGCAGAAGTTCCTCGCAGCTGTTCGACAAGATCGGCGAGACCCGAAGCGACATCCAGATCAGATCGCAGCCACGATGGCCCGAACGGGTACTTCGCGGCTTCACGGAAGACCGCATACCAATCAGTGTCGTCGCCGTAGTGTCGACCTAGGTAACTCACGTTGCTCATTTCATCACCAATGGGCCGCGCTTGAGTTTCGATAGCGGCAGAGGGGTCATCAATACCTCACGTGTCGGTAGCTGTCCCGGAGCTTGCGGATTTGTTCTGCCGTATGGCTCTGCTGGATCCGGGTTCAAGAGTCCTTCTCTCGCAGAGGTCAGGTCCAGAGCCGTGGGTCGGAACGCACCGGAGTCCTCGCTGGAATGGGACAATGCCAAGTCTGCGGGCACCTCCGCGATCTGATATGCGTCCCCATATTCGGGGCCGACCGCGAGCTGGGTCACTAGTTCCTTTGGTGGTGTTCCATCGGCAACGTCGCCACCTGCAAAATACCAGCCCGACGCGCCGCGAGGCCAATCGCCAACCATCGCCCCGACATCCACGTCTCGAATCGGATCGAACTCGAGCCGCCCGGCCTTGATCAGATCAACAATCTTCTGCGCCATCGGCCATGTATAGCCGCGAGGATCAGCAGGGATGGAGGGGTCGAGTTTGTTAGCACGCCCGAGCAGATTTACGTTGACCTTCGAACAAAGCCACTTGAGCGAGAGCGCGCGTTTGAGACCTCCGAGCTTCTTGAAGTCCCCGCTGCTCAGGCGTGGTCCCTTCCGGAGGTACTTCTCCGGGCTGCCATAGGCGATTGTCTTCAGTTCGGCGTGCAAGTCTTCAGGAGGCGTCTCCATTCGTTCGAGATGCATTGAGAGTTCCCGCAGAAACTCAGTATACACAGTCGCGGGAATGTGGCGATCCACGTTGATCTCGTGCAGTCGCGCGATGCCAGCATGGTTGCCATTTGTCGCGGGGAGAGCCGCCTCGGGCGGCACGTGGCCGGCTGCAATTCCCGCCCGTGCGGTTGCCCATTCGGCATGCGGCGCAGCGGTGTCTCGGTCGTTGATTTTGCCAGACTCTGGCTGCTTGGTGCCGGTCGGATCGTGCGTTGCCGCTCGCTTGGCCCCTGCCACTGTCCTGGCGGTGACCTCGTCGCCGGGAACCGCCTCGCGGACGCGACCCACGCGAGCGCGCTCGCGGATCTCGAGGGCCTCGTCGCCGAGCGTGATGCGCCAGATGCGCGCCGTGGGAACGCCTGCGCCAGACGGGTACGGCGGCGGTGTGACGGTCAACGGGAGGCGTGCGGCCTTGGCGTTCGCGAGGCCCTCGGCGATCTGCTCGGTGTCGCCGACCCATAGCCGGCTACCCGCGACCTCTTGCTCGAGTCCGGCCAGCCGCAGCGGCAGGTACCGGAGCGCCAGGCCCTGAAGCTCGGCGGACTGGGCCTCGGCCGCGGCGAGCCGGGCTGCGGCCTGCTCGCCGTCGATGCCGAGTGTGCGCATCGCAGCCGGGTCGGCCGCGACCTGGTGCCAGAACGCGATTT
>JBGQCL010000866.1:0-2267 GCA_041495365.1 Kofleriaceae bacterium | reverse complement strand
GGCAAGGAGCTGGTCGCCCACGCGATCCACATCAACTCCTCGCGCGAGGAGAAGCCGTTCGTGCGGGTCAACTGCGCGGCGCTCGCGCCCGGCGTGCTGGAGAGCGAGCTGTTCGGCCACGAGAAGGGCAGCTTCACCGGCGCGGTGGCGCGCCGGCCGGGGCGGTTCGAGCTCGCCGACGGCGGCACGCTGTTCCTCGACGAGGTCGGCGACCTGCCGATGGAGGTCCAGATCAAGCTGCTGCGCACGCTGCAGGAGCGCGAGTTCGAGCGGGTCGGCGGCGCCGAGACCATCAAGGTCGACGTCCGGCTGGTCAGCGCGACCAACCGCAACCTCGAGAAGATGATCGAGGACGGCGAGTTCCGCGAGGACCTGTACTACCGGCTCAACGTGTTCCCGATCAACCTGCCGCCGCTGCGCGACCGGCTCGACGACCTCGGCCCGCTGGTCACCCACTTCATCGCGAAGTTCTCGCGCCAGATGGCGGTGGTCCCGGCGCCGGCGTCGGCCGAGGCGCTCGCCCGGCTGCGCGAGTACAACTGGCCGGGCAACGTCCGCGAGCTCGAGAACATCATCGAGCGCGCGATGATCCTGGCCAGGGGCGTCCCGCTCGGCATCGGCCACCTCGACTTCGGCCGCCGCGGCGGCCACTCCCCGGCGGGCGGCACCCCCGGCACGCTGCCTGCGGTCGCGCCGCCGCCCGCGCCCGCCTCGGCGCTGGCCGACGACGGCAAGAGCCTGGCCGAGCGGCTGCTCGACAGCGAGCGCAAGGAGATCGTCGCGGCGGTCGAGAAGTCGCGCGGTAACATCGCGAGCGCGGCGCGCATGCTGGGGATCAACCGCTCGACGCTGTACTACCGGCTGCGCAAGCACGGCCTCGAGCACCTGCTGCCGACCAAGATCGGGGTCGGGGTCGACGAGCCCGGCGGCGGCGAGCCGGTCGCGGGCTGACCGGCCGCACCACCGATCGGGCAGCCCGGGCCGCGAATCCCGCCGATTGCGGGGCGCTCCCGGGACCGCTCGCCGGGTGGCTCGGCTACAGTTGCCGCGTGCGGCTCCTGTTCATCGTCGATCCGCTCGATCGGCTGGCGCTCGCCGGCGACAGCTCGTACGCGCTGATGCTGGAGGCCGCGTCGCGCGGCTGGGGGGTGTGGACTTGCCAGATCGAGCACCTCGGGCTGGTCGGCGACGACGCGGTGTGCGACGCGGCGCCGACCGTGGTGATGTCGGCGGCCCGGCCGGCCGAGGCGTTCCAGACCGAGCCGCCGTCGCCGCACCGGCTCGCCGACTTCGACATCGTGCTGATGCGCAAGGACCCGCCGGTCGACGTGTCCTACCTGCACGCGACGTGGATCCTCGAGCACGCGCGCGGCAAGACGCTGCTGGTCAACGACCCGCGCGGGCTGCGCGAGCTCAACGAGCACCTCGCGGTGCTGCACTTCCCGCACCTGACCCCGCCGACCATCGTGACCCGCTCGGCGGCGCGGCTGCGCGAGTTCCAGGCCCAGCAGGGCGGCGCGATCGTGGTCAAGCCGGTCGACGGCTACGGCGGCCTCGGGATCTTCGTGGTGCGCGACGGCGATCCCAACGCGTCGTCGATCATCGAGACCTCGACCGGCGCGGGCACGCGGTGGACGCTCGCCCAGCGCTACCTGCCCGAGGTGGTCGACGGCGACAAGCGGATCATCCTGGCCGACGGCGAGCCGCTCGGCGCGGTGCTGCGGGTCCCGGCGGAGGCCGAGGCGCGCGGCAACCTGCACGTCGGCGGCCGCGCGGTCAAGACCGCGATCACCGCGCGCGACCGCGAGATCATCGCCACGATCTCGCCGTTCCTCCGCAGCTACGGCCAGATCTTCGTCGGGCTCGACGTGATCGGCGGGATGCTCACCGAGCTCAACATCACGTCGCCGACCGGGGTGCGCCACATCTCGCAGCTCGACGACAAGAACATCGCCGGCGAGATCCTCGATCGGCTCGCGCGCCAGGCGCGCCACCGCACGTCGGTCGGCAGCTGACCCGGGCCCGCATCCTCGTGCGCGTCACGCGATGGCGCTGAGTGACGCGATGGCGGGGACGGGGTGCTGGCCCCAGCCGTGTGGTTTTTTTTACGGTAAGGCCGCCTGGTGAGGGCGCGTTACCGTAAAAAACCTCGCCGCCGGGGGCAGGTCGGGGCGGCCAAGGTCGGGCGCGGCCAAGGTCGGGCGCGGCCAAGGTCGGGCGCGGCCAAGGTCGGGCGCGGCCAAGGTCGGGGCGGCCAAGGTCGGGGC
>JBGQCL010000865.1:0-2300 GCA_041495365.1 Kofleriaceae bacterium | reverse complement strand
CGGGGCGACCGGAACGCCAGCACTGCCGCCGCGATCGCCGCCGAGCTGGTGACCGCCGCGTTCGAGGTCGCCGCCGCCGCATGCCGCGCGCAGCCGGTCCACGAAAACGACCACCGCCACCGCGACCAGCGAGCCGCTCCACTGCCGGCCGGGCCGAGGTCGCCGGCGAGCTCCAGCTCGCGCCCACCACGACCAGCCACCTCGTGGCCGATAGCTGCCGTCGCGCGCTGGCGAGCTGGTCGAGGTCACCGCCGCTGCGATCGCCGCCGCCCACGCCGCGGCACGGCCGCGCGCTCCTACCCCGCCGCGCGGTGTGATGCCAGCGCCGCAGCCGCGCTCAACGCGTCACCGCGCTCCTCCAGCCTCCTGGATGCCGTCCAGCAAGTCGCCGCCAGCTTGCGGGCCTCGATCTCGGCGATCAGCTCCTGGGCAACATCCGACAGCGCGTCGCGGCCATCGTCACCAGGCCGGTGACGCCCGTGCCCGGCGGCCGGTAGCGCTGCGGATGAGCGATGAACGCCGTCGATCAAGCGCTGGAAGCGGTCAAGGTCGAACAGTCCGGTCAAGGTCACCGCGGCGTACCCGTGCTCGCCTCCGCTGGCTGTGGTGTATCGTCCCCCCTCCATGACGATCGCGGTCGCAGCGACCTTCCTTCTGAACGATCGGTCCGCGTTCTTGCTTGCCGCAGACGCGCGGGCATCATTCCAGGGCGACCACTCGGACACAGCCATCAAGACGTATACGTTGGATATGGAGGTTGGCGCTGTCGGCTCCGGCGACGCCATGTCCTGCGCAACTGCGATCGAGATGACTCGTGGACTGATCGCGGACCATAATTCCCTAGCTCCCGCAGCTCCGTTCAACTTCTACAGCACAGTCCGCGTCTTCTCGTACTTCCTTGACAAAATCGACCGTGCCCGGCCATGGAGCAACTCGTGCGAGGTCGTGCTTGCTGGCTTCCTGGAAAACGGCCGGCCAGCGCTCGCAAAGGTCATCAGCCGACGAGGGGAACGAACCGAGGTGCACCTATACACGCATGTGCAACCCGGTTCGCTGATCATGCTAACGGGACGCCCGGAGGGCAAGCGCCAAGTGATGCTTTCCCTCAAGCGTGCATTCGCTGACGATCAAGACCAATGGCCCGCACGAATGGCGAGTTCGATCTGGTATCTCGGACAGCACCAAGGTGTTCCATCCATCGGAGGTGGCGTCGCTCTCGCTACGTGTGTCCGCGGTGGCCGCATGGTTTGGCCCTGGGTAGAGGTCGGCGGGCGCATCTACCTTCGCGGGCTGGACGTCACCGATTGTCTGCCATCTGGTATGCCCCCCGATACCGTTCGGCTTCACTACGATGAGTCGTGGCATGCCTTGACCGATCAAATGGAGCAGATGCCAGAGCAAAGACAGGACGAGGGCTTCACGGCCATATCTAGGTGCGTCGATGATTGGGTGCCCTCCTCGGAGGCATTCGACCTGAAACATGATTCTCCACAGCTCGGGGGTGTGGTGGATGCTGGGGCGCCAACTGCAACCGTTGTCCTTCTGCGTCCCAAGGAACTGCCGCCAGAATAGGATGGCGAATCGAGACGCTCGGGGCCGGAGGACGTCGTGCGCGAGCCCCACCGACCGTTCAGCGATTCAGGATGTAGTCGAGCCCGAGCCAGAACATCCACAGCCTGATGTCGTCCTCGGTCAGGTCCGCCAGCTCGCCGCCGCCGGCGAACCTGGCGATCAGGAAGTCCGTGCTGACGAGCCACTCGTCCGAGCTCAGCACCGGCTCCGGGCGGTCGAAGCGGAGCGTCGACTCGGGCCGCCACGGCATCACGGGAGGTGCTGCCAGCTTGCGGCGAGCGAGCGAGAGACCGTACAGCAGGCCGTCGCGGTTGCTGCACAGCTCGATGCCGTCGTGCAGCGGGATGCGCGCGACCGGGCCGCCGAGCAGCTCCCTCAGGGCCGCCGCGTGATCATCGCCGGGGGCCGCGTCGACCCGGATCAGGCGCGGCTTGTCAGCGACCCGGTACAAGATGACCCGGCTCATCGGTGGCTCCTGCGCGTCAGCGCGCTGATGGTTTCCTCGTCGGTCAAGCTCACCATCCACTGGAGCTGCTTGAACATCCGCAGCAGCGCGGCGTTTGGATCTTCGCCGGGGAGGTAGCGGTCGCTGAAGAACTGGTGGTCGACCGGCTTCTCGAACACTTCCGCAAGCCGCCTGCGCAGACGGCTGATGACCGAGGACTCGTGCCTGACCAGGCAGTTGGCGATCGTGTACGGGAGCGAGAGCTGCAGGTGCGAACCCCTGG
>JBGQCL010000864.1:0-2347 GCA_041495365.1 Kofleriaceae bacterium | reverse complement strand
CATCGATCCGCGGCCACTGGCTTCGCGTGGCGATGCGAGGCCGCAGGTTCCGCCGGGGCTCCACGGTCACCGGGCCCTCGCACCACGACTGCGCGAGCACGGCGCGGCGACCGAGCACGCGGCGACCGGTGCGCGCGCGCTCGGCCGCGCGTTCGAGCTCGACGGCGCGTACGCGTTCGCGTAGCTCCGAGCGCACGGCAGCGGCGGGTCCGAGCTCGGCGGGCCAGGTGAGCGGGAGCTCGAGGGCATCGGGCATGCTGCCGTCGGACCGGAAGAAGTGTGACGGGCGGGTCGCGCGCAGCGGTCGTGCGGCCAGCAGGGCGGCCAGGCCGTTGACGCCGGGCCAGTGGTGGACCCGGTCGACCAGGTGGTCGGCCACGGGATTGCTCGCGGTGTAGACCAGCTTGTCGATGACCGCGTCGCGGTCGACCAGGTTCACGACGCAGGTCTGCTCGATCGACCGCGCGGTGCTGCGGCGCGGCGCTCGGCAGGTGCAGCGCCGCGAGGATCCCAAGACGCCCTGGGACGGCGAGGAGGCGCTCTGGATCGTGGCCCCCCACGTGCCGGCGATCCTCTTGGAGCGGCGCACGCTCGATCGGGTGGCGACCGGCGTCTACCGTGTGAGCCCTTCGCCCTTCGCGGGAAGACCCGTACGACGTTAGTTCCCGAGCAACGAGTAAGCGGCCGGCCGAGCGCGCCACCACATCGTTATGCGGACGTTGCTTGTGTGCGTCGTCTTACAAGTCGACTGGGGCAGCTGGCCCACGACCACGATCGCCGCGGCCTCGCCGGTCGCTGGGCTGATGCGAGGGCGCGATCCGGCGTCCACCCGCCAGGCGGCGTCAGCTGGGCGTGTGCCGGGATGTTCTGCGCGAGCTTCAGGGACCCGGACGGGTCATGTCTCGAGCACGGGGACCGACGCGAACCGCTGGAGCCAGTAGGTGCCGGCCGGGAACACCGCCGGTAGACCGTTTCGCCACCGTTCGCGGGCGTCGGCGTAGTCGACGGCGAACGCGCGGTTGCGCAGCAATGCCTCGATCCGCGGCCACTGGCTTCGCGTGGCGATGCGAGGCCGCAGGTTCCGCCGGGGCTCCAGGCTGGCCGGAGCATCGCGCCATGACTGGGCGAGCACCGCGCGGCGACCGAGCACGCGGTCACCGGTGCGTGCGCGTGTACTGGTTCGGCGTGAACGTGACGGTACTGACCAGGCGGTCGTCGTGGCGAGCGCCGCTGAGGCGCTGCAGTAGGCTTGATGACCCGTACGGGCCTGGCAGCTTGAGCGCGTCGGGCGTTGTGCCGCCATTCGCTTCATGGGCTGATCAGCTCGACGAGGATGCGTCGCTCGATCGGCCGCACCTCGAAGTTGAAGTGTCGGAGGAAATTCATCCCGAGCAGCCCGTCGACGCCCTCATGATCGAAGTCGAACACTTGGAGCGCAAAGTTCGGCGTGGATACGCCGAGCGAGGAGAACTCGGCTACGCGCAGCCAATAGCCCTCCTCCTCCCCGATCGCACTGTGAACCTTGGATGGCTTGTGGCCATCGCGAGGGTTGTACCCGATCTCCTCGATCACCTCGGGAGTCACCGTCACCGTCGTCGCCTCGGCACCGGTGTCGAAGACCAGTCGCCTGTTCGTCGATCCGTGTGGTCCGGTGATCTCCGCGTCGACGATGATCAGCTCGCGCCTACGAAGAAAGGGACTTGAGAGCTTCGTCATCGAGGATCAATGTGGGGCGCCGCAGGGGCTTCGTGTACTCGCCCGTAAACACCACGGACCAGCGGGAGTACTTTCGCGTGTTACGGATGGGATCGAAGGCGGCCCGACGCGTAGGGCCATACCCAACGAGCCGTGCCGCACGGATCTCCGGGCTCCGAGGCTCGATCGGCATGACATCTACGAGGCAGACGAACTGGTCGGGATACCGCGCGCAGATCGCCGCCCACGTCAGCGGCTCGGGTTCGTCTCGCACGCGCTGTTCGGCGGCATTCACGCGTCGATCTTTCTACAGTGCGTCGGGATGTCAAGTTTCTTGGGCCTGACCCGTACGGGGTTAGTTTTCGGAGGGCCCTCCCAGGCCTCCCAGCAACGAGGTAGCGGGCGCCGGATCGGGCCGCGACATCGCGATGCGGACGTTGGTTGTGGCCGGTTCGCCACCGGTCGCGTGCGCGGGCGTAGTCGGCCGCGAACGCGCGGTTGCGCAGCAAGTCATCGATCCGCGGCCACTGGCTTCGCGTGGCGATGCGAGGCCGCAGGTTCCGCCGGGGCTCCACGGTCACCGGGCCCTCGCACCACGACTGCGCGAGCACGGCGCGGCGACCGAGCACGCGGCGACCGGTGCGCGCGCGCT
>JBGQCL010000863.1:0-2388 GCA_041495365.1 Kofleriaceae bacterium | reverse complement strand
TACGTTCAACCACAACTTCCCAGGAGCCGCGGCAGAGCGACCTTCGGTGTGGACGATGGCATCGGAATCAATCCGGATGCCTGAGTTGCGCCTACGAACTCTGCAGCTGTGCTGCGCGAATTCCAAGGTCGTATTGCAATTTCTGGACCTAGTTATCGCTTGATTTGGGGCTAGCCGTGGCTCATACGTGAGATCTTAGCGGGCCAGCTCGTCGAGCCCGGCCGGCTGGCCAGTGCCGCTGCCGGTGCTGCTGCGGTCGCCGGTGCGGGTGCCGGTGCGGCTGCCCGCTGCCGGTGCCGCTGCGGCTGCCGGTGCCGACTCCGACAGTGCTCCAGCACTCTCGAGCACCGAGTCGAACACGTCATTATCGGACGTTACGGAGATTGAGAGTGCCCGAGCGAGGTTTGAGCGCGGTCAAGCGCGGTCGGATGCAGCGAGCGCCGCTGCAGATGTAGCGAGCGGATCGGGTGTAGCGGTAGCGTCGGGTGAGCGTGGCGCCGATCCCGTCGCTGATGCTCTCGCTGCGGTGATCGACGCGCGGCGCGCTGGAGCTTCCGCGCGCGAGATCCGCCGGATGCTGCGTCGGATCGAGGATCTTCTTGACTCGGACGAGTTGTAACCGCGATAACCAATCCGGAATGCGCGGCAGCGGAGAGGCTCGACTCTCTCTGTGCCGCTGACCAGAACCCCTGCAGAACCAGGAGTCCCAGATGCTCGAGACTGTACCACGGCCGCCTGACGAGGGCCGAAACTCCGCACTGACCCCCGAGCGCAGCGCGTACTACGCCCCCCGCGGCGTGCTGACCCCCGAGGAGGAGCGCCAGCTCGCCATGGACGCACAGAGAGACGTCGAGCGCGCCCACGAGCGCTCAGAGACGTCGTTCGAGCTGTCCGTCGAGGCTGGCAACCACCGCCCCAGGGATCGCGCGTGGGCCGTACCCTACTGCGCGCTCAAGAACGCTGGGCGCAGCTTTGCCGCCGGGGCGTTCGTGGCGCGCTACATTCGGCAGCGGCACCGATGGTACGCGGCGCCGCGTATCGCCCGTCGACGGTGTCGCGCCCCCCGACGGCGCACGGTCGCAACCGCATCGCGGCCGAGCTCCACGGGCGATCCCGAGTCAGAATCCGACGGTAGACACCCCCGGTCGCATCGGCGGATCGGGGGTGCAGCGTGACCCCCGCCGATCTCGCTGCCGCCATCGCGGCAGCTCTGGCCCCGGTGCTCGAGGCCCACCGCGCCGCGGTCCGCGAGGAGCTGCGCGCGGTGCTCAGCGAGGCACGCCAGGCCGCACCGAGCTGGCAGACCGTTCGCCAGTGGTCCGCCGAGCATGGCATCGCGACGTGTACCACGCTCGCGCGCATCCACGACGGACGGCTACCGGCCGAGCGCGTCGGTCGGCACTGGCGGATCCGGAGCGACGCCACGGTCGCACCGCCGGCGCCGGCCGACCGGCCAGCAGACCGCGTGGCCCGGCTGCTCGCCAGCTCGAGGCCGTTGCGCGCGGTGGGCGGTGGGCGGTGAAGGCGCTGGACGAGCTGGAGGACCTGGAGCGCGCCGCGATCGAGGAGCACGCAGCCGACCTGGAGCGTCGCGCGGTCGCGTTTGACGGTGGCCTTGGACTCCTCGCGGTCGCAGCGTGCCTCGAGTCCCCGCCGGGCCCGGAGCGCGACCTCGAGATCGCGACGTGGGCGCGACGTCTCGCCGAGACGCCGAACGGCCTCGCGGTCATCATCTACGACGACATGCCTGCCGACGAGGTGGACGTGATCACGGCGCTCGCGCACAGGATGCACTCCGAGCGGGCCGGGAGGACGTCGTGAGCATCGCGATGCTCCATGCCGCCTACGGCTACGCCGATCGGTGCGGCGCGTGGCCGATCATCCCGCTTATCCCCGGAAACAAGCGACCGGCGATCAAGACAGGCACCGATCACGCCGTCGGCGCGACGATCGATCTGTGGACGATCGCGGACTGGTATCGACAGGGACTGCTCGGCGCGATCGGTACTCCGACCGGCGCGGTGAGCGGCACCGTCGTGATCGACGTCGACGCAAAACACGACGGCGAGTCTCTGGTCGCCGAGCTCGAACGCGAAAGCGCGCTCGGTCCGTTGCCGCGCACGAAGGTGGTGCGCACGCGATCCGGCGGCCTGCACATCTACTGCGCGCATCCTGGCAACGGGATCCGCGTTCGCTCGGCCGGTCCGAAGGGACAGCTGGCGAAGCTACTCGGCGATCGTCCGGGTGTCGACGTGCGCGGCGATGGCGGACTCGTCGTGCTGCCGCCGTCGCTTGGCTACTCCTGGATCGCCGACGATGACGAGCCGCTGTCGCCGCTTCCGTACCTGTGGCTCGCCGCGATCAACGGTGCCGGCGATCCGCCGCGGC
>JBGQCL010000862.1:0-2413 GCA_041495365.1 Kofleriaceae bacterium | reverse complement strand
GATCGATCGCTTGCGATTTCGGCTCAATATTTACTTGCAACCTGCAACGTCGCGAAACCAGATCAGAATCCGGCCTTCCGGATGTGAGCCGATCTGCACCCAATTGAGGTGAGGTGACGTGAGGTGAGGTGAGGTGACGTGAGGTGACGTGACGTGACGCGCGGCGGCGCGGCGGCGCGGCGGCGCGCGCCGCGCCGCGGTTCGAGCTCAGCTCGGGCGCAGCACGGCGCCGCTGGTGTCATGGGCGAGCGAGCGGGTCGCCTCGTCGTAGTGGCTCCAGCACACCGGCGCGTACTGCTCATCGGCGCCGAGCTGGATCTGCGGCCCGCGCACGGTCGGCGTGCCGTTGACGAACCGCAGGTTGCAGGTCGCCTTCCTGGCGCAGTACTGGCAGGTGACCTTGACCTCTTCGATCCGGTCGGCGAGCTCCATCAGGCGCTGTGCGCCGGCGAACAGCCGGGTGCGGAAGTCGGTGCGCAGGCCGTAGCAGATCACCGGCACTCCGGGATCCACCGTGATCCGGCGCAGGTCGTCGATCACCGCCGGGGGCAGGAACTGCGCCTCGTCGATCAGCACGCAGTCGAGCTGGGCGAAGTCGCGCGGATCGAGCACGGTCTCGTCGTCGATCAGAAGATCGGCGTCGGCCTCCAGCCCCGAGCGGGACGAGATCTTGTGGTTGCCGAACCGGCTGTCGAACCGCGGCTTGGCCAGCAGCACGCGCTTGCCTTGCTTGCGGTAATTGTGCGCCACCGCGAGCAGGTTCATCGACTTCGCCGAGTCCATGGTGCCGTACCGGAAGTAGAGCTTCGCCACGAAGCGCACCCTAGCGCCGGGGGCTGACATCGGACGCGGCGCACGACCCTGCGCCGGTGGGCTTCCCTCCCGTCAGATGGTCCGATTAGGATCTCCGGGCATGGCGACGCCCCGTCCGCGAACGTCGGTTTCTTCGATCCGCCTCACGCTCGGTATCGACGAGGCCGGGCGGGGGCCGGCGGTCGGCCCGATGGTGATCGCCGCCGTCGCGCTCGATTCGCGCAGCGCTGCTGCGCTGACCCGGTCGGGGCTGTGCGACTCGAAGACCTACGGCGCCGGGGACGAGGCCCACGCGATCCGCCAGGGCCTCGCGCAGCAGATCCGCGGCCGGGCGCGGTTCATCTCGCTGATCGAGGTCGAGCACACCGAGATCGACCTGCGGGTGCTGCGCAACGAGCTCAACGTCCTGGAGCGCGAGCTCGCCGTGCGGCTGATCGACCAGGCTCCCGCGGTCGACCGGATCATCGCCGACGGCAAGCAGATGTTCGCGCAGCTCCGCCAGCGCTACGCGAACTTCGAGTCGCACGATCGCGCGGAGGACCGCCACGCGTCGGTCGCCGCTGCCTCGGTGATCGCCAAGGTCGCGCGCGACGAGCGGTTCGCCCGGATCCGCGCGCGCTACGAGTCCGAGCTCGGGCCGATCACCGGCGGCGGCTACGCCAACGCGGCGACCCGGCGCTGGCTGCGCGCGTACGCCGAGCGGTACGGCCGGCTGCCCGACGAGGCGCGCTTGAGCTGGCCGCACCCGTACGTCGAGGACCTGATCGGCAACGTCCGGCCGAGCGCGCCGCAGGCCGACCTGTTCGACTGACGCCCACCGCTACTCGCCTCGCCGGTGGGGGCAACGTCGAACGTCGCCCTCAACCCTCAACGTTCGGGGTCGACGTCGACGTCGACCATCGCTTGCGTCCCGGATCGACTCATCCCTCTCCCTTCGGCTCTGATCATTCCGTCAGGCACTTGCCGACCGGTGAGTCCTTCGCGACGCGCGCGCGGTAGCCGCGATCGGTCCGGGCGATCCGGCTGACCAGGCGCCGCACCACGGCGCAGTCTCCTCGCTGCGCGGCGGCCTCGCACTGCTGGTACAGGTCACCGTCAGCATCGGGGCGGGGCGGCGCCGCGGCCGGCCGCCGGGTGGGGCCCGCGACCCCGTTCGCCACCGGATCCGGGGCGTTGTGGTTGGCGTTGTGGTTGGCCTTGTTTGCGGTGCGGTTCGCGGTGCTGCCTGCGGTGTCGTTCCGGCCGTCGTTCGCGGCACCGGTGGGGGGCTGGGCCTCCGGCTCGGCGGGCGGCGGATGGGCGAAGCCGCGCCCGCTGTTTCCACCGGTGGTGTCGGCGCCCGGGACCGCGGCCGCCGCGCCGAGCTGCGTCATGTTCTCGCGCAGAGGCGGCGCGGGTGCGGAGGTCGCGGGGACTGCGCCGGCCGTGGCCCGGTCGTCGTCCTTGCGCGGGGTGTCGCCGGGCGGCGATGGGCGCGGCGCCTGGGGCGGCGCCGGCGCCGGCGATGGCGGCGTGGTGATCTGTGCCGGGGCCGCCGGTCGGACGCCGTGGTCTGGAGGCAACTCGGTCGGCGGTGGCGGCGGTGCAGCGGGTTGTGGCG
>JBGQCL010000861.1:0-2427 GCA_041495365.1 Kofleriaceae bacterium | reverse complement strand
TTTCAGTCGCGGCGGTACATCGTGACCACGCAGGCGCCGCCGAGCCCGAGGTTGTGCTGCAGCGCGATCCGCGCGCCCTCGACCTGGCGGGCCTCGGCTTGGCCGCGCAGCTGCCAGACCAGCTCGGTGCACTGGGCCAGCCCGGTCGCGCCGAGCGGGTGGCCCTTCGACAGCAGGCCCCCCGAGGGGTTGGTGACGAACTTGCCGCCGTACGTGTTGTCGCCGTCCCAGATGAACTTCTCGGCCTCGCCTTCCTTGCACAGGCCGAGCGCCTCGTAGGTCAGCAGCTCGTTGGCGGTGAAGCAGTCGTGGAGCTCGATCACGTCGACGTCATCGGGCCCGATCCCGGTCTGGTCGTAGATCTTGGCCGCGGCGGACTTCGCCATGTCGTAGCCGACCATCTTGATCATCGAGTGCTCCTCGAAGCTCGACGGATAGTCGGTGGTCATGGTCTGCGCGGCGATGTACACCGGGCGGTCGATGCCGTGCTTCCTGGCGAACTCGTCGCTGGCGAGCACCGCCGCGGCGGCGCCGCAGGTCGGCGGGCAGCACTGGTAGCGGGTCAGCGGATCGAACACCTCGGGCGACGCCAGGATCTCCTCGACCGACAGGATGTCCTTGAACAGCGCGTACGGGTTCTTCGCCGCGTGCTGGCGGGCCTTCGCGCTGATCTTGGCGAACGTCTCGCGCCGGGTGCCGTGCTTCCAGCGGTACTCGCGGCCGGCGCCGCCGAACATCTGCGCGGCCGGTGGCGCCTGGCTGAAGCCCTGCTCCTCGTTCATCACCTGGACGAACCGGTCGAGCGGGTTGGCGCGATCGGTCCACTTCGCCGACAGCGCGCCGGCCTCCATCTGCTCGAACCCGACGACGATCACGCACTCGGCCACCCCGCCGGCGACGGCCTGCGCGCCGAGCATCAGCGCCGAGCTGCCGGTCGAGCAGTTGTTGTTGACGTTGAACACCGGGATGCCGGTCAGGCCGAGCTGGTAGATCGCGCGCTGGCCGCACGTCGAGTCGCCGTAGACGTAGCCGGCGAACGCCTGCTGGACCTGGTCGAAGGGGACGTTCGCGTCGGCGAGCGCGGCCTTGCCGGCCTTGGTCGCCATCACGTGGTACTCCTCGCTCTTGCCGGGCTTGGCGAACGGGACCATCCCGACGCCGATGACGTTGACTTTGCGTGGCATGTGATGGGTCTCCTTAGATCAGGCCTTTGAGGAATCCGAGGCGATGACCGACGGAGATGTCGCCGTCGATCTTGAGCTTGCCCTGCTGGAACAGCTGGCGCGCGCTGGCCTTGCCGCTGGCCAGCGCCGCGAGGTCCGCGTCGCCGAGCGTGCACACCGCGTCGACCTTCCTGGCGTCGGCGCCGCCGAGCTCGAGCGTCTGCGACGTGTCGGGATCCTTGACGTCGAACTTCACCGTCGCGCGGACCTCCTGCTTGAGGCCGGGGTTGTCGGCGAGCCGCCTGGCCAGCGCCGCGAAGATCTTCGGGGCCTGCGGATCGACGGGCTTGGCCGGCGCCGCCGCGGGTGCTGCCGCCGCGGCCGGCGCCGCGCCGCCGCGCAGCTTCGCGACGACCTCGGCCGCGCGCCTGGGGTCCAGCTTGCGCAGGAACTCGAGCTTCTGCGACGCCATCACGTTGCCCGCGATCTTGAGCTTGCCGGTGGTGAACAGCTTCATCGCATCGGCCTTGCCCGACGTCATGTCGAGGAAGTCGCGCTCGGTGAGCTCCAGCGTGCAGTCGGCGGTGGCCTCGCCCTGCTTGACGCTGCCGCTGCCGGTCTTGACATCGAGCAGCCACGGCGCGCCGCCGATCTTCCACTGGTAGACCGTGGCGATCTTGGCGGCGAGGTCGGGGTGGGTTTGCAGGTGATCCTCGATCACGGCGAACACCTCGGCGACGGTCGGCTCGGCCGCCGGGGCCGCGGCCGGGGCGCTGGCGCCGGCGCGCTTCGCGGTCTCCGCTGCCACCATCTCCGGCGTGATCTTCTTCAGGAAGCCGAGCTTCTGCGACGCCATCACGTCGCCCGAGATCTTGAGCTTGCCGGTCGAGAACAGCTTCATCGCATCGGCCTGGCCGGTCGCCATCGCCAGGAAGTCGGCGTCCGACAGCTCCAGCGTGCACGCCGGCGCGCCGACCGCGCCCTCGCTGACCCTGCCCGGCGGGGTCGACAGGTCGATCGTCCAGCTCGCGTCGGGCGCCGACAGCTTGAACAGGAACGCGGTCTTGACCTTCTCGGCGGTGGCCGGGCTGGTGGCGACGAACCCGCCGATCGCGCGGAAGATGTCGCCGCTGGTCGCCTTCGCCGGCCCTGCGGCTGCCCCTGCCGCGGCCGCGGGCTTGCCTCGCTCCTTGGGCTTCGGCAGCTCCTTCCACAGCTCGATCGCCGCGTTCGAGATGCAGATCTCGCCGCGCTCCTTCACCTT
>JBGQCL010000860.1:0-2432 GCA_041495365.1 Kofleriaceae bacterium | reverse complement strand
CGGCCTGTGGCTGCTCGGCGACGAGCTCGCGGTCCCGCTGCTCGGCCTGTCGGACAGGCCGACGAGCTATCCGGTGACCAGCCACCTGCAATCGCTCGCCCAGCACCTCGGGTTCGGCGTCGCGACCGCGGCGACCACCGGTGTACTGCTCGACGGCCGGCGTCCGCGCCGCTGACCTGAACCTGCTCGCCGATCTACCCGTCGAACGGTTGGGCCTGGGTGCGCGCCCACGCTCGGGCGTTGCGATGCGGCGTTGTGCGCCGCGTCCGGCCGTGCGCCGCTGCACGTTCGCTCCGCGGCCGCGGTCGAAGCCCGCATGGCCTCGCCGGATCCGGGCGCCGGGACGCCGGCGGCAGGAATGACTCGCCGGCGCGCGTGGTCAACTGGGTTGTTACGACAGGGTATGACATGAAGATTGTGGACAGAGCCGACATGACCTCGGATACCTCGTGGTCACCAAGAAGTCTCAGCAGCACAGAGTAAGCAATCATCCAATCCACGTCACCGCTGGCGTATCCGCTTACGAGCTCGGGAAGATCGGAGAACCGGAACATCACTTGGCCCCCTTGCGCATCTTGAGTACCAGCTTGTCGGCAATATCCCACGCTTGATCATGTAGGTTATTTGCGATGCCTGGGTTAATCAGGTTGTGTAGTCGCTGCATGCTGATTGCTCCGCTCGACTCCTCAAAAATGCGCCTCAATTCATTCAACTCATGCATCTCGTGAGCCATGACTGCGATAATGGCTTCGTCGCTTTCAAATACGCCATCGCTGATCCGAACGACAAGCTCATCAAGATCCTTGTCGACGAACTCCTGGACTTGCACTGCACGGCCGCGCCGCCGGAGTTCGCGGGGCGCCCGAACAGCGCCGCGATGTCAACGCTCGGCCCAGCGGCCTGGTGCTGTCCCGTTGCGCTCTCGCCGGCCGCAGGACTGCCAGCGTCAAAGGCGGCCGGGGTGCGGCGCGGACTCTAGCAACGACTGTGTGAGCGTCCTCTTGCCAACGGGGATCGGTGCGGCGTGCAGCGGGCTGCCGGCCGTGGCGCGCGATGGCTCCCCACGTCGATCCCGATTCATTCCCGCCTCGATTCCCAGGCCAGCATGCGTTGCTGCCAGGCAGCGAGGTGCTTGGTGGTCGCGGCCTGGCGATGTGTGTTCTGCACGTAGTGCTTCGTGGTCCGACGCTTGTCGAAGTCCCAGGTGTCCTCCGCGCGATTGCGGTTGAACGCCCGCTTCCCCGAGGATGCGGCCGACCTCCGGATCATTGGCCCATTCCAGCTTGCAGCCGAGGGCCTCGAGCCCGTGGCTGATCGCCGAGGCGCGAGGCACGTTGGTCAGTGCCTTCAGCTCTTCGCGAACCGCCAGCGCGGCGACCGGCCACGACAGCTGGCGCACGAACCACACGCGACCAAGGCCGGGCACGACGCGCTCGCGCAGCAGGCGATCCGCACGAGCGAGCCCAAAGTTCAGCGAGATCCGGGAACGGTCTTGCTTGGACGGTGACGCAGCGAACCAGTAGCTGGGCATGATGGTCAGGACCGCGGAAGGCTGGAGAGCGGCGAGGTGATCACCTGCGCAGAAGGCCACGAGGCCTACGCCATGCCGATCACCTCCTCGCTATCACGCGGCACACCCGTGGAACAACATGATCGTCTCCAATATCGGTGAGCCTGGCCCCACGTCGTCTGGCGTTCTCGTCGCGCGCCAAGCGCGTCGAACGGCGCCGCGCCACCGAACCATCCTATGTGGTTCGCGTCGACGAGCTCGACACCGCGGATCAGGCTCGAGAGCACGTCACCGTGACCTCGGACGACCGCCGCAACGCGATCCAGCGCGCGTTTGGCGCCGAAAGGGCAACAGGTGGGCAACGAGATTCGCGCTGAGAACGAAATGTCTTTAATGTCGAGAACTTAGTTGGTGGAGAAGACGTAGTCGAGCCCGAGCCAGACCAGCCAGAACCATGCGCCTTCGACGAGCACGCCACCGGCGCGCGGTGCCCGGGCGCGGTGAGCGGCGCGCGGTGACCGTGACCCGCCCGATCGGACGGTTGCAGGACTCTGTTGGCGCGGCGACGCGTGCCGTATCGTGCGCGCCATGACCAAGCCCAAGCTGACGTATTTCGATGCCCCGGTGAGCCGCGGCGAAGAGTGCCGCCTCGCGCTGCACGTGGCCGGCGTCGACTTCGAGGACGATCGCGTGAAGCGCGCGGACTGGCCGGCGGTGAAGGCGGCTGCACCGTACGGCGCCGTGCCGGTGTTCACGATGCCGGGCCACGCGCCGGTCGCGCACTCGACCGCGATCCTGACGCTGATCGGCCGGCAGTGGGGCCTGCACCCGACGGACAACATCGAGGCCGCGCGGCACGAGGGCATGATGAGCTTCGTCGAGGAGATGCGGCACCACGTCGGCCCGACGATGGGCATCAAGG
>JBGQCL010000859.1:0-2476 GCA_041495365.1 Kofleriaceae bacterium | reverse complement strand
TGGAGGCCAATGTTTGTAGCGCGGGTGGTTGTCCCGAAGCCGCGCGCTGTTCGCTCAACTTCGCACCAGCAAGAAATCGGGTGTGTCCCGCGCGGTCAACGCCTCGCCGGCCCATCTGGGCCGGGCAAGGGATCGATATGATCGAGGAATCCGGCGAAGCGCAGCCTGTTGTTGACAGGGATCGCCGAGGGGATCATCAGGGAGGGGATGGCCGACGACGATGACGAGCTTCCAAGGATCCCCGCACCGGTGCTCGTGGGGCACCGGATCATGGTGCCGCTGGAGACCGAGGTGGTGCGCGCCCACCGAGGCTGGTTGACGGGAGTGAAGTTGGAGCGGGACTGCGGCTTGATCGTCGAGCTCGACGTGAGGCGGCAGGCGTGGGGCAAGGTGCTCGGGTGCAGTCGAGACCAGAAGGTGCACTGGGCAGACGTTCGGACGATCGACATCCGCGAGCTGAGCAGCATCTCGTGGCCGATCTTCTATCGCGTCACGTATGGGGATGGCTGGTACGTCGGGAAGGACGGGAAGCGAGTGTACTTTCCGCTGCAACCCCATCTGCCCGAGATCGACCTTGCGCGGCAGTGCACGCAGGTGACGCTTCGCGCCGCCGTGCTGCTGGCCGTCCTGGGTGGCGTCGGCGTGCGCTGCGTCTGTTGGCTGCTCAAGCTCCTGTTTCACGTCGAGGTTTCGAAGTCGGCGCTCGACAGGTGGACCCAGGAGTGCGCCGACGCGCTGCCTGACGCGGCCGAGATGGCGAAGGTGCTGCATGTGGCGAAGCCGATCACGGAGGCGCACTTCGACGAGATCTTCGCGGTCGGCCAGCGTCCCAAGCCATGCACGATGGTGCTGCGTGACGAGCATGGTCGCATCTTCGCCATCGAGCAGATCGAGCGGCGGACGACGGAGACGGTGACGGCGTTCCTGCAGAAGGTCAAGGGCTGGGGCATCGTCCCTCGGACATTCTATGTAGACGGCTGCGAAGAGTACCGCGCCGCCATTCGAATCGTCTTTCCCGATGCGGTCATCCAATACGACTTGTTCCACGTGATCCAGAGTGTGACCAAGAAACTGTGGAAGGCGGTCGTCAGTCGGCGGAAGGACATCAAGCGGCGAGGTGAGGAGGCGACGACTCCCGCATACTCGGCGCGTCTTCAGGCTTTGGCAAAGCGGATATGGGAACACCGATACGTGTTCTTCAAGCGCGAAGAGAAGCTGAGCGACGAGGAACGCGAAGAACTGCTCTCGCTGATGGAAGCCGACCCGCTGCTGGATCGAGTGCGTGGATTCATGCTCGCCGTATGGGACACTCTCGGGAAGAGCACGACTGAGGAGGAGGCACGCTTGAAGCTCGTCGAATTGGGATTGCGCCCGGAAGTCATCCCGGGGTCGCCGTTCCAGAAGGCGTTTCATTTCCTGACGGGCCGCTTTACCGACATGATTGCATTCCTCTGTCATCCGAACGTGCAGCGCAACTCCCTCGCCGAAACCGGGATTCGCTTCCTCCGCCGGTTGGAGCAAGGGCATGACGGCTTCCGCGGTCCGGAGGGGCTCGATCGCCACCTGCGGATCTACCAAGCGGTGAAGTACTGCGGCTGGACCGTGCATCGGTTCACGCCCGGGCTGGGTCTCCCGCCCCTGTTGGGCGTTCAGCCCACCGGCCCACCGGCCGCTTCGACCTGAACTCTCGCTCGCCTGCGCCGCAGACCCAGGCTCGCTCACGCCCGCAGCCTCGGTGGAGCCCTGCCCGGAACTTGCCAACTTGCCATAGATCCGACACTGGGCGACCTCCGCGGAGCCGTTGAGCCCCGACGGTGCTCTCTCGGGGAAACCTGCGCGGCGGCGCGTTGATCGGGTGGGACACGCCCGATAAGGTGGCACTCAACCCATTGAAATCCCGCAGATGTCATGGACATGCATTGCGTCGTGGTGCGTCCAGTTGCGCGGCGTTGCGCCGTGGTGCGCATCAAAAACGCATCGCAGCCCGGGCGTGATGCATGAGGCCGGTCAGCGCCTCTGCGCGCAGAGTGCGTCATGGCTTCTTCCTGCCCTTGCCTCGAGGCCGCCCCTTCTCAAGCTGCTTGACGTCGCGGACTGCCTCGTCAAAGTGCTTCTCGACGGGCGACGTCAGTGCGGCGCGCTCAGCTGAGAAGCGATCGTACTCCAGCTCGGCCTTGGTGACCGCTGCGTCGTGCGAGACCTTGCCCGCGTGCGTCAGGATCTCCCGCTCCGACAGACGGAGGAAGTCGTCGAGCTTCGCGATCCAGTTGGCCATGTACATCGCCCTGCGATTCATGGCCTGCAGCTCCGCGAACTCAAGGTAGAGTAGGCGTTCACGATGCGGTTGAGCGCCTCCAGCTCGCCGGCCGCGAGGTAGCTCTTCGCCACCGTGACGTCGGCCTTCCGAGGGACGTCGCCGGCCCAGGTCGTCAGCCCCATGTTCGGCTTCGTCGCGTCCGCCCGGGCGGCGATGACC
>JBGQCL010000858.1:0-2493 GCA_041495365.1 Kofleriaceae bacterium | reverse complement strand
TACAGGATGACCCGGATCATCGGTGGCCCCTGGATCGCTTCTGTCTGGCCCTGCGCGCCTCCAGCTCGGTGAGAACCGCCTCCAGCCCTGCGATGGCTTCATTGTCCCAGGGCACCGACCCGCCTCTGATCCGCGCCAGCCACTCCTTAGGGCCTCCGCGGCTGTTCGCGTCGTCGAACGCGAACGGCAGCTTCCGGCGCCCGATCCATCGCATCAGCGACGATGGCTTCATCTCGAGCCGGGCCGCCGCCAGGGACACGTTGGCAAACGTGCGTAGCGCGACCATCCGCAGCGTGACCTGCTCGATCTCGTCGTACGACGTCGCGGCGTGACGGCACACCCAACGGCGATCCGCGTCGGTGAAGCTCGACGCGGTCGCGCCGAGCGCGGCGATCGCGTCGGCCGCGTACTCCGCGACGACCCGGTGCAGGTCCATCGCGCGCCAGGACATCGGCGGCACGTGGATCGATGCGGGTCGCACCGGGATCGGGCTCGTGATCTCGTGCTCAGTGCAGACGATGAACACTACGCTGTCGGAACCCCTGAGGTAGGCGGCCAGAGACGCGCTGTCGCCTGGCAACCATCGGGCGTGCACGCACAACGAGCCACCGAGCGCCGCCTGGTATGCCATGACGCCGCTATCGCGATTCGCCGGTGAGCGCGCAGACGCCTGCCTCATGCCGCGTCGAGGGTCGCAGACGATGAACGGCCTGTCGGCGCCCAGAGTCCGGCGGTGGAGTGCCCAGGCGATCGGCACCAGGTCGCCCTCGCCTCGCAGGACAAGCGCCGCCTGATGCTCGACCGCGAGCTTGAGCGAGCGGACGGCGAGTTCCAACGTGCGCTCGTTGGACCACCCAACGAGTCGCGCCAGGAACCCGCGCAGCGCACCGCTGACCAGCATGCGTTACGCTCCCTGCCGTCGGCCGAGCCACCGGCTCAGCGATACGGGCGCCATCCCGAGCCGTGCCGCCGCGTGGCTGAGGTTTCGCGACGTGTAGAGCGCGACCAGCCGCAGCGTCGCCGCCTCGATCTCGGCGAGCGACGCTGCGGCTTTGTCTCGTACCCACGCGTGGTCGTCGGCCGTGAAGCCGTTGCGCGGCGCGGCCAGCTCGGCGATCGCGTCGTCGGCATACTCCGCGATGATGCGGTCCAGCTCGTCTGCCCGGCTCGCCAGCGGCGGCACGGTGAGCGGCGCCGGCAGGATGAACGGCGGATGAGGGGTGGCGAGCTGGCCGGTGCAGAGGACGCACAACACGTCGTCCGCGCTGCGGAGCCTGGCCACGAGCGCCGGGAAATCGTTCGGAAACCGACGCATGCGCAGGCACAGCGAGCCGCCGATCGCCGCCTCGAACGCAGCGACGCCGCTCGCGCGGCTCGCCGGCGATCGCACGGACGCGGTGCTCGTAAGGCGCCGAGGGTCGCAGATGATGAACGACTTGTCCGGCCCCAGCGTCCGGCGATGCAGCGCTCGCGCGAGCGGCACCATGTCGCCCCTGCCGCACAAGACGAGCGTCGAAGGTGGTCCAGGGCGAGCACGAGCGAGCGCAGCGCGAGCTCGACCGCGCGGTCGTTGGACCACCCCAGCGCCCGTGCGAGGAACGCTCGCAGTTCGTCGCTGGCCAGCAAGCGTCACGCTCCCCACCGGCGCGTGGCGATCTCGGCGGCGATCTCCTCGCCCGTGTAGTTCTCCGCTCGCACCGCGAGCTTGGCAGCCTGGTTCCGGCGGCGCAGGACGCCGTCGTCGCCGCTGTCGTCACCGCCTTGGTCCTCGCCGCCGCCCCAGGACCGCTCGATCTGCTCCTCCGCGGTGGTGATGAACGCGTCGGCCCTCCGCAGGTTGTCGTGCAGGAGGTAGAGCAGGCCGTCAACGTCGGCGCGGGGCGCTACCGGGCCGAGCTGCCGGCGGTGGGTCACGGGGCACCTCCAGCACCGGCCGCGAGCGGTGGCGCGCCGTCGTGCGTCAGGATCGGTGCGACATCGTCGGGGCGCCACGAGCGAGCGAGGCTCGCCGAGGTCGCGGACGACGGCGTCGGCGTGGTCGGTGAGCGAGTCGACCACGACCGCGTTCGCGACGTTGAGCTTGGGTTCGAGCGCGTGCTTCGAGGTGGTCGATCGCTTTGTTCGTGTTCTGCAACCCATCGCAGCGATGCTGCCGAGGACATCGGTGCAGCCTCAATATCGAGGAGGGCAGTGACGCTGCCCTGCCGACGACAGCGCCACGGCTCGGTGACCAGCACCAGGAACTCCACGTCGCGGTCGAGACCAAGTTGCGGTCGTCACGGCAGCGCCACCGCCGCGATCACCGCCGGCCCGCTGCAGCGCCTCACGGACTTCGTGGGCGAGTCCATGGGCGACGTCGAGGACACCTGGCCGGCCAGTGCTCCGCCGCGCGTATGGCGCCAGTGCTCCTTGACCACGTCAGCCGGTGCGCGGTCGAGCACCCAAGCACCCGAGTCGCCATCGCCGCAGCTGCTGCCCATCGCGACCAGCCCG
>JBGQCL010000857.1:0-2534 GCA_041495365.1 Kofleriaceae bacterium | reverse complement strand
TTCGCACCCGCAGCTCTCGCTCCCGTACACGATCGCCAACTGCCTGGTCAGGCACGAGTCCTCGGTCATCAGCCGTCTGCGCAGGCGGCTTGCGGAGAAGTTCGAGCAGCCGGTCGACTACCGGTTCTTCAGCGACCGCTACCTCCCCGGCGAAGATCCAAATGCCGCGTTGCTGCGGATGTTCAAGCGGCTTCAGTGGATGGTGAGCCTGACCGACGAGCAGACCATCGACTCGATGGCGCGCCGGAGCCACCGATGACCCGGGTCATCCTGTACCGGGTGGAGGCAAAGCCCCAGGTGATCTCCGTCTCGCCGAGCGCCGCCGGAGGCTACTCGACAGCCACGGAGGTGCTGCTGGGTGGCCCGGTCGCATGCGTTCCGCTGCACGACGGTATCCAGCTCTGTTGCAACCGCGGCGGGCTGCTGTTCGGCCTCGCGCTCGCTCGTCGCGCGCTGGCGCTGTCCCTCGCCGAGCCGTCGGGGTTCGAGGTCAGGCTCCGCTTCGAGAACTCGGAGCTCGACCTCGGCCCGAAGGATGCGTCAGCGGTCGCGGACCGTCCGGCTCCACCGCGGTTCGCGAGGCGGGGCTGTTACGGCGGGAACCCGCCGTTACGGGGCCTGCGCGCAGGCGACGACAAGAGCCGGGCGACGGGCGCGCGCTTTGTCCACGATCTGGCGTGGGCGCCGCGCGGTCGCTCACCCAAAGGCGGCATCCAGAACGCCCGCAACGGCGGGCACCTCCGACATCTCCGGGACGATATGCAACTGCCGGGTGTTGGGCTTCCTGGCGGACCGCTTGCGCGTGCGCTTCGTCCTCGGTGCCGCGAAGAGGGGGATCTCCCTTTCGGCGAGCCTCGATTCGAGGCTGGTCAGCGCGGCCATCAGCCGCGCGCTCACGTCCGCCGCGGGGCCAGCGGCAGGCGCAGTGGTCGATAGATCCTCGACCGCGTCCAGCGCGATGGTGCATCCGGTCGCGATCGCGTTGATGAGCACGAGGTAGCCGAGCGCCACCAACGACAGCCACGCAGTGGAGCAGAACGTCATCACGCCCTCTGCCAGGACGACGAAGCCGAGCGCCTTGACCGGCGAGCCGAACGCCAGCCGGCCCCACCGGAACACCGTCAGCGCCGAGAATACCAGGCCCCCCATCACGATGAGCGCCTTGGGCTCGGTCCAGCTGGCCAACTCGTAGTGGCCGACCATGAACGTCGCCGACGGCACCAGGGCGCCGAGCAGCGCGCCGATGACAGCGGGCAGCGGGTTGCGCGCGGCGATGTGGATCTGTGCGATGATGCCGCGAGATACGGAGTCGGTCCCCGCATGGGATGATCTGGACTGACCCTCAGAGAGATTGTTTGCAATCATGTGTTATCGACATTGCGGATTATGTGCCAATGTTCAGGAATGCCTATCTTGATGATCTGGAAATTGGAAATCAAAGCGATCGACTGCGATCTGTTGCACGACGGCGACAGTAGTGACTGTGCGGCACACGCGTCAGACTCGCATGCGAGACTGAGCCATAGCGGCCAGATTGAATATCCACATTGGAGCATGCAGCGATATCAACACCGAGCGGGCACGCAGGCTCTTGCTGAGCAGCTCAGGCGTCTTGCTTGCGATCACCGCGCGGTGGGTGCGCGCGTCGATCGCCGTAGACGCCGTTCGAGCGTGCCCCGAGGGCGGCGCCGATCGACCCGACACCGTGCAGCTCCGGGCTGAGCTGCACGCGATCGACACGAAGCATGCGCGCGCTCCACAACCGTACCGCGGCGACCTAGTGCACACGAGCTCGGTCCGAGCTCGGTCCGCTCGGCCGCAGTACGGCCGCCGCTCGCCGACGCTACTCGACCATGCCGCCGACGCGATCGCCGAGCTCGACATCCTCGCCGCGTGGTACGGCGGCACGCCGTGAGAGCGCAACCGACTAAGAACTCGACCGAGTCCGCGCTCGCGCTCGCGCCTGTGCCTCCGGAAGGCTGTCCAGGAAATCGCGGAACCGCTGACCGGATGCAACGTGCTCGGCGAGCTCGGCTTCGGTCATGTCGGCGGCATCATCGGCCGCGTTCTCGGGGTCCTCGAACAAGTCGAAGTGGAGCGCTTCGAGCACGTCGAGCGGGCTGAGCCGAGGGCGATGCTTCCCGGTGTGGGGGTCGAGCGTCAGCTCCTCGTATTCCGGCATGTCCAAGTGCTCGAGATGTAGCTTTCGTTGGAACTCGAGGAGCCTTGCGTGCATGAACGCCGCGGCGCGCGACGCCCATGCTGCTTCGTTGGGTGCGGAGCGAACGTGCTCGGCCTCGCGAGCGGCGATCATGTCCGCCCCTGTGCACCATAGGTCCCGCCACCGCTGCCGCTTGCGATCCAAATCCGCAACGTCAGCACTCGGCGGATCCATCCCGGCCTGTGCCCAGAACTGTGGTTCTCCTCTAGGTTTAGTGGGTGGATTTAGCCAATGCAATACCAGCTCGAAGACTCATGCCCAAGCACCGGCATTAGTCACTCGATGGGGGCTGTGGACTTGTGGAGCTGCGCCC
>JBGQCL010000856.1:0-2545 GCA_041495365.1 Kofleriaceae bacterium | reverse complement strand
CGGCCTGCCACGCCGCACCGAGCGCGCTCCACAGGGGAGCGATCGGCGCCTCGGTCCTGGCGACGACGATCTTGTCGGCGCCGCCGCGCGCGAGCGCCGAGCGCACGGCCTCGATCGCCCGGGCCTCGCCGGGGACGCGAAACGAGCTCCCGGCGGGCCGCGTGTCATCGCGCTTACCGGCCAGGTTTGGATCGTGCACGATGACCGCCGCATACAGCGTCGCGCCCCACGACGAGGCCACGACGCGCCCGGCCGCCAGCGCCTGCAGGGACGACGCGTGCGGTCGGGCGCCGTCGAGATCGATCTGGACCAGGACGGCCGCCACGCTGCCACGACGCTAGCGTGCGCTCGTCGGCGGGTCAACAATTGGTCTCATTCCCGCAGCTTGCAGGCACGCTCGCAGCGGTTCCGGCGGGCGGTGAGCTCCCAGCCATGACGCGCGCACACCAGGCGCTCCCCGTCGACGAATCCGTCGGAGATCCGGCCGCCGTCGTGCGGGCATTCGTCGGCGACCACGACCAGCCGCCCGCTGCCCAGCCGGGCGACCGCGACCCGCCGGGCGCCGATGCGCGCGGCCAGCATGGCCCCGCGCGGCAGGTCGCTCGCCAGCCGGCGCCCGGTGGCGCCGGCCGACCCGGACAGCTCGGGCACGCCGTCGTCCGGATCGTAGCCGAGCTCGTCGAGCAGCTGGGCGGACAGCGAGGCCATGCCGCGACGCTACGCCCCCGGTCTGACAGTGCTTCGGCGCGGCCGGGCACCGCATGCATCGCCGCGAGCTCGCAGGCTTTACGCGCCGCGGCGCGCGTCCTGGCGCAGGCAGTGGTCGGCCAGGACCAGGGCGAGCATGGCCTCGACGATCGGTACCGCGCGCGGCAGCACGCACGGGTCGTGGCGGCCGCGCGGCTCCAGCACGGCCGGGTTGCCGGCCGGGTCGACGGTCGGCTGCGGCCGCAGGATCGTCGCGGTCGGCTTGAACGCGATCCGCACGGTGACCGCTTCGCCGTTGGAGATGCCGCCCTGGATGCCGCCCGAGCGGTTGGTCCGTGTGCCGATCGTGCCGTCGTCGCGGCGGTAGAACAGGTCGTTGTGCTCGCTGCCGGTGAGGCGCGTGCCGGCGAAGCCCGAGCCGATCTCGACGCCCTTGACGGCGGGGATCGACACCATCGCCTTGGCGATGTCGGCGTCGAGCTTGTCGAACACCGGCTCGCCCCAGCCGGGCGGCACGCCGCGGGCGATCGCGCGGACCACGCCGCCGACCGAGTCCCCGGCCTTGCGGGCGGCCTCGACCCGCTCGATCATCGCAGCGGCCGCCGCCGGATCGGGGCACCGGATGTCGGTGGCGTCGACCGCATCGCGCGCGACCGCCGCCTCGTCGACCGCCGCCGTGATCCCCGCGACCTCGTCGACCCATGCGACGACGGTCACACCGCGCGCCGCGAGCAGCTGCTGCGCGATCGCGCCGGCGGCGACCCGGCTGGCGGTCTCGCGCGCGCTGGCTCTCCCGCCCCCCGCGACCGCGCGGATCCCGTACTTTGCGTCGTAGGTGTAATCGGCGTGGCTCGGGCGATACGCCCGCGCGATCTCGTCGTAGTCCTTGCTGCGTGCGTCCTGGTTGTGAATCACCATCGCGATCGGCGTGCCGAGCGTGACGCCGTCGAGCACGCCCGACAGGATCTCGACGCGATCGGCCTCCTTGCGCTGGCTGACCAGCCGGCTCTGGCCCGGCCGCCGGCGATCGAGCTCGCCCTGGATCTGCGCGAGGTCGAGCCGGAGGCGCGGCGGGCAACCGTCGACCACGACCCCCAGCGCCGGCCCGTGCGATTCACCGAACGTGGTGATCCGGAACAGCGCGCCGAAGCTGGAGCCCATCGCGCGCAGCATACGCGACCGCGACGCGGACGGGTCGTCGGGTTGTCACCATGTAGGTTTGCCGGGGAGGGCGGTTTGGAGGTACGCTCGACGAGTCGATGGTCGACCCGGATCGCCGGCCCACGGCTCAAGAAATCGAGGAGCTGATCGATCTCGTGCGCCGCGACCCCGCGTCGCCCGCGTTCATCGATCTCGGCGAGGCTTACCTCGCGCTCGGCCGGCCGCGCGACGCGCTGCAGGTCGGCAACGTCGGGCTGGCGGCGGCGCCCGACAACCTGGAGGGCCGGGTCATGCTGGCGCGCGCCTACGCGGCGATGCACCAGTGGAAGGAGGCGCAGGGCGAGCTGTTGCGCGTGGTCAAGGTCGACCGCGGCAGCCGCCAGGGCTTCGCGCTGCTCGGTGAGGTGCTGCTGCGCCGCCAGGACTTCGAGCGCGCGGTGCCGGTGCTGCAGCACGCCCAGAACCTCGATCCGACCAGCCCGCAGATCCTCGCGATGCTCAAGCGCGCGCGGGCCGGTCAGCCGCTCGATCCGCCGCCGCCGATGCCGACGCCGGTACCCCCGCGCGGCGAGACCGACCACGGCCAGCCGATCCTGCGATCGCGCAACCAGGCCGCGGTCGCACCCACGCTGGTCCCGGGCGCGGCGAGCGTGCCGGCGGCGATCGCGCGGCCGCG
>JBGQCL010000855.1:0-2557 GCA_041495365.1 Kofleriaceae bacterium | reverse complement strand
GGCTTTGGCATTGCTACTCCGGTCCAGGATCACCGCGGGACTTCACCGGGAAGGCTCCTCGATCCACTCCGGCCCGGCAACCAGATTTCACTCCAGCGCCGCGCCGAGCCGCCGCTCCCCCAGCGCCGGCGAGCTGTCGAGGTCACCGCCCGCACCGCTCGCCGAGCAGCGCATGGGCGACGTCCAGCACGAGCGCCCGCGGTCGAGCGCCAGGACCGCGAGCACGGCGCCCCGCGAGCTCATGACCTCGTCAGGCCTGGTACGCCAGCGCCGCGCCGCCGCGATCGCGACCAGGCGCTACGGCGAATCCTCAGGAACGTCAAACGGGATGAAGCTCTCGATCGAGCGCGGTATCGTACCCAACTTGGGACGCTGCATTTCCGCGGGCAGCAGCGCATCGATCCAGTCGATGATGGCATGGGCTTGCTGGAGTAACTTCGTAGCGATCTCCGGGGTGACTTCTTCTCGCCGAGACTTCCCGATAAGCGCGCGGCCATCATGTGCGAACGAGTTTCGGGCCTGCCGGAGTTTCTGGAATTCACCCCAAAGAACCGACTCTTCCTTGAGCGACTTGCCAGTGAAAGCGGCCAGCAACGAATCAAACTGTTCGCTGACCGAAGGTTCTTTTCGATAGTCGCCGCGGTCGTTGATCCATTGCCAGAGCGCCGGAGGAATGTTCACGGTCTGTACCAGCGCGTCTAAAGCGGTCGCGATGCGAATCTCAAGCGCCGTGTTCGCGAGCACGATCGCAGGTCCGACGTTGGGGAGTTGACCGAACGCATCGAGCAGCAGTGAATCCCAGAGCGAGGGCTCGAAATCGGCAGGCACAGACGCAAGAGCGAGCCACAGGCCAGTTGTTACTGGAACAATGCGGCCTTCCCCGGTGCTATTGGCGCGTCTTCGGATGTTGCGCTCGTCGCGCGCTAGCGGCGATCCATCGTCCTCTATGTAGTCCACTCGCCAAAAGGTGTGCTCCGGTCGGAGGGGCTGTATCTGAGCAGCCCGAGTAAGCGTGCGCAGACGAGCAAGGAATCGATTCACTACAAGAAAGAGGAGTTCCTTCGGTGGGTCCTCGGAATTCGGCCGGCGATCGAAGCTAGGCTTGATGAAGTCGATCTGGAGCATATCCGCTTCAATGGTTCCTGTGCCATCAACCAGCACCGAGGAGGAGACCGGCTGCGGTTCGGCGGGCTCTAGGTTGTTCACGATCATTCGGAGGGGGACATCCGAATTTGGTCGTACGTCTGAATGCTGGACCTTTGAGCGTGAAGGGCACCAGATACGGACAGTGAACCCTTGGTAAGGGAACTCATGCGGCGAAAACGTGTCAACGTGAACGACATGCAGTGTGAAAGGTAGGCGTACCCGGAGACGTGCTATCACGCGCCCACGGTAGCCCTCGGCGCGCGTTGGCGGAAAGTCTAAGACGGATCTCTTGTAACGATGGAGAGCCTCGTGATTCTCGGAGCTTGGATCGCGACGGTCCGTTACGCGTCTCCGCTGTAGTCGGCTCGGCGACATCCGACGGTGCCGCCCGCCGCGCCGTCGAGGTCAGCCCGCAACTCGATCCACGGCTCACCGCCCGCCGCGCTTCGTCGGCGCGCTCGGTCCCTCGATCTCGTCGAGCGCCCGGGTCAGCAGCGAGCGCAACGCCGCTAGCGCGGCTCGCTGGCGACCGCACGGATGCTGCCTTCGTGCGGCGCCGGGGTCGCAGACGATGAACGGTGGCCAAGCCCTCGGTCAGCTGCAGACGCCGACGCGGCTCATCCGGAACGCCCAGCGGCCGCCGCGCCTGAGGAAGACTTCGGTCTCGCTGCAGCAGCACAGCCTGCCCATCGGTCTGGAGACGACGAAGTCGCCTCCGACGGTCACCGTCGCGCAGCTCCCGGCGATCTCGAGGCCGAAGATATTGATGAACCGGATTTCCCGGCCGCTCCGCGTGGCCTCGTGCTGGAGGTCGCCCTGGGTCGTAACGATGTACTGTCGCGCGTTGCTGGGCGGCAGCGCGAGCGTCTTCAGGCCCTTGATGGTCACATAGGTTGGCCCCGGGTCAGACCGCGGCGGCGCATCCACGATCCCGGCCGCCGCGTGGTGATCGAGCACCGCCGCGATGAGCGCGACGCGGTCCGGCTGAGGTGCGACGGCCGGGCGGCCGCTCGCGGGCGGGCAGCGCGGGACGTCGAGCCGGATCTCCTTGACCGTCGCGTGCTGGGCCCGGATAGCGATCTCCCCCAGGTCCAGGGTGTACTCGTCGTCCTGGAGGAAAGTCTCCACTTGGTACCGGCCCTCCGGGAGCTCCAGGCGATAGCGGCCGGATGCGTCGCTGGTCGTCTCGCGCCGCTCCGCGGTGTCGGCGGTGCCCCTCGCGCTGACCTGAACCCCGGGGATCTTCTCGCCCGTCATGCAGTTGACGATCACGCCCTCGAGCGCGCTGTCACCAGCTTCGACGAATGTCTCCTTCGTCGCGCAGTCGGCGGCCCATGGCTCGAACTCGCCCGCGCCACCCGGGACCGGCGCCGGCTGCGCCGAGCCACACGCCGCCAACCCGATCGCCATC
>JBGQCL010000854.1:0-2646 GCA_041495365.1 Kofleriaceae bacterium | reverse complement strand
GAAGATGGCCATCGCCAAGATCCGCGAAGGCGTGCACTCGCTCGATGGCTTCATCGCGGAGCTCAAGCAGGCGAGGCTCGAGGCGCAGCTCGCGGAGATGTCGCCCGAGGACCTCGCGAAAGCCAAGGAGGCGTGGGCGCAGGCCGAGGGACTCACGAAGCAGATCGGCGATCCAGCGAAGCTCGACAAGTTGCTCGCGCTCAATCTCGAGCCTGGCACCTTGGAGAAGTTTGCTGACTTGGACATCTCTGCGCTGGAGAAGTTCGCCGCACTGAGCCACGAGGAGCTGCAAAAGTTCGCCAGGCTGCGCTACGCGGACATGCTCGCCAAGTTCGCGGCGTGTGATGTGGAAGGGCTGTCGAAGCTCGCAACTCTGGAGCGTTCAGTGCTCGAGAAGTTCGGCGGGTGGGATGCGCGTACCGTCAAGAATATCTCCGGTCTTGAGATGCCCGATATCGAGAAGATCGCGCGGCTCAAGGTAGCTCCCGGTCAAGCAGTCGAGGGAGCGCTCAGTCAGTTCCGCTCGGAACAGTTCCGGATGGGGTCCGAGGTCTTCCAGCTCGACAGCGCGGGCATGAAGCACATCCTCGAACGTCACCACCCTCAGTTCTGGGACGGCTCGGTCAAGCTCGAACAGAGCTTCCTTGATCCGCGAATGAGCATGAGCGAGGTCCAAGACGCAATCCGTGAAATCATGCAGGAGAACCGCGATAACTTGATCAAGCTCGGCACAAACGCCAGATTTCAGATCAGCGGAACCTACGGTGGGAACACGTACACTCTCGGCATCAACAAAGGGCGCGTTGCGCAATTCTATCCGAAGTGAGGTGAATACATGGTTGCCATCGAGTCCTTGCTCAAGGTCGCCGATGATCTCGTCCCTGTGCAGGAGTTCAAGGGTCCTATCGTCGATGAAAACTACATCGAAGGCGCGATCGTGTTGTCGGTCGGCAGCAAGCCCATCCTCACACGTGAGATGGTCGACTACGTCGACCAGTTGTGGGCTTACCTCGTTCAGGGGCTCGAGGAGGTCGTCGCCGGCCGTGAGTTCTCGACCTGCTATCCCGACATGCCGATCGAGATCAGACTGCGACCACAGGGAGACAATGTCACGATCAACCTAAGCAGCCGTAAGAGGGCTGCAGAGGCCACCATCGCGATCGACGAGCTGTGCAGCGCGATGGCGTCCGCTGGCTCGCTGTTCTTCAGCAAGCTGCGGCCCTTCGTGCCAAATGACCAGGCGCTGTGTGATCAGTACGTCGCTCGCCTGGCTGCGTTGCGCGGCTACACTGACGCTGAGAAGTAGTGACGCCAGAGATGGCTCCCAAGGTCGTGCCGGTCTCGCTCGGCTGGCTGGCGCTGGCGGTCCTCGCGTTGCTAGCCTGGCCACGGCGCTCCGTGAGCTGGCGGATACGTATGGCGTCGATGCCAATCCTCGTTGGCTATTGCCGCGAGCAGCAACGCCCCGGCGATCCGGCTCTACGAGCGGCTCGGGCTGCGCGCGGTGTACCCGATGATCGTGCTGCGCGTGGCGTGGGCGAACCTCGACCGGCTGCCGGTCGACGCCGCGCCGGTGACCGTCGCGCCGGTCTGCGACGACGACATCGACGAGCTCGAGCGCGTGCTCGGGCTGCTCGCCGGCCGCCTGCGCCTGGCGCGCTCGCGCCCCGGCCGGACGACACTCCAGCTGCGCGATGGCCAGGGTGCCCCGGAGGGCGTCGCCTGCGTCGATCCCGCGCTCGGTGCGTTCCCGTTCGCCGTGGTCCGGCCCGGGCTCGCCGCGCCGCTGCTGCGCGGCCTCGCGCCGCATGTCCGCCCCGGCGACCCGGCGCTCAACGTCGTGATCGAGCACGACGACGCGCTGTCCCGCGCCCTGATCGCCGCCGGCGCCGAGGTCCGCCTGCGCCTCGTGCATTACGCCGGCCCGCTGCCGCCGGCCGCGCTCGAGCGAGACTGAACGGCGCGATGGGAGATCGGGGCGCACGCCCGTGAGGGGCGATCGAAAACCCGTTTGTCGTCGACGCACTGCAACCCTCACGCGCACTTGCGCTTGGACGGATCCCGCTGGAGCACACGGCGGCCCGCCGGATTCCGCCGGTTCTGGCAAAGCGTCTGGCAAATAACCGGTCATTCGTACCACGCAGCTTGCCCTACTTCTTCGTCGGAGGTGTCAGGTTCTGGACCTCCCGCCGCCGCCGCGCGATGCGGCGGAGGAGATCGCGCGGCGCCGCGGAGGCTGGCGCGTGCTTGCGGACCCACCGCGCGAGGTGGTCCAGGAGTTGGTCCGGCTCGGGCGCGTCTCCGGGCCCCGGCGGGGCCGAGGCGGGGTTGGGGGGCAGGCGGTACTTGGTCGCGAGCCTGGCCAGGGCGCTCTGGTACTCATCGGCGACAAGCTCGAGGGTGATGGCCGCGTAGCGCAGGGTCATGCGGTGGTCGCGGTGGCCCAGGAGCCGCATGACGCTGACCAGGCTCATGCCGGCGCTGAGGAGCTCGGTGGCGAAGGTGTGGCGGAGCCGATGGCTCGTGATGCGAGCAGGGTCCGGCAGGTCGCGACTGGCGTCGTTGAGAACGTCGGTCAGCTCGTCGTAGTTGCACTTGTGGTGGTTCCGCCCGGGGACGAGCCACGCGCGAGGGTGCGGCCCATGG
>JBGQCL010000853.1:0-2649 GCA_041495365.1 Kofleriaceae bacterium | reverse complement strand
AGTCGACGCTGCCGGTCCCGCGCAGCCCCATCACGTTCCAGCTATCGAGCTCGAGGTTGGCCTGCTCGATGGGCGTCACGAAGATCCGCGCCTCGCCGGTCTCGGCGATGATCGCGAGGCTATGGGTATGCGTGCTGTGGAGGAGGCCCGACCCGAAGCTCCACGAGCCGGTCAGCCTGTAGCCGCCCGCGACCCGCATCGCGGTGCCCGGCCGCGTGCCCTGCCCCGCGATCACGGGGTGCTTGCCGCCCGCGAACAGCTCGGACGCGGCCGGGTCGCCGAGGTACGCGCCGGCCGTGCCGATCGCCAGGTTCGCGGCCATCAGCACCCAGCCGGCCGAGGCGTCGCCGTACGACACGATCGCCAGGACGTCGAGCGACTGGACGGGATCGAGCTCGAAGCCACCGAGCTCCTTCGGGGTCCACATCAGGAACATGCGGTCCCGCAGGAGGGCGTCGACGACCTCCGGCGCCAGGCGCTCCTCCTGGTCGGCGTAGGGGGCGTACTGGTCGAGCAGCGGGAGCAGCTGCTTGGCCCGCTGCGCGAGCGGAGAGCTGGTCTGGAGGTGAGCGCCGAGCGTGCCGATGTCGGTCATGCAAGTCCTTTCGTCGTGGGAGCGAAGCCGCGCCGAGTCGACCACCGAGCGACCACCGGAGCGACCATCGAGCGACAGGAGGAGTGGGGCGCCGCCGCGGCGTCACGCGCGGAAGAACTCGACGAGCGCGGAGGCCGCCTCGGGACGCTCTTCGAACAGGATGTGGCCGGCGCCCGGGAAGCTCTTGATCGTCGGCTTCGGCAGGGCAGCGGCCCACACGGCAGCCTGCGCGAACGGGACGAGCCGGTCGGCCTCACCCCAGACGAGCAGCGTCGGTACGTCGATCCGGTGCAGCCAGCGCCCGAGGCCCGACTCGTGGGTGAGGCCGTGCTTCTGGACGGTCGCGAACGACTCGAACTCGCGGATGCGCGCCGCGAGAAACTCCGGCGATGGCGGCGGAGCGCCGAGCCGCGCGAGGATCGCCGGGTCGTTCGTCAGGTAGCCCGGCACCTCCGCCGGGGGCACGGCGAGGAGGTTCACCGTCGGATGCTCGGGGACGTCGAGGCCCACCGGACACACCAGGGCGAGCTTGACGATGCGGTGCGTCGAGTACGACGCGAGCGTCGCCGCCGTCCACCCGCCCATCGACTGTCCGACCAGGTGAAAGCGCCCGACGCCGAGGCGATCGAGCACGTCGAGCTGATGCCGCGCGAGATGGTCGACGCCGGGGAGCGCCGGACCTCCCGATCGCCCGAAGCCGGGGTGGTAAGCGACGATGAGCCGGAAGTGCGCGGCGATCGGCAGCAGCCAGTCGAACCCGCTGGCCGTTCCGGCGCCGTGGAAGAACACGACCGGATCGCCCGCCCCGGCGGTGAGCACCAGGGTGTCGATCCCGTTGACGTCGAGGCGTGTCTCCTGAAACCCGGCGCCATCCGATGTCGATGTCGTCATGCCATCTCCTTGTGACGTGCCGCTCCGGAGGTCCGCGCATCGCCACGGGCCCGAGCCCGGGGCAGTTTTCCTGACTGGCGTGCTGTTCTCGAGAACCCCCCGAACCTGTGACCCACGCAGTCGAGTGAACCGGGAAGCCGCCTGGTGGCTCCCGTCGCCCGCAGCACAACCATTCCGTGCAACGGGGCACGCGGTCAAGAGGAACCAAGGATCTTGGTGGCGCTACTGCTCGATCACCGAGAGATCGCTCGCGCCGCCGGTGAGCTCGATCGACCACCGGTCCGCGGCGCTGTCCCAGCCCGGGGTCGCCAGCCGGGTCGCCGAGCCGACGGTGCCGAGCCGCTGCGCGTCGAACACGAAGTTGCTCGCGCCGCCGCGCACGACCACCTGCGCCGCCGTGCCGCGCGGCCGCCTCACGGTGAGCCGGCTCGCGCCGCCTCCGATCCGCACCGTCGCGGTGCCGCGCGGGCGCGGGAGTGACAGCTCGGACTCGGTCACGCCGCCGGTGATCTCGAACGCCGAGACCTGGAGCTCGCGAAGGTCCGCCGCGAGGTGCGAAACGCCGCGCCGGATCTCGATCGTCCACGGCACCGCGGTCGTCAGCGTCAGCTCGGCGCCGACGTCGCGCACACCGAACCACGAGAATCCCTTGTATTGCATCGCGACCGTGCCGTCGGGCTCGACCGCGATCTGCGGCCGCCGGCCGCGGAACGTCGCGCGGTAGAGATCTTTGATCCGCGCGCCGCGCAGCTCGAGCCGCAACGCGCCGGACGCGAACCGCAGCCGGCCGCGCTCGATCGACCCGATCGGCGCGCGATCGCCATCGCCGCCGTCGTCGGCGCGCGCGGCATCGTCGGCGTGCGCGCGCTCGGCCATCCCGGTGGCCATGCGCTCGGCCACCGCGTCGAGCAAGCGCGCGCACGCGGCGAGCGTCGCGTCGTCGGCCTCGCCGGCGGCGTCGAGCACCATCGCGGCGTATCGCGACGTCCTCGCGTGCACAGCGCGCGACACGAAGCTCGGCGCGGTGCGAAGGACGTGCTCCGCGGCGGCGCTCGCGAAGCGGAAGGACCTCGGCGCCGCGCCGTGATCCGAGGCCCCCTTGGAGACGCGCGCGTCGCGCAGCTGCCGGGCAGCGCCGGCGCAGAGTCCCTGCGGCGCGCGTT
>JBGQCL010000852.1:0-2653 GCA_041495365.1 Kofleriaceae bacterium | reverse complement strand
CTTCCTCCCGTGCTTGTCCCTGCGCCGGGGTCGCCGAAACCGCTCCTCTTCCGTGGCGATGATGCCTGCGTGCACTGCCGCGTCGCAGTCCACCCGCCTGCTCTCGATGACACCCGCCTCCTCGTGGGTAAGCCGCCGCGCGACGATCACTTCGCCGCGCGATCCCGCGATCAGCTCGCGGAGCTCCCGCATTGGGACGTCGACGCTGGATCGGTGCCCGTAGAGGAGCGAGGCAAACCACCCACCATGCGGGCCGGGGATGTGGAACAGCGGCGCCTGGTCGGTGGGCACGCGTACCCGCACGACCTCCCGCGATCGCCGGGGCCTCACGATGCGCCCCCCACGGAGGGGGAGTGCACCGTCGAGGTCAGCGCACCGCACCGCTGAGCTGAGCTGAGCTGTCGGCGGCGGCTCACGGGGCACCGCCTGCGCTGATCGCGAGCACCGGGGCGCCGTCGTACGCCACGCGATCGTCAGGCGCAGAACGGACCGCCGAGACGGTAGCTTCGATGGCTGCGACAGCACCGGCTGCGCTGCGCCTGTGAGGGTCGCCAAGGAGTTCGGTCAGGCCATGGACGATCGCGTCGATGTGGTCGGAAAGCGGCTCGGCGACAGGACCGTCGAGGTGACCGACGAGGCGGGCTGCGGCTGTGGCGTGTCCGAGAAGCGTCGCAAGCATGGCGTGAGGAATCGTGGGCTCCATTCCCCGTAGCCTACGAGGATCTATGGGCTGCCCACAAGCAACAGAGTTCGCTTATGGCAGACGATAGCGAACCAGAGCTAACAAGGGCTGCTAACAGGCCGATATCTTGATTGATCCCGTGTAGCCGCCCATGATCCGCTCCCGTGAAGGAGTCCGAGCGCAAAGGCAAGCGGATCACGATCAGGGTCAGCCCTGAGCTCTACGAGGCGATCGAGAAGCTCGCCAAGCGCGATCGGCGGACGATCGCCGGCTGGCTCAAGATCGTCGCCGAGGACGCAGTGGCCGCCGGTGGGACCAAGAAGCGGTAGGTGCCGGTTCGCGTATGGCGGCGATCCTGCGGGCGCGGCTTGCGAACGGGGGACGTGAGCTGAGCCAGAGCGACGGTGGGCGGGTCCAGCAGACAGGGGCGAGGTTCCCGGGGCAGGTCGGCGGGTGCGGCGACACATTAGGACGAGCGGCGGAAGATGAGGAGGACCGTCGAGGCCGCCGAGCTCGCGAGCGCCCGCGGCTCGACGCGCTCATCAGCTCGGCCGCTCCACGATCTCGGCCGGGTCCCCCGGGTGCCTGACGAAGTCGAGATGCACGCCGCAGAGGTAGGCGTACGCCAGCTCGATGACGCTACCGATCAGCCACTCGGTGCGCCTCTCGCAGCGCACGCCGTCGCCCACGAACATGCAGCGCTCGCGCTCGTCCGGCGCGGTCTCGAGGCGCCAGCTCGTCGGCTCGACCCGGTACCGCATCGGCCTGCGCTCCCACCACGCCGCGGCACCCGCGCTGCAAGCTCGCGCGAGCTCGTCGAGGAGCCGCGGATCGTTCTTCGCGAGCGACGCGACCAGCTGACGCGCGATCACCAGTGCCTTCTCGTCGTGCTCTGGCCACACTGGCTGCGCGCGCAGGTCGCCGCGGCAGATCCGCTCGGCCCAGCACTCGCCGAGCTGCGCGGCCTGCCCACGCTTCGCGAACAGCGCGCGGCCGTAGGCCTGCTCGGACAGCTCCGTTGATGCGCGATCATCGGCCACAGGACCTGCAGCGTAGCGAGGCAGGCGCGAAGCGGAACCGGCTGACAGTTCCAGCGACGATCTCGCAGCTTGTCTCACGTCGCGCGTGCAGCACAACGCGGCGACACCTCGACCGGTAGCTGGGTGTAGATGGACGCGTGCTCCGTTGGGCCCTCCGCGCGGTCGTCCTGGTCCTCCCCGCCTGCTTTCATCCGAACTACGACCACCCGGTCTGCGGCTCGCACAGCGAATGCCCGAGCGGCTTCACCTGCAGTGCCGAGCACATCTGCGAGAGCGGTTCGAGCGCGAACCCGCCAGATGGGGGTGACGTACTGCCTGACGGTGGGATCGTCGACCTGTCGCCGATCTGTCCATCGATCGCGCTCGGCAACCCGCAGTTCCTGGCCGCCGCATGCGCGACCCCGATCCGAGGATTGGTCCGCATCGCGGCCAACACCGCGTTCGATACCGATCTCGGGACGGCGACGCCCGATAACGGGCTGAGCTGCGTCCGTGTCTCCACCGGCAACCCCAGCGCAAGCAGCAACGATGTCTGCGTGCTCGCGGCGACGTCGATCGTCGTCGAGGCGGGCGTCGTGCTGTCCGCCCACGGCTCGATTCCGTTCGCCCTGTTCGCTCGCTCGCTCACCGTCCAGGGCACCGTCGATGTCGCGAGTCATCGCGGCGGTCCCCCCGGCGCGGGCTCCATCCTCGCCGGTTGCATCCCCGGCAAGCTCCCCACCGGCGGTGGCGGTGGCCGCGGCGGAGACGCCGCAGACCTCGGCGGACACGGCGGCGACGACGGCAGCACCGCGATGAGCGGCGCGAGCGGCGGCGGCAGCTTCAGCTTCAACAGCCTCAGCAACGGCGGCTGCGGTGGGACCCAGGGCGCCGTGGGTGGTGCCGGCGGCTCCGATGGCGGCTTGGTCACCGGCGGCGCCGGCGGCGGCGG
>JBGQCL010000851.1:0-2681 GCA_041495365.1 Kofleriaceae bacterium | reverse complement strand
CCGGCGCGCCTCTGCGTCGAAGTGCACAGTGAGAATTCGTGCCTTGGGTCCTTCGAGCCTGGCAATGGACAACCCCGTTACCACGTTCGAGACGACCACCGCATCATCCCGACCGACGGAGACGATCGACTCCCGGTTTCGCGAGAACTCGATCGCATAGACGCTGTCGTGATGCGGATTGAACTCGGTCCGCAGGATACCCGATGCCGCTTCCCACACCTGCTCCATGCCGTCGCGACTCGCCGTCGCGACGAGCACGCCATCAAGGGAAAATGCGATGGCATCCACCGAGCCACCACCGTTGCGCAGCCATCGAAGGCGGGCGCCACTTGGAATCTCCCAGGTCGAAGCGATCCCATCGTACGTCCCAACCGCCAGCCGCAGTCCCGTCGGATCGAAGCTGAAGCTGCGCACACGAGGGCCGCGGATCGTCGCCGCCTGCTTCCATGTCGACGTGTCGAACACCCGCACCTCATCACGACCGGACGTCGCGATCCAACGACCATCGGCACTGAACGCCACCAAAGACATCTCTGGTGCATCGGTCTTCAGCTCAGCACGCAGCGTTCCGGTCTCTGCATCCCAGACATGCACCGTCCCGCCGGCCACATCTATCGCCGCCACCAGACCCGACGACACTGCTAGCCTCAAGTAGCGCCACGGCTTCTCACCTGCGCTCAGCTCGCGCACCGGTTCGCCGGTCGCTGCGTCCCAGATCCTGACCCCAGACCCAGCCGTGACGATCCGAGATCCGTCGGAGCTGAACACCGCCTGACGCACCGCGCCGCCTCTGTGGTTCACCGTCAACAGCAGCTGACCGGATGCCGCGTCCCACATCCGCGCGCCCTGATCGTCGGCCGTCAGCACCCGCTTCCCATCGGCGGAAAACACCGCCGACCACATGCGCACAGGGCTCGTCGTCGTCGCGGCCGAGCTTGTGAAGCGCGCGAGCTCCGCCGTCCTCGGCTGCAGCGCTCGGGCGAGCATGAAGGCCACCTCTGGCGAGCGCGCACCGCGCTCGTACGCCTGTCCGAGGTGACGCACCGCCTCGCTCAGCTCGCCATGAAGAACCGCCTGCTGTCCCCGCTCGACCGCCGACTCGGTGGCGAACTGGTCCGCCATCCGGCGCCCCTTCTCCGCACGAACGAGCAACCCGCCCATCACGACCAGCGCCACGAGCGCTCCGATGGCCCACTTCGCGCGCCGAGCGCGCTGCAGGCTCAGCGCGATGAACGAGTCGTCCAGCTTGCTGAGGTGCGCGGCAACCCGCGGGCTCTGCACGCTCCGCTTCAACTCCATCAGCGTCTGGCCCCGAGCCAGCAAATCCGGCGAGCGGCCTCGCTCGTGCCATCGCTCCGCCAACGATCGGATCTGCTCGTTGGGGTCCGCCTTCAGTATCTCGCGCAGCTCCGCAGCCAGCTTGAGCGCGTTGGCCTGGCGTTGTTCGGGTTCCTTGGCGAGCGCGCGGTAGAGAACGCGTTCCAGATCCTCTGGCAAGTAGATGCCCGGCACCGCGTGGAGGTGCACCCGGAGATCGCCGTCGGTGTCCTCCGCTTTGAATGGCAGCCGACCCGTGAGCGCCTCGCAGAGCATGACGCCGAGCGAGTAGATGTCGGCCGCCGGACCTACGCGCGCCGCGTCCCCCCACTGCTCGGGTGACATGTACGCTCGGGAACCAAACCCGGCACCGCTCCGAGTGATCTCTCGTCGGTGCTCTGGTACGAACGTCTCGCCGGTCTCTGTACGGTGATACAGCGGCGAGCGCGCGGCGCGAATCAGATCCGTCGTCACCTTGTCTCCGGGATGCTCGACTGGCTCATCCTCGGCGATGGACGCCACGGTGCCTTTCGCGATCCCGAAGTCAATCAGCTTCGGGACTGGAACACCCTCGTCCTCGACCACCATCACGTTCGACGGCTTCAGGTCGCGATGCACGATCCCGCAGTGGTGTGCGGCGTCCACCGCTCTGAGCAGCGGCTCGAAGAACTGCACCGCCTCACCGAGGGACATCGGCCCATGCACGTCCAGCCAGTCCGAGAACGAGCACCCGTCCACGAACTCCATCGCGATCCACATCACCCCTTCGCGGTCCTCTTCGTCGGCAGCGGAAACACCGAAATCGTACACGTGCGCCGCGTTGGGATGCCGCAGCCGCGATGCGAGCTGCGCCTCGCGCCGGAACCGCGCCGCCGCCGCCTCATCCTTCCACCGCCGCTCCTCGTTCATCACCTTGACCACGGCCACGCGCCTGAGCTCAAGGTGCTCCGCGCGATACACTTCCCCGTAGCCACCGCCTCCGACCTTCTCTCGGAGGACGTAGTCACCTAGCACGCGTCCGCTGAGATCTGCCATCTGCTCCTCGGGGCCGAAGCCTAGACTCCGCCCGAACCATGCGAACACCGAGCGAACGCTGATTTTCGTGCCGCATCTTGCTGCGCCCACAATCCGCTCCCGCTGCTTCGTGTGCGTGCTCCCACCTTGCCCGCTTCGGAACTACTTCCTTCGGCCGCCTCGCGTCGAGAACCCCGGATCTTACGACCCAGGCTCGCCTCACTCGCCGCGCCGCCGTTCACTCGGCGCCGGCGATCGCCGCGCCGGCCTGAGATCGAGCACTAGTACCTCGCCGCAGAGATTTTGATCGGTTGACCGCTGTGATGAAGCTCGTCGATTCTCGATCGATT
>JBGQCL010000850.1:0-2716 GCA_041495365.1 Kofleriaceae bacterium | reverse complement strand
GCCGAGGCGGTGCGCCGGCTCGGCGACATCGCCGACGCGCTGCTCGTCCACGACCGCGCGATCGCGACCCGGTGCGACGACTCGGTCGCGCGCGTGATCGCCGGCCAGCCGACGCTGCTGCGCCGGTCGCGCGGCTACGTGCCGCGGGCGATCGAGCTGATCGCGCCGGTCGCGCAGCCGGTGCTCGCGGTCGGCGCGCAGCTCAAGAACGCGTGCTGCATCGCGGTCGGCGACTCGGCGTACCTCGGCCCCCACGTCGGTGACCTCGACAACCTCGCCGCGCTCGGCCTGTTCGAGAGCTCGGCGGCGTGGCTCCAGCAGATGCTCGAGCTCCAGCCCGCGCTCATCGCGCACGATCTGCACCCCGGCTACCTGTCGACCCGCTACGCGCTCGGCCGGACCGAGCGCCAGATCGGCGTCCAGCACCACCACGCCCACGTCGCGAGCGCGATGGCCGAGCACGGCCTCGCCGGGCCGGTGATCGGCGTGGCCTACGACGGCACCGGGTGGGGCACCGACGGCACGTCGTGGGGCGGCGAGATCCTGCTCGCCGGCTACGACCGGTTCGAACGGCTCGCCACGTTCCGCCCGGTCGCGCTCGCCGGCGGCGACCTCGCGATGCGCGAGCCGTGGCGGGTCGCGGTCGCGCTCCTCGACGACGCGTTCGGCAGCGACGCGCCGCTCGCCCGGTTGCCCGCGTTCGCCGAGATCCCCGCGCGCTGGGTCGTCGTGGTCCGCGGCATGATCCGCGCCGGGATCAACGCGCCGCTGGCGCGCGGCATCGGCCGGCTGTTCGACGCGATCGCCGTGCTCGGCCTCGGCCGGACCCACGCGCGCTACGAGGGCGAGCTCGCGGTGGCGTGGAACGTCGCCGCCGCCGACGGCGACCACGGCCACTACCCGTTCGAGATCGGCCACGATCCGGTCGCCGCGCACGGCGCGCTGCCCGCGATCGACCCCCGGCCGATGGTCCGCGCGATCGTCGACGACGTCGCCGCCGGCATCCCCCCGGCGATCATCTCGGCGCGGTTCCACGACACCCTGGTCGCCGCCACCGCCGACCGGGTGCGCGCCGCGGTCGCGACCCACGGCCGGCTGCCGATCGTGCTGACCGGTGGTGCGTTCCAGAACCCCCGCCTGGCCCAGGGCCTGGTGAGCGCGCTGTCCGGCCTCGACGTTCACCTCCACGCCGACGTCCCGCCCGGCGACGGCGGCATCGCGCTCGGCCAGGCGGTGGTCGCCGACGCGATCGCGCGCCGGTAGCGAGCTTTACACCCTGGCCATTCCGAGGAGCTCGACCGGGCGCGCTTGTCGGGCAGGCGCCCTCCGTGCAATGTGACTTACGCGATGGCCCGTTCCCGGAACAAGCTCACGAAGCAGTCGAACGATGTCGCGCCACATGGGTACGACACCTTGCTGGTTGACATCTCGCATGTGATCGAAGAAGCACGCTACGCCGCCGTTCGTTCCGTCAACGCCATCATGACGACGACCTACTGGCTCGTCGGCCGGCGCATCGTGGAGCAAGAGCAACAAGGCGTGGCTCGTGCCGCCTATGGCGAGCAGCTGCTCAAGCGGTTGTCCCGTGATCTATCGAGGCGCTTTGGTCGCGGGTTCTCCGAGCGCAACCTCGAGCAGATGCGAGGGTTTTATCTCGGCTGGCCCATTTCGCAGGCAGCGTCTGCGAAATCGTCACCGTTGTCTCGCGATTCCCAGATTTCGCAGGCAGCGCCTGCGAAATCTGAGGGGCTCCCCCGCTTCATCCAACCACGCTTCCCGTTGCCATGGACTCACTACGTGAGATTGCTGGGGGTCGAGAACGCCCATGCGCGTACGTTCTATGAGGCCGAGGCTCTCCGCGGCGGATGGACGAGTCGACAGCTCGACCGGCAGATCCAGTCGCAGTTCTACGAGCGGATCGCGCTGTCCAGGAACAAGGCCGCCATGCTGCGCAAGGGCCATGCGAGGCCGGATGATGCAGTCACGGCCGAGGAAGAGATGAAAGATCCGTTCGTCCTCGAGTTCCTCGATCTCAAGGACGAGTACTCGGAGAGCGACCTGGAGGCTGCGCTCATCGCGCGACTGGAGACATTCCTCCTCGAGCTAGGAGACGATTTCGCGTTTGTCGGGCGCCAGCGGCGCTTGCGGCTCGATGACGAGTGGTACCGGGTCGATCTCGTGTTCTTTCATCGCCTGCTGCGCTGCCTCGTCATCATCGACCTCAAGCTCGGGAAGTTCACGCACGCCGACGCTGGCCAGATGCACCTGTACTTGAACTACGCACGCGAGCACTGGACGCGCCCCGGGGAGAACCCACCCGTCGGACTCATCCTTTGCACCAAGGCAGGGCAGGCCGTTGCCCACTACGCCATCGAGGGACTCCCAAACAAGATCCTCGCGGCAGAGTACCGCACGACGCTCCCGGATGAACAGACGATTGCCGCTGAACTCGAGCGCACGCGCGCGGCCCTGGAGAAGCGCGCCTCCTCGCGGGAACAAGTTCGGAAGAAACGCAGGAAGGCGGCCTCGGACCGCGAACCGTGACTTGCCCCAACGCCGGCCCAGGGCGTGGCCGGCCGAGGCGGTGCGCCGGCTCGGCGACATCGCCGACGCGCTGCTCGTCCACGACCGCGCGATCGCGACCCGGTGCGACGACTCGGTCGCGCGCGTGATCGCCGGCCAGCCGACGCTGCTGCGCCGGTCGCGCGGCTACGTG
>JBGQCL010000849.1:0-2722 GCA_041495365.1 Kofleriaceae bacterium | reverse complement strand
GCGCCAGCCCGCCCGCCCCCGGCTCGCCGGCTGACCGCCCGGCGCCACGCTCGTCAGCGAGACCTTCACGAGGTCGTAGCCGAGCCGGCGGTGCAGCGCGATCGCGCGATCCGCGTCGGCCTCGCTGCGCACGATCAGGCTCCCGGGGCGCGCCGGGCGCTCGCCGTCGACGATCGGCCCGGCGGTGTAGATCGTCGGCCCCGGCAGCTCGCCGCGCGCGACGCGATCGCGCCACTCGAGGTGGATCGGCGCGCCCCACATGTTGCGCACGGTCGTGATGCCGAGCGCGAGCAGGATCGCGAGATCCTCGGTGCGCGCGAGGTGAACATGCGCGTCGATCAGCACGGGCATCAGGGTGCGCCCGCGGCCGTCGATCTAGGCCTGCTGCTCGGCCTCGGGCTCGCCCGCCGCGCCATGGCGGCGGGTTTGCGCGCCCTGACGTACCCGCGGCGCGAGCCGTCGCCGAGCGAGACGCGTCCTCGCGACGGCCACGACTGGGACCTGGACGTGGACCTGGGCAACTGGGCCGCCAGCGGGGACTTCCTGCTGGTGCAGGTCGGCGCTCGCGGCGAGCTGGTGGAGCTAACCAACGCCAATCTCGGGCTTTGGGAGGTCCTGCTCGGCTTCGACTACCTCCTCCATCGCTGAACGGTCATCCGCAGGTAGGAGCAGACCGGGCCGGCGTCCATGGGACCGGAATTTGCCGGCTACGCCTTGGCGTGCGGCAGGAACGCCTCGAAGTAGGTCCGTGCACGCAACTTCCGCCCGCCCCCGCCGATAACTTCGGCATGCCGCCACCCATCCCTTCCCCAACCCCGCCGCCGACGTCTACGCCGCGCTCTGGCTCGGTGCGCTCCTGGCCGCGACCGACGAGCTCCGCGACCCGTTCCCGGGCCGAGTTGGAGAAGAGGCGCTGGTCGAAGGTCGATTGGTAGGCTAAGATCCTACCTGCCTGAATTTGCTACATACGAGGAGACCGGCGGCGGTCGAAGGCGGTCGGCTACGCGCTGTGGAGCAGCTGCGGAAGTTGCTTCGCGTGGTGCCTTCACCCAATACTCGGCGGCGCGCATGCCCGTGCCGACCCTTGTGCAGGCAGGACTACTTTCGGTCGGCATCCACGACGCTACACTTTCCGAGATCGAGACAGCGTTCGGTCACCAGAACGATACCCGACTCGAGCTGTTCGGCAACTTGAAGAGGTTCTGCGACGAGCTCGCAGTCTTCGGGCCGCTGATCAAGGGGGTCTACGTAGATGGCAGCTTCATCACGAGCAAGGCTGTTCCCAGGGACGTCGACCTCGTGGTGGTTCACGACATCGATGACTTCGAGGAACTCGATGCCCATCCGCAAGCGGAGTACCTCCACGAGGATCGCGCCCTTGAGCTCTACAAGTTCGACCTCTTCGTGGAGTGCGACGAAGACACGATGGTCCGCTTCTTCCAGAAGGTCTCGACGGAGTATGCGCTGGAGCACGGGCTTGCTCCCAACCACCCAAAGGGCATCATCCGGGTGAAGACGTGACGACCGAGTTTCAGGACGCGACGCGACAGCAGATCAGGCTTGTGCAGCAAGGGCTGCTCAAGACAGGACAACTGCGCCTCAAGTTTCCTGACCGCGCGGAGTCAATTCGCCGTCGCGAGCGTTCGTTCGAGAAGATGCTCGAGACGCTGTACTTGCGAGACCTCCCTCTCGCGAAGATCGCCGACGAGTCCGACCTGCTCATCCACGTCAAGGGCCCCGGTGCATCGGCTCCGACGCCGAAGGTGTCGATCCTGGCGAAGATGCTTGCTGGTACGCGAGACCAAGTCACGAAGCTGGCGAAGCAACTTGCACACCTCAGCGGCCCGCACGTGCGTGTTCCCGCCGGCATGGACATGAACTTCGTCGGGCTCGCTCGGGGCAGCTTGTTCATCGGCTTCGGAGTATCGGATGATGCCGAAGCTCAGCTCACGCGTCGTGCGGTGCAGCTTATCGGAGACGCGAGCACACTCGTGGCGCAAGAACGGTCGCTCGACGATGTGATTCGCGTGTTTGATGAACCGGCAGAGCGCGATATCGCGGTGGCGGCGATCCGCGCTCTGTCGCCATCGAACCGATCGCAGATCGACGAGATCGAGCTGTCGGGCAGATCGGTGACGGCCATGGTCCGCCTAACAACCGACACTCGGCGCCATGCTACGAGCCTGATGAGTCAACCGGCGAAGGATGCGAGAGAGCGCGCTCAATTCGTCGGGACGATCAGAGAGCTCGACCTCGACGCGAAGCGGTTCATGCTGCGAAACATCGATGGCTACAGCGACGAGATTCGCTGCACGCACGAACTCGATGAAGCCGAGGCCGAGAACCTTATGAATCGCCGCATGCGCGTGAGCGGAATCGCGGAATTCTCGAGAGCCGGTCGCGTGAGTCTTCTCTGGGTAGACGAATTCGAGGAACTCGACTAGGTGCCCGTCGCGTGCTCTGTGGTGCGCTTGTCCAGTAGAGAGCTGGCTGGTGTAGCGGCAACGGCCGGATCGCGCGCGTGATTCCGCCGCGATCGGGAGTGCCGCGGAGTTGTCAGGCCAGGCCGCGCACACTGAACCCGGTTGTCCCAAAAGGGTGACCGCTACGTCAAAAGGTCGATCCCCCGAGGGGGTTTTGGGACAAAGCCCGGCAGCGGTAGCGGTAGCGGGACCGGCAGCGGTAGCGGGACCGGCAGCGGTAGCGGGACCGGCAGCGGTAG
>JBGQCL010000848.1:0-2749 GCA_041495365.1 Kofleriaceae bacterium | reverse complement strand
CGAGCTCAAGTCGCAGTCGCTGTGGATCCCGCCCCACGAGGCTCGCACGTTCGCCCTGGTCGACACCGAGCGCCTCGCCCGGCCGACCGCCGCCGCCGCCCGGATCAAGGTCAAGGGCGCCCTGGTCCCCGACGATCCGCCGCGCGCGCACATCACCGACCTGCACAGCTTCGACGATCGCGGCAAGGTCGTGGTCCAGGCCTACCTGGTCAACGCCGCCGACCGCCCGGGCCAGATCATGGCGATCGGCTCGTTCCACGACGCCCACGGCCAGCCGATGACCCGGCCGTTCCAGCTGTTCGAGGTCCCGGCCCGCGATCGCCGCGTCGTCCAGTTCGTCGGCCCCGAGGGCTCGATCCGCGGCACGATCTTCGTCGGCGACACCGTGTACTAGACGATTCCGTATGCACCTACCACCGGCAGATGCCGCGTTGTTCTACCGCGCGTGGGGGGCATTGCTCGCATGGGTGAACGAGCAGCGGCGCATCGTCGCTGCGTTTCCTCGCCCCACGCCCGGACAACCCATCGACATGTCGCTCGCCAACCAGATCAGGAGGTGGCTCACGCGCGAATCACGGTCACTCGGTTGCCCGCAGGGCTCGTCTCCTCGCTCGCCGTGAGCCGCTCCTCCACCGGGGGCAGCCCCGGGCGGCAGTCGAAGATCACGAGCCACCCGCTATCAAGTCCGAGCCCCGCGAGGTAGCCGTCGAGCTGCGCGAGCCCCGCCGCCTGCGGATCCGGCCGTCCGGGGCGCCAGACCTTGATCTCGATCGCCAGCGTCTCGCCCGCGTAGCGGAGGCACAGGTCCATCCGGCCACGGGCGATGGCGTACTCGCGCTCGATCGAGCCGCCGTTGACCACCCGGTGCAGGAAGGCCATCAGTACGAGGTGCGGCGCCACCTCGTGGTAGGGCGCTGTGCGGAGGAGCGGCTCGCCGTGCTGGGCCCAGAAGTCCATGAAGGAGCGAAGTAGCCGGCTCTTGTCGAGCCGGCCTTCGGGGGTCAGCCAGGTGATCGGGATCTGCGGGAGCGAGTCCGCGGCGCCTCCCGCGAGCGTCCTCACGATGACCTCCCGGTAGATGGGGTTGGCGACCTCTAGCCCTCCGGCCTCGGATCGACGGACCAGGCCGAGGTCGACGGCGAAGCGCCGGTCGTCTTCGGAGACCTCGCCCAGCGTCTCGCCCGCGAGCATCGGCTCGATGATGGCGCGCACCCGCGGCTCGCGGAGCCGCTCGATCAGGCTGTCGAGGTGCGTGTCCTGCCGCCGGATGAGGATCTCTGCGGCCTCGTCCACGTTCGCCGCGCCGATGGGTTCCGCCCGGTCCCGCACGAGCACCTGGGTGAGCTGCCGCGCCAGGGCGTTGACGAGCCACGGCTGGCCCTGGGTCAGCGCGAAGGCCCGGTCGACCGCCTCGGGGACGAAGACCTGGCCCGTCTCCGCGGTGTGCTGGCCGTAGAGCGCGGCGATCTCGTCCCGGGTGAAGTTGCGCAGGGTGATCGAGTCCGCCTTGATGTTGAACGGGCTCGACGTGCCCAGCCGGTCAGTTCCGCTGGAGGCCACCTTGTAGTCTCGGACGTCCCGGAGCCCGACCAGCGCCAGGGAGTGGGGAAAGCTCTGCGGCCGGTCGATGTAGCCGTCGCGGATCTGGCGGAGGGCGGCCACCAGCGACTCGTCCCGCAGCGCATCGATCTCGTCGAGAAAGACGACCAGCGGCCGCGATGCCGCGCGGGCCCACGCGGCCAGTGCGGCGGCGATCCGGTCGCCGGGAGCCACGTCGGGCCAGGGCGGCGGCTGAAGCTCGGGGGGGAGGTGCGCCTCGGCCCGCCTCCGCCAGGCATCGAGGATGGCCAGCTCGGCAGCGCCCGGGTCGTGTGGGAAGGGTGCACCGACCTCCATCGAGACGAGGATGGCGACGTAGGCGCCCTCGGCGGTCAGCTCATGGCCGAGGTGGAGGAGCGAGGTGGTCTTGCCGACCTGGCGGGGTGCGTGCAGGACAAAGTAAAGCCCCTGGTCGATGAGCTCGCGGATCTGCGGCAGGCGCGCGAGCACGGGCAGGGTGTAGTGGCGCTCGGGCTGGTTGGGGCCGGCCGTGTTGAAGAAGCGGGGCACGGCACAGCTTGGGGTCGGGTGCGACCAGCCGTCAATCGCGGGCGGCGACGCGATCACCAGCCCCGGGCGAGGTGACCGCACGGCGTATCATGGTGTCGGCCACTGCAACTCGGTCATGGAGCCGAGGTCTTCATCTCTCCTGGGCCGCCTGCCGGGCAGCTTCTTGGCCTCCGGGAGGTCCCATGGGATACCCGGGGGAGATGCCGGGCCGAACCGCTGCGCTCCTCGTCGCCACCGGCCTTGGAGCAGGCCTGGGGCTCGCCGGTTGCACCCACAGCAAGCCGGCGCGCAACCTCGACCTCGACGCGATCCGCGTGTCGCCCGATGCGCGCCTGCGCACCGACACCGTCGGCGACGGCCCGTTCGCCAGCAACGCGAGCTTCGTCCTGGTCGACGCCGAGAACACCGCCGCCGAGGGCGCCCACGTCACGCTCGGCGGCGAGCTCACCGACACCGCGGGCACCACCGTCGGCGAGCTCAAGTCGCAGTCGCTGTGGATCCCGTCCCACGAGGCCCGCACGTTCGCCCTGGTCGACACCGAGCGCCTCGCCCGGCCGACCGCCGCCGCCGCCCGGATCAAGGTCAAGGGCGCCCTGATCCCCGACGATCCGCCGCGCGCCCGCATCTCCGATCTGCACTG
>JBGQCL010000847.1:0-2778 GCA_041495365.1 Kofleriaceae bacterium | reverse complement strand
GGAACGCCACGCTGCTGTCGTCGCGGTGTCCTCGTCACTCGATGAACGGACGCCTCCGAGCCAGCGGCGTAAGAGAGACCAGAGTCGGAACCGACGAACCAGAGGATCCATCCGATCCACAATCAGGATCCAGACGGACGGTTTACACCCGCCTGGGATCCAGACGAACGGGATCGAACTCACCACCGTGCCGAGCTGTCACGGGGGTGTCCCGAATCGCCACGATTCACTCCCCCCTCCACGCCCCCACGTTCACCGATCCGAACGGCGATCCGGAACCGCAGCGTGGGTCATTTCTCGCGAGCAGACCCGGGTCATTTCTCGCGAGCGTTGAAGCCGGGAAGGGTGTCCGCCGTGAGATCGGGACCCGGGTGGCAGAGCGCGCTGCAGTTGAAGAGCTGCGGGCATCTCTCAGGGACGCGCTCCAGTTGCCACTGTAGGTATGGCTGGACAAGGAGGGCGCCTACACCGTGTTCAATTCGCGTGTGATGGTTAACAACTTCTCGAGCGATGTCATGTAGGTCCGGTCCTCCGTGTCTTGACGCATCTGTTCGAGGCCTGCCAGCTCCGTGGTGGCAGCAGCCCGCAGTCCCATGGTGAGCGCTAGGGCGACGTCGGGGTCCAGATCGGTCAACGAGATGCCGCCATTGGCGTCGACGACATGGCGCCATTCCTCGAGATCGGGGGCGAGCTGGCCATGATCGAGCGCGCTTTGAAACAGCCGATCAAAGACACCTCCGGGTACCCACCACTCATGTTCGTTGTCGAAGCGGATTGAGAGCACGTTAAAAGCCTACTCGAATGATTTGGTTTGCGGGCAGCGTATCAACGTATGCACGCACCGCGGCGATCTGCTCGGCAGTATAGCCGGTCATGTCGATCACGGTGAATGTGTTCCCCTTTAGGAGGTGATGATCGATCGACGCCTTGAACTGTTCCAGTCGGAAGTATTTCGACTTCGTGCCGTCCCCCAACGCGTCGAACATCTGTCCGAGGTCGTCGATCCAGTCGAACCCAGGATCTGGCGGGGGTGGTGCGCGGAACGTGCGGCCCTTGAACTTGGACATCGCTGCGACGCGCTCAGCCGTGGCCTGTTCGCTGGGGCGCGCCGAGGACATCGATGCATCTAGCTTCGCCGGGCCGTCCTTTGACGCCTTGGTATCGGACTTGTCTGAGCCGCCGCCCCCCTTGTCGTCGGCCTGCATCATCGCGTTGCCGGCGACGCCGAGCGACCCGGTGCCGGGGCCGATCAGCACGCCGGTTGCGGTTCCCGCGCCGCCGAGCTGGCCGCCACCCGCGACGGCCAGGGCCGGCAGACCGCCGGTCGGCATCGAGCTCGCGATCTTGAGCGCGTTGCCGTAGTTGGCCTTCGCCCCGAGCGCCGACAGCGCCGCGATGGCGATGCTGACCAGCATCTTGAGGAATTCCTTGCTCGCGGCGGCGATCCGATCGTCCTTGCCCTGGGCAGTCCACGCGATGGTCAGCCACTCGCTGGCGTGCTTGATCGCCTCGGCTCCCGCCTGGATGGCGCCGGCGGCTCCGAACGCCGACAGCCCGAGCTGGATCACCGTCGCCGCGATCTGCCCCACGCCGGTCGGTGTCGCGGCGAGGAACGCCGAGGTCGCCTCGGCCATGATGAACCCGGCGACGATGCCGACGATCTCCGGCAGGTGGTCGCGGATGGCCTGCGCGTACTCGCCGGCGACCTCGCCGAAGTGCTGCGGCGAGCTCGTGACGCTGTGGAGGATGTCCTCGAGATGGCCGACGAAGCGCTTGACCTTGGCGACTGCGCCGTCGGTCAGCGACCCCGACGGGACGACGGCCTCGAGCGCCTTCGCATAGGCCGGGCTGACCAGCCAGATGCGATGTCCGGCGACCAGCTGCACGTTGTTGTTGCCGCCGCCGAGGACGCCCGGATCCTGGTAGCTGCCGGTGATCCCGGCGCGCCCTTGCTGCTGGTTCACATAGAGCAGCACGTTCTCGTAGTACCGGAGGTCGTGGCCGTCGCGTACGGAGCTACCGTACTCCTTCGCCGCGAGCTGCTCGGCCGTGTCGCCGCCGACGACCTGGTGCAGCTTCGCCGTCGGCTCGGGGAGCTCCGTGGTGATGCGGAAGTCCTGGACATAGCCGCGCACCATCGTACCGTCGAGGTACGCGGTGACGTACCACCACTGCGGCGCGTCGGGGTGCGTGCCGCTCACGAACACGCGCGTCGCCGGCGGCAGCGGCTGGTCGCGCACTTTCTGGCCGCCCGACTCGGCCGGGCCCGTACGGATGTTCCCGCCGTCGCCGTTGTCGATGAAACCGGCCTTGTTGATGCCGCCCTTGGGCGGTGCGACGGCAGGACTGGCGCCGCCGGAGGCGGCGCTTGGGCCATCGGGCTTGCGCTGTACCGCGGCGTCCGGAGCCCTGGTGCGCGACACCTGATCGAGGAGGGGCGCCGCCGATCTGCCGGCGACCACGGCGTCCGCGACGGCATCAGCGTGTTGCTCATGGGTGTCGCCGGGCTGGTCGATGCCGCCCTTGAGCTGCACACCGCCGCGCTGCTGCACGACGTGAGCGGCCTCGTGCGCCGTGGTGTGGAGATCCGGCGACGACGCGAACGCGACCGAGTTGCCGAATGCGAACGCCTGGGCGCCAAGTGCGTGCGCGGCCGCATTCGCGGCAGGCCCCTCGTGCGCGGTCACGGCGGAGACGTCGTGCGGGCCGAAGCTCGCCTGGATCCGCTCGAGGTGTGGCAGGGGGCTGCCCGCACCTGCAACCCCACGCGCTGCGATG
>JBGQCL010000846.1:0-2782 GCA_041495365.1 Kofleriaceae bacterium | reverse complement strand
GCCGTGTAGCTCGCCGAGCCGGGCTTGCCCCTGGCGTCCTTGGTGAACGGCATCGTCTTCGAGAGGTAGATCTTGACGGCGCCGACCTCGGGACCTCGGACGAGAGCCTCGGGTCGCGCGCTCAGGCTGACGCCGCCGAGCTCGACGTACGCCTCGGACATGCCATGCGCGAACGAGAACTTCCTGAAGTCTCGTTTGGCGAGGAGCGCCTTGAAGGCCATCAGGGCATCGATGCAGTGCGCCAAGCATCCGGCCGTGAATTCCGTGCTGGGCTTCCGCTTGCGCCAGATCCCGAGCTGCGCGTCGACGAGATCCGGGTCGCCGCCGCGGATGAGCACGTCTGCGATCGCCGGGTAGGCCTCGCGAAACGTGGCGGCCTTGAATGCCGGAGGATACCGCTGGTCGCGCAAGATCGACCGGCGGCGACGCGGCGACGCGGTCACGTACTCGGCGAACTTGGTGATGGACATCCGGGGATTCGAGCGATCTCGGGACATGCTGGATCTCCTACGGAAGCGGCATGAGCAACGCGCTAGCGCGCGGGGCAGTGCGTGGTGTTCACACTGAGGACCTGGCTGCCTAGCCTTTGCGCGGGTCCGGGGCGGTCGGAGCCGTCGTGGTGGACGCCACAGCGGCGTCGGTAGGGGAAACGTGGGTGGCAATGAGACTTGACATCGGGATCTTCCCATGGACATTTGGTCAGCGCCGCTGTGCCAACGAGGTCGATAAGGCGCGAGGGGATGGCGGCAATATCGAAAACTTCAACCTGCGATGTAATTGCAGATCCCGTGTGCCGCGTTTTGTTGCGTGCTGCCGAAAGATCATTGGATCGCGCTGTTCGATGTGCCTATACGCGGGGCACCGTGAGTGCGACGACCTACCGAGGGGGCTGCCAGGACGATCGAGCCGTTGCTGACCACAGGCGTCGGGCTACCGCCGGTACCAGCAGGCGCAGAGCGGCCCGGCGCACAGGCAGACCTTGGGAGAGCGCAGGATACGCGCGATCGCTACCCCGACGGCCAGGGCAGCTAGGATCTTGACTGCGTTGTTGCTCATGGTGCCTACGTTCCTTCCACCGTCGAAGCGGTGCAGTGAGGGAGTCAGTCTCTGTGCTCTTGGGCAGGCGTTTCTTGCCACGCAGGGACCCAAAATTCGGCAAGGTGCCGTATTCGTTGATCTAAAGAGCCGGCATGGCTCGGGACTTTCTCGCGCGGAGGTGAACTTGGCAAAAGATCCGCTCATAAGAGTACCAATAGCTGAATTGGACGAGCAGACGCGTCAGCGCTTCTTCAAACGCTTGGAGAGCCACTATGCTCGCGTGTTGGTCGAGGGTCGATGGGTCGCGTTCACGTTCGGCGGCGGGAAGGACGACGAGAAACAGCTCGACCGCCGAGCGCGCGATCTCATTAACGAGGCGGTCATGCAGGTCTTGAGGGGCCGACGCACGTGGAATCCCGATGTCGACTTCGTGGTGTTCGTGAAGCTGACGATGAAAAGCATCGCCTCGAATGAATGGAAGAAGGCCCGTCGGAACGAGTCGATGCACGACGAAGCCGAGGGTGACGACGGGAACCGGGCTCCCAAACGGCAGTTCGCCGAGGAGGATGACCCGCTGCAGCTTGCGCTTGACGAGCAGGCGGCCGAAGCTCGGGTCTATGAACTACTGGAGGCTGCCGAAGGGGACGACGTGCTCACGAGAGTCGTCGACGCGTACCTTCAGGACGGCTGCGAACAGCCTCGGCATGTCGCCACCCGGCTAGGGATGTCGGTCAAGGACGTCTACCAAGCGCAACGGAAGCTGGAGCGTCGGGTGACCTCCATGCGAAAGAAGGTGAATACATGACCAAGCAGCCGCCAACCGATGAGCAGCGCCTCATCCTACGGTTCGAGCGGGCGCGGGACGAGGCTCCGATGTCGGAAGCCGAGGCCAGGGAGTTTCTCGGCGAGCTCGGAGTCGACGTGGACGCTGAGTTCAGGCTCCTGATGAAGAATGTCACCGCGCAGGAGGAGGCGGATCGCCTCCAGGAACTGGCGGACGCCGAAGCCGAATATCAGCGGCACCAAGTCCGGCCCAAAGGGCCGACCCATCGCCGCAGCCGACCGGAGAACCAGGCACGGATCCGTGCGCAGCAGGCCCGTCACCCCGAGCTGTCGGCCCACCACCACGACCTGACCCACATGTCCGATGATGACCTTGCGAGCCTTGCCGATCAGCTGGAGGAACTGGAGGCCGATGCGGGGGAAGAATAATTGGGCGGATGCCGACGTGGAGCGCGGCGAGCGCCTGGCCCGCAAGGTCTACCAGGAGATCGGGCTCCGGCATCCGCTCGAGGCGACGCTCGAAGCGATCGCCTGGCGTCGCGGCGCCCGAGTCGAATACCTGCCGCTCGACGGCGCGCAAGGCCGGCTCGTGCGGCGGAAGAAGAAGGCGATCCTGACGGTCAGCACGCGGATTCAGTACGAGGCGCGGCGCCGATTCGTGATCGCGCACGAACTGGGACATCATGAGCTGCACGAGAAGGTTATGCAGCTCGACGTGTGCGACGAGGACAAGATCGACGAAGTGTACGATCAGGCGACCGAGCGCGAGGCCAACGCCTTCGCGGCCGAGTTCCTGATGCCGGCCGCGCTCTGGCGAAAGCACGTCGACGTGCCGCAACCCACGCTCGATGTCATCTCTGGCCTAGCCGACGACTACCACGTCAGCTTCATGTCCGCCGGGATACGCTTCGTGAAACTCTCCCCGGAGCGCTGCGCGGTCGCTTTCGTCAAGAATCGGAAG
>JBGQCL010000845.1:0-2788 GCA_041495365.1 Kofleriaceae bacterium | reverse complement strand
CGAGCGCCGCTGCCGGTACGAATCCGCGTAGTGCGGCGCTGTGCCGCCCCGCGGGCCACATCCGCAGCTGTGGGTACGGCCCCGCCGAAGATCTGCGCCGCGCACCTCGACCTCGCCCCCGCAGTTGCACCGGCAGAGCCAGCACGCGCCGCCAGACCAGTGCCGGCTGTCAGCCCGGGATAATACGACCAGCAGGCCGTAGCGATTGCCGCGCTCGTCGATCACGGGCGATGGCATTGGGTCAGGCTCCGACGATCGCATTCCAGTCGCTAGCCTTGGCCCGCGACCGCGGCACGGCGGTGAAGTGCTGATTCGCCCAGCACTCGACGCTCTCGTCGAGCGCGAGGTAGCTGGGTGCGTGGACGTCGAGCCGGGCACCGTCGTGGCGCACCGTGGCGCACGCCGCTGCGCGCGAGGGTGCCTCGACGATCGCGACGGGCATCTGGTCGCACATGCTCTGGTTGGCGCTGTTGGAGCCGTTGCGGTAGACGAGATACATGGTCATGGTAGTGGTGCTTTCGTGGGTGGCAGGAATCTACTCAGCAGGTGCGAGGACGCAGAGGAAACCGCCCTGACCGCGCTCGTGGATCTCGGCGACCACGTTGCCCTCCTCCCGCGACTCGCGGCGGCCGAGGACCCGCAGCCCGAGCGACTTCGCCGCGGCCTGGACCGAATGGCCCGGCAGCGTCACGTAGCTGGGCACCGGGTAGCTGGACTCCGGGCCGTAGGCAGTTACCTCGGCCGGCTCGCCGTTGCGGGTGGAGCGCTTGCAGGCGCTGGTCTCGGCGGGGAGCGTCATCGAGTTCGTCATGCAAACAAGGTAATACTCGTCGTGCGTGCTCGCAAGTGGTCGCATGACGATTTCGTGCGAGCACACCTAAGTGCTCGAGTCTGCACCGGGAGTGCCGAGCATCGCCTCCGCCGCCCGGGCCATCCAGGGGCCAAATGCCCCGTCGCCTCGAGCTCGATCGATGCGCTCGGCGAGGTCACCCGGGAGCAGCACCGAGCGCTTGACGCCCGCGCCGCGCCGAGGCCGCTCGGTCCGGATGGGCCCGCCGGCGTCCGGCTGGACGACCCCACGCACGATCCTGGAGATCGCCGCGGGGTCGCAGCCGAACCTCCGCGCCAGCTCGGCGAGCTCGGGCGGGGGCTGCGCGGCGGCTGCCTCGCGGATCTCGCGCGCGGGCAGCAACGCGCCGCCACGGCGCCGGCGGGAGAGCGAGCGCCGTTCCGCGCCGAGTGACGGCTTGCGGCGGCTCATGGCTGTGCCCCATAGCGACGGCAGAACGCGGTGCCGTACGGATCCACGTCCATGTCGTGGGTCGCGTCATCCTCGGCGCGCGCCGCGTTGATCGCGTCGGCGCAGCGCTGGCGGGCCCGGCCGTCGGCATCGACGAGCCCCGGGACGACCCCGAGCCGTTCGAGGGCGGCGCGTTGAGCGCCGATCCCTGCTATCGCCTCGAAATCATCGGCCAGCGCGACGTTACATAGCGCGACCTGCAGGGTGTCGCCGTTGAGCCACGCCTCGTGACGGAGCCTGATCTGCTTCGGGGTGATGGTCTCGGCGGTGGTCTCGATCATGTCGGCCACCGCGCGATCGCGATCCGCGCGCGCCGACTGGACGGCCGGGATGCGCTCGCTGAGGTACCGGATCGCCTCGGCCCGCCGGAGCCTCGCGTCGGCATCCCGGACGCGCTCCAGGGCCTGGCCGAGGGACTGCCGCTCGTCGCGGATCACGCGGCGCATGTCGGGGGCGTTGCCGCCGTCGATCTCGGCCGCCATGAGCGCGGCGTACAGCGCGGCGGGGGTGGTGCCGATGCGGCGGTCGGCGGTTCTGCTAATGATCGTGGTCTCCATGGTGGTCTCCTGGGTGGGGGGCGGTGGCTACTCGACCACCGGGTAGATCTGTTCCATGCGCGAGGTCCAGTGCGTGCCGGGCTCCAGCGATCCGTGGTGCAGTGCGACGCGGTCACCCTCGCGGACCGCGCGGCGGCCGTCCTCGATCGAGCGGTGCGCGGACCACACGCGGCCGTCGCCCGCGCCGTAGGCGCCGGGGGCGTCGGCGACGAAGCACACCGCGCTCGCGTGCTCGACAGTCGCCGGCGTGAAGTGGTAGCCGCGGTCGTCGCTCGTCATGATCAGACCGAGCCGGGTGCGCAGCCAGTCGATCCGGTCCGCGCCGAACGCCTCGGCGTCGCGGTGCGAGAGCGAGACGCCGTTGCGGGACATTTCGCGTGCGGTGTCGTCCATCCGCATCGCGTCGATCGTGTTGAGTTCGTCGATGGTCGTCATGGCTACCTCCACCCTGCGGCTGGGATCGTGAGGTGCGCGCCGGTCGGCAGGATGACGCGCCAGCTGCCGTTCTTCTGGCAGACCGCGTCCATCCACCAGATCTTGGCGCCCTTGTCGCGCGGGCCGGTGACGAGGCCGACCTTGCCGCCGTGCTCGGCCTCACCCTGGGATGCACCTCGGGACAGGGAGCGCTCGAAATCAGCCACGAGGTCGCCGACGTACACGTCGCCGCGGACGGACGCCTTGCGGTCCGAGGCCAGGAAGGTTCCGCGGGGCAAACGCTCGCTCGACATGAAGCGCCATGACCCGCCGGGGCTCAGCGCGCGGCGGTAGGTCTCGCGGCCGTTGCCCTTGGCGTTGAGGTCACGCCAGGCGGCACGGCCGCGGATCGCGACCGCGGTGTCGTCCTTGGCCGCGCCGGTGGCGATGTCACAGGCGATCCGGACGAGCTCAGTCACGGGCTCGGTCGTGGTCTCGGTCGCGGGGGTGCTCTGCT
>JBGQCL010000844.1:0-2792 GCA_041495365.1 Kofleriaceae bacterium | reverse complement strand
GCACCGATTCGCGCAGGCCGTCGAGCGAGCTCTTGGGTAGCCCCGCCACGCCCGTCGTGACCGCGCCCCACGTACAGGTATTCTTGCGGCTCGCGAGCAACGCCTCGGCGTGATCGCGCGCGTCGGCATAACCTCCGGATTCCATCGGGACCGTGACCCACACGTACTCCATCAGATCTTGAAGCTGCGCGTAGGCGAGCTCATGGCGAAACCCGGGATCCCGGGGAGGTCCCCCGACTGGGGCTATCAGGTTGCGAAACGCCCTGTCGGCAAGCTTCACGATTCGCGCTTGCAGCGCGGTGCGTCCGGACACTGCAATCGCACCGGGGTCGCCGCCCTCGCCGACCACCGCGAGGATCTTGTTCGCCACGGCGACCTTGTCGTTGCCGAGGGCCGCCGGGAACACCAGGGTGCTGGCACCCGCAGCGCGGATCGTCGTCGCCACCGTGCGTGCGAGATCGCTGAGCATCCACGAGCCGAACCAGAGGTCCTGGCAGCGCCGTGCGGACGCGATGAAGTCCTGGATGGGTCCGAGACTCACGAGAAGGAGGTAGTCCATGGTGGTCAGATCCGTCGCTGCGCCTGACAGGGAATTCCGCCAGTTCGAGAGCCCCGGAGCAGCTCGATCGAACTCACGTTCTGGGAAGACCGGCTGCTCACGTGCTCCGGATCGATCGCGGGCACCGTCATCCTCGCCTCCGGACCAGGAACAGGTTGCCGGCGCAGCCCGGGTCGCGCTCCCGGAGCCGGGGCACCTCGTCGCCCGCCGTGGCCGGGCCGACGCCCGCAGGGCGCTCGAGGCGCATGACCAGGCGCGCGCGGTCGAACGCGACCTGGACGGAGTCGCCCTCGGCCAGGCCGCGGTACAGCTCGGCCGCGAACTTGCGCGCGTCGGTGTCTTCCACCCGGCCGCGCATCACGATGACGCAGTCGACGTGGGCGAGCAGGGCCTCGGCGTAGTCCTCGCTGTGGCACGCGGCGATCACGACGAGGCGCACCGGATCGCCGCCCAGCCGGAACACCTCCACCAGGTCGGCGACGGGAAGCGGGCGCTGCTGGCCGTGTTCGTCCTGGAACATCGGGCCGCCCGAGCTGCCGTGGCCGCTGAACTGCACGACGCCAGGTTTCCGGTTCCGCAGCGCATCCGGCAGATCCACCGGTCGCGCAGCCGGGATCGCGGCGACCGCAAGGCGGTCAGCCACACCGGCCTCGCTCAGCGCCAGCTGGATGTTGCGGGCCTCCTCGTCGAGCGCGAGTGGCTTGGTCCCCGCCGGGCAGGCCCCGAGCCACAGCGCGACGTTGTGCTCCCGGACCGGCGGATGGGGCAGTTCGTAGGCGAGTGCATAGCGGTCGCCGTGGTACTCGAGCACCCGGACGTCGCGGCACACGCGCGGGTTGATCGCGTTACCGACGACGAACGCGAGCGCGGACGGGCCGGCGATGAACACCGCGAGCGTCTCGCGGGCTGGGTGGGCGGCGCAGATGTCACGGATCAGCTCGTCGATCTCGTGCATCGCGGCCGGCACCGAGCCGGGGTCGAGCCGCGCGTCGGCGTGCGCATGGACGATCGCAGCAGGGCGCTTCTGCTGGCGCGCGAGGGCGTCCGCGATGGCCGAGTCCGCGATGACCTTCTGCGACGACACGGCGAGTGCGACCGGCGCGGTCGACTCGCTGTGCGGCAGCCGCTTCGGACTTCGCACGAAGTACGTCGCTGGCTGCCCGTCCGCAGCGGAGGGGAGCGGATCAAGCGGCAACAGGACCGCCTTGCCGCCGTTCCGCGGCTGGTGAACGAAGGTGGCGGCGACCATCTTGCCGAGCCGGTGGCCGAGGTGGAAGAACGCCGGCAGGCCAGCGCGCCCGGTCACCCAGTAACGGCACCCTGCCAGTTGTCGTTCGCGCCGGCGGGCATGCCGCACGAGGCGATCGATGCCGTCGAGGACCGGCCCCCACCGCTGGGGTGTGCCCTCCGGCGATGGCTCCACGCCTTGCTCGGTGAGCCGCAGGATCTCGGCGCCAGGCGGTACGGCCTCGCGAACGCTGGCCTCGTCCTGCTGGTTGGCCTCGGCGAGGTCGAGCCACAGCACGATGTCGGCGGTCACGACGCCAGCTCCACGGTGCGGTGGTGATGCGGATGGTCGGCGGTGGTGTCGTGCATCATCTATCCCTCCTGCGATTGGGTACTTCGAGGCCTGATCGACGCCCGTGCCGGAGGCTTGGCCACATCCGGTTCGCGGTGCCATCGGTCATCTCGAGCCCTCACCCCCCTGGACGCTCGCGGCTGTGCCGATCGAACACGTCGCGCGTCTTTTTTGGGGCCGGGCGATCCCCTGCCTCGGCTGATGCGGTCACGCCGGGCGCCGTTGCGCTCGAGCCTCATGCTGCCTCCGTGCCCAGATAGCGAAGAAACCGCGTCCTCCACCGCGGATGCGAAACGCCGCGGAACGATGCCCGATGGGCCCACGCCGCGGCGTGCGTCTCAGCGATCGCGTAGCCGTACCGCCGCTGGAGGCTCGGCGAGCAATGGATGATCCGCATGGCCGTCCATGATGCCTCGCTGGCGCTCCAGAGATCGGGGAGCTCGACCACCAGCGCGGCATGACCGATCCGCTCGGGCCGGCCGTCGCGCTCGAGATCGATCGAGCAATACGCGATGACCGCGCCGATCTCGGGAGCGGGCAGTGGTCGGAACCATACGCCCAGGGTCTCGGCCTCGCAGATCATCGAGTCTGCATTGACCCAGTCGGAGCTGGGGGTGAAGCCGCGCTGGTGGCGGTCGTAGCCAAGGCACCAAG
>JBGQCL010000843.1:0-2799 GCA_041495365.1 Kofleriaceae bacterium | reverse complement strand
TTGCTCCAGTAGCCGCGGTCGTCGCGGATCTTCTTGCACCACGCGCAGATCGGCAGCAGGCCGGACAGCACCTTGAGCTCGCCGATCGCCTCCTGGACCCGCTTGTCGAGCTCGCGCGCCCGCCGCCGGAGCTGGCGGACCCGGAGCAGCGGCACCGCGACGATCGCCAGCGCGAGCGACAGCGAGGCGAGCGCGTAGAACCAGCCGGTCTCGTAGAACAGCGGCGGCAGCGTCATCCGGACCGACGCCGGCGTGCCCCACTGGTCGTCGATCCCGGCCTCGACGATGAACTGGTAGTCGCCGGGCCGCAGGTTGGTGTACTGCGCGACCCGCTGGGTGCCGGCCTCGTTCCAGTCCAGCTCGAAGCCGGCCAGCCGGTAGCGGAACCGCAGCCGCTCGGGGCCGCGCAGCGCCGGCGCGGTGTAGGCGAACTCGAGCCGCGGGCTGCCGGCCGGCAGGACCAGCACCGATCCGGTGGTCGGCTGCGACCGGCCGTTGACCCGCACGCTCTCGACCAGCGCGCGCGGCGGCTTGCGGTCGTGGAGGTGGGCGGGGTCGATCACGACCAGGCCCTTGCCGGTCGGGAACCACAGGTGGCCGTCCCGGGTCCGCCAGCCCGCCGGATCGGCCACGCCGTTGCACTCGCGGTCGCGCATGCCGTCGGCCTCGCCGTAGACCGTCGAGACGACCGATCGGCGCTGTCCGGCGGCGACCGCGTCGAGCTGCTCCCGGCTGACCCGCCAGATCCCGCGGTTGGACGACATCCACAGGTTGCCGAGCTCATCGTCGAGGATCCGCCACGCCCGGTCGTCGAACATGCCTTCCCGGGTCGTGAACACGAACCACTTGTTGTCGCGCAGCCGCCACAGCCCGGCGCCGTCGGTGCCGATCCACATCGTTCCCTGGGCGTCGAGCGTGATCGCCGTGATCGCCGTGTTGCGCGGCGGTCCGCCCTGCGGGATCGCGGTCACCGCGCCGGCGCGCCAGTGCATCAGGCCGCCGTTCTCGGTCGCGATCCACAGCGAGCCGGCGGCGTCGGGCACGATCGCGCGGACCCAGACCCCGGGCACGACCGCGACGGCGTCGTCCGGCCGGTCGCCGCGCAGACGGAACAGGCCGTGCTCGGTGCCGATCCACAGGCCGTCGGCGGTCTCGGACAGCGAGCGGACGCGCTCCCAGTCCCGGCTGCCCAGCAACGTCAGCTTGCCGTCGTGCCAGCGCGCGAGGTTGCCGTCGCGGCCGCCGAACCACACGTCGCCACCCGGCTCGGGGTAGATCGCGTACAGCCCGCGGTCGGTGGCGATCCGGGTCGCCGTGGTCTGTCCGGGCGGGATCCGGTACAGCCCACCGATCGTGGTGATCCACATCGCGCCGGTCGCGTCCTCGCGGATCCCACCGACCGGCTCGTCGATCAGCCCTTCGCGGGCGCCGATCGGCAGCACGTCACCGTCGCTCAGCCGATCCAGGCCGCGATCGCTGGCGATCCACACGTTGCGGTCGGCGTCCTCGAACAGGCCGTTGATCAGGATCTCGGGGTCCGGCAGGCGCTCGATCTGAACCCCGCCCTGAGCCCCGCCCTGAGCCCCGCCCTGACCGTCGAACGTCATCCGCGCGACTCCGGTGCGCGTGCCGATCCACAGGTTGCCGTCGTGGTCGAACATCGCCGCCCGGACCTCGCTGGGCGACAGGCGATCCGCAGCGATCGGCTCGATCGACGCGCCACGCAGCCGCACGAGCCCCTTGTCGGTCGCGCACCACAGCGACCCGGCGTCATCCTGCGCGATGGCATGGACCGCGACGCCGTCGAGCGCCGGCGGGCCGCGGACCAGGCCGCGCGGCGTCCACTGCACGAGCCCCCGGAACGTGCCGATCCACACTGCTCCGTCGCGGGTCGCGAGCAGCGCGCGGATATCATCGCTGGGCAACCCATCGCGCGTGGTCAACGCCGTCGCCAGCACGCCGTCGTGGATCCGGACCACACCGCGATCGCGCATCCCGATCCACAGGTCGCCGCGCGCGTCGAACGCCAGCGCCTTGATCTGTTGCTCCTGCGGGCCGGGCTCCCACGCGAAGGTGCGAAACTCCCCACCGACCAGGTGGATCACGCCGTGGTTGGCGGTCCCGGCCCACAGCGTCCCATCGCGGTCGACCGCGAGCGCCGTGAACTGATTGGCCAGGATCCCCTCGGTTTGCCGGTGGTCGTAGGTGGTGAACGACGCGCCGTCGAACCGCGTCAGGCCTTCCTGGCTGCTCGTCCACAGGTAGCCGTCCGCGGTCTGCGCGATGGCGCTGGCCAGGCTGTGCGGCATCCCCTCGTGGGCCGCGAAGTGGGTGTGGGCGTACTGCGTGACCCGGCGATGGCTATCGAGCGCGAGCGCGTCCCCCACTGCCCCCAGCTGGATCACGATACTGAAGCTCACAGCCCACGCGCGCATCACAATGGCTCGAAGCATCGAGCCTACCCCGGCGCCAGGTCTCCATCCATGGGGTAATCCACTGGAAGGTCATGTCGCACGGGGGGGGCCGGCCCGGCGTCGATTCAGCGGCGCCCGCCCTGGCTGATGCTGCTGCGGCCGAAGCTCTCCTCGGCGAGCATCTTCTCGGTGCAGTCGGGGCAGATCCCGTGGGTGAACTGGGCTTCGGTGCGGGCGCTGAGGTACGCTTCGATCTTGCTCCAGTAGCCGCGGTCGTCGCGGATCTTCTTGCACCACGCGCAGATCGGCAGCAGGCCGGACAGCACCTTGAGCTCGCCGATCGCCTCCTGGACCCGCTTGTCGAGCTCGCGCGCGCGCCGCCGGA
>JBGQCL010000842.1:0-2810 GCA_041495365.1 Kofleriaceae bacterium | reverse complement strand
GCGTGCCGACCGCTTCACATCGTCCTTGTCGAGGACCCCGAGCAACTGGCGCCGCCGCGCCTCGCCGAACCGCCGAAACCGGCGGGCGATCGGGTGGTCCTCGTGACGACTGACGATCGAGCGAAGCGCCGCGATGTCCGAGCTGGTCATCTGATGGGCACAGACAGCCGCCGCCGCGTCAGCTGCTGCCTGAAAATCAGCGTCGCGCCATGCCGCTGGGGGCGGATCCGGCGGAAGCGCCGCGAGAAGCGCATCGCCGCAGCTCAGCTCCGGCGCCGCGGCCAGAGGCGCCGCGGGTGCGTCAGCAACGAGCTGCTCGGCGTCTTCGAGTACCTGGTCGACACACGCAAGGCGTTTCCTCACGTCCGGATCAGTCGCCTCGTGGACCGTGGCCGGCGCGCTCCTGGCGATGTGTGCGAGCTGCTGAAGCGCCTGCTCGGCGCCGCTCTTGGCCGCGGTCCATCCGCCCAGGTCTCCAGCAGCGGAGGTGGTGTTCATCGCGGCGACACCGGCCCGCACGAGCTCGAGCTGGTGATCGAAGTTGTCGGCGACCGTCCTGGCGCCAGCAGCCTTCTGCTCGCTGGTGCGCTCGTTCTGCTGCGGCTCCGGAACGTGGGTTCGGACGTGGCCACGATCGAACGTAGAACCGAGCCCCTGCCCCTCGTGCATCATGACGTGCTCCGCGAAGCCGCGCGCCTCGACCCGGACCATAGCGACGAGTCCGCGCGCCACACAAGCGGTAGCCGACGCGAATCGCGACGGCTCGACGACAACACCCCTGCAGCCGATCAGCGGTCGCGTTCGCCGTCATCGAGAGCCGAATGCTCGGTCATCCATCTCCTTCATCTCCATGGACGGAGGCCCCTCGTCGGGTCGCGCTGGGAGCCGTCAGAACCATCGGCGAGGTCAGCAGGCTCACGGTTCTTGCGGCTCGTGTTCGAGCTCGACGGGACACGGCGGTGAGCCGGCGCTGACGATCACGCACGGCGCGGATCGAATCGTGAGGCCACTTACCACCCGATGGTTCTGATCGCCACCGACGCGACCCGACGAAGCGGGCCAGACCTTGCCAGGCGGTCATCGTGGCGCGTGATTCTACGCAACCTCCGCGCGCCGTGGGCGGCGCTCCACCGCGGCGACGTCGGCTGCTCGACGACCCGCTCCGAGCTCGCCGAGCTCCCCGAGCTCGCCGGACTCGACCGGTTCGCCGAGAACCTCGAGCTCGGCGATCGCCCGGCGTCGGCCGTTCAGTCTCGCTCGGTCGCAGCCGCCGGCAGCGGGCCGGCGTAGTGCACGAGGCGCAGGCGGACCTCGGCGCCGGCGGCGATCAGGGCGCTGGCCAGCGCGTCGTCGTGCTCGATCACGACGCTGAGCGCCGGGTCGCCGGGGCGGGCATGCGGCGCGAGGCCGCGCAGCAGCGGCGCGGCGAGCCAGGGCCGGACCACGGCGAACGGGAACGCACCGAGCACGGGATCGAGGCAGGCGACGCCCGCCGGGGCGCCCTCGCCATCGCGCAGCTGGAGTATCGTCCGGCCGGGGCGCGAGCGCGCCAGGCGCAGGCGGCCGGCGAGCAGCCCGAGCACGCGCTCGAGCTCGTCGATGTCATCGTCGCAGACCGGCGCGACCGTCACCAGCGCGGCATCGACCGGCAGCCGGTCGAGGTTCGCCCACGCCACGCGCAGCACGATCATCGGGTACACCGCGCGCAGCCCGAGGCGCTCGTAGAGCCGGATCGCCGGGGCGTTGTCGATCTTGACGTTGAGGTTCCACTCGCCGGTGACGCCCCATGCCCGCAGCGCGCCCGCCGCCGCGATCATCAGCGCCTCGCCGATCCGGCCGCCGCGCGCCGCGGGCGACACGACGAGGTTCTGGATGTAGCCGCGGCCCGCGAGGTTGTTGTAGCAGACGTAGCCGATCACCGCGCCGTCGCGCTCGTAGATCAGGGTCCGCGGCACCAGGTCGGCGGCGAACCGCTCGGCGCTGGGCGTCGGATCGTCGACGCCCAGCTCGCGGAACAGGAGGCTGTAGGCCGCGTAGTCATCCGGCGTCGCCGGCCGGATCTGGTCGATCATGGCAGTCCCCTTCCCCGATCGCAGCTTGCCATGGTCGATCGCCGGCGGCGAGCCGGCTACGGCGCGGCGCGGACGCGGAGCTGCTGCGGCCCGCGAAACGAGATGTTGGGGTGAAAGCTCAGCCGCTGCCCGGGGACCAGCCGCAGACGCGGGAACCGGCGGATGAGCTCGTCGAGCACGATCCGGGCCTCGACCTTGCCGAGGTGAGCGCCGAGGCAATAGTGCAGGCCCTTGCCGAACGCCAGGTGCTGGTCGGCGTTGTGCCGGTGCAGGTCGAAGCGGTCCGGATCCGGGAACACCGACGCGTCGCGGTTGGCCGCGGCGAGCCACAGGAACAGCCGGGCACCGCGCGGCAGCTCGACGCCTGCCAGGGTGACCGGGCGCGTGGTGACCCGCCGCCACACCGGGACCGACGGATCGAACCGCAGGCTCTCGTCGACCGCGGCGGGGATCAGCGCCGGCTCCCGGACAGCGGATCGAACGCTGCGTCCACCGGGCAGCCCGGGGCGACCCCGGCGGTCATCGGGCGGCTCCTTCGCGGCGGCGGCATCGGGCGGAACGACGGCTGCGCATCGCGGTGGCTCCTCGGCTGCATCATAGGTCGCCCGGGCTGCACCGGGTGCAAAACCGCGAGCCCGCGTCCGCACCTCGTCACGCCCAGGGTCACCACGACCGCGGCGACCCGAGCCCGAGATCGAGCCCGAGATCGAGCCCGAGATCGAGCCCGAGATCGAACTC
>JBGQCL010000841.1:0-2843 GCA_041495365.1 Kofleriaceae bacterium | reverse complement strand
CCGCAGCTCGGCCACTGGAAGGAGATCCTCAAGGACGCGCCCGACCACTTCGTGCCGGTGATCGCGGTCAGCTCCAAGGCCTACTTCTACAGCCAGAACTACGAGATCATCTTCGTCTGCATCGGTGGCGGCATCCTGAGCCTGGTGTTCGCCAAGCGGCTGCTGCGCGGTGACATCATGGTCGCGTGGTTCTCGATCTGGTCCGGCATCGTGCTGCTGTACCGGGCCACGACCCACTTCTTCTTCTTCGGCGTCTCGCTGCAGACGATCATCGCGTTCTTCGGGATCGTCTCGCTGTCGCTGATGTACCTGTTCCCGGTCCTGTTGCTGAAGGACCTCAAGACGATCGCGGCGACGCAGCACCAGGACAGCTGAAACCACCTGAACGAGGCGGGGACCATGGACCAGCAAGCGGTATCGCAGACGGATGGAGCCGAGCGCTCGCGCGCGCGGTCGACCGACCCGGCACCGGCGGCGGCGAAGTCGGCCGGGATCAAGCGCCAGAACTGGAAGGGAGAGGTCACGTACTACGCCAGCGTGGTGGAGGTGGCGGAGTCCGTCGATGACATCGTCCGGATCATGAAGGATCGAGACCGCTATCCGTCCCCGGTGCGGGCGGCGGGCTCGCACCACTCGGAGACGCACTGCATCGATGCGAATCACGGGACGGTCATCGACGTCACCCGGATGAACAAGATCCTCGCCATCGACAAGCAGGCGCTGACGATCACGATGCAAGCCGGGGTGCTGCACATCGATGCGGCAAAGCAGCTCGAGCAGCAAGGGCTGCAGTTCAACGTCAACGTCGAGATCGGCAACATGACGGTCGGCAGCGCCGCGTGCTGCGGGACCAAGGAGTCGGCGTTTCCCGGCGGCTACGGCCAGGTCAACTCCTACCTGGTCGGGGCCAAGCTGGTGCTGGCGTCCGGGGATCTGCTCGAGGTCACCGAGCAGCAGCCGGAGCTCCTGCGCGCCGTGCGCTCGAGCTACGGCCTGCTCGGCGTGCTCTACGAGGTCACCTTCAAGGTCCGGCCGCACAAGGCGATGAAGGTGTACCACGTCGCGTACTCGGTCGACGACTTCGCCAACCGGCTGCAGGAGCTGATCGCGCAGAACAAGTCGATGATGCTCTACATGTTCCCGTTCCTCGGCAAGGTGGTCGTCGAGTACCGCGAGTACGTCGAGGGCAAGGTGACGAGCCACTGGCAGTGGTGGCTGCGCAACTTCGTCTGGGCCAGCTTCGCGCCACTCTATGCGGCGCTGCTGACCAAGCTCCTGCCCAGGCCGATCCGCTATTTCTTGTTGAACTGCTTCGGGCGGCTCAACGTCGTCACGCTGGCCTGGCTGGTCAAGGGCGGACACACCAGCCCGACCGACCAGATCATCCGGTATCCCAAGAACGCAGGTCTCAGCTCCTACACGTTCAGCATCTGGACATTCCCGGAGTCGGAGTATCCGCAGTCGATCCGTGCCTATTTCAAGTTCTGCCAGGACTACCGCAAGCAGCACGGATTCCGCCACAACCTGCTGAGCGTGGGCTACCGGGTGGCCCAGGACACCCACTCGCTGTTCTCGTATTCGGCCAGAGAGACCTCGATGACCCTCGATCCGGTCTCCACCGGAGACCCCGGCTGGGAGGCGTTCCTCGACGCCTACAACGAGTTCAGCATCCAGCACAACGGGATCCCGCTGTTCAACCAGAGCCCGCGGCTCACGCCGGCGCAGGCCAAGCAGGCGCTCGGCCCCCAGATCCAGGAATTCCAGGAAGTCCGGCGCCGCCACGACCCCACCGACCGGCTGTACACCGACTGGTTCCGCGGGCTGTTCGAGTAGCGCGGCGTCATCCTGAGGCCGGGGCCGCCGCGACCTGACGGTCGGCCGCCGGCGATGGCGCGGCCGCGCGCTCGCGGTCGTCGAGCTCCTTGCCGTGGATCATCCAGTGGGCGGCGCGCTCGGACAGCGCCGTGATCGTCATCGACGGGTTGACCGACAGCGGCCCCGGGATGATCGAGCCGTCGACCACGAACAGCCCCGGGTGGCCCCGGACCTCGCCGCGATCATTCACCACGCCGTCCTCCATCCGGTCGCTCATGACGCAGCCGCCCAGGGGATGCGCGGTGAGCAACCTGCGGAACGGCCAGTGCCACAGCAGGCTCTGCAGGTAGTCCCCGCCGAGCCCCCGGCTCAGCTCCTGGAAGCCCTCCTCCATCTCCTGGAACATCTCCATGCTCGCCGCCGGGTCCCAGTGCAGATCGATGTCGCCGCCGGCGTCCAGCGACAGCACGCCATCCCCGGCATCGGTGCCCATGCCGAGGTACGGCAACAGCCGCTCGGTCCGGCGGCCCGCGAACAGGTTATCGCTCTCGAAGCCGATGCGGCTGTGGCTTCCGTCATGAAGGCCGAGCGCGGCGCCGACGTAGCTGCCGGCCGCGCGCACGAGTCCCCGGGTGCGGCTGATCGACGGCAGCGTCCCTTCCAGCAGCCAGAAGAACTGGTCGGGGAACCCGAGGTCCTCGATGTAGATCCGGTGCCGGGATCCCTTGCGCGAGAAGTCCGCGCCGATCGTGATGCTCGGTCCGTCGCCGGGGTCGATGACCCGGTTCGCGTCGAGCGTGCCCGCGAACAGCATGTCGCCGTTGCCGGAGAACCGCCGTCCCAGGCTGGCCGGCAGGCCCGGCAGCGTCCTGGCCCGGTCGCGGCACCGCAGCAGGAGCTGGGTCGAGCCCAGCACGCCGGCCGACACCACCACCTGCGGGGCGACGACCGAGCCGGGTTCGCCGGTCCCCGGGCGCTGCGGATCGAGCCGCGTGAAGTCCACCCGGTAGCCCGCGGCTGCCGGTGTG
>JBGQCL010000840.1:0-2884 GCA_041495365.1 Kofleriaceae bacterium | reverse complement strand
CTACGGTATGCCGTACGTCTCGACGACAGCCGACTCGCTCCTCGTCGACAGGCCGGCGGCGATGGCCGGACTTCGGGCCGGCGACAGCATCGCGGCGATCGATGGCGTTCCGCTCGTGTCATGGGACAGCCTTGTTGCAAGGATCGGCGCGTCGGCGGGGAAGCCGCTGGAGTTCGACGTCCGGCGCGGAACCGAGCGGAGTGTGGTCACGGTCACGCCGAGGCTCGACACGGCGACGAATCAGGTGACGGGGAAGATCGAGCAAGTGGGAAGGATCGGGATCATGCCGCGCCAGGCAATGCGGCCGGTGCCGCTGGGCGAGGCGATGACGAGCGGGTGGAACATCACCTGGGGCATGGCGGGGAAGGTGATCGAGGCACTGCACGGACTGGTGACGAGAAAGGTCGCGGCGAGTGAGCTGGGCGGGCCGATCATGATCGCGACCGCGTCTGTTCAGGCTGCGCGCGGCGGGTTCGAGAATCTGCTGCTGCTGATTGCGCTCATCAGCGTGAACCTGGCGGTGTTCAATCTGCTGCCAGTGCCGATCCTGGATGGCGGTCAGATCGTAATGAGCCTGCTCGAGGCGGCAAAGGGCAGTGCGTTCAGTGCGAAGACGCGTGACTACATCCTGCGGGCCGGACTGGCGGCCGTTCTGCTTCTCTTCATGCTGGTGACCTACAACGACCTCCGCCGGCTCGTGGTGAGCCTTATACAGGGACTCGGGTAGAGGCGGCGCGGCGGGACCGTGTTGAACACGGATGATAATGTCCCCCTGATTCGCGGATAGAAATGTCACCCCTCAAGATGTTCCCTCTGACGAGGAGGGAGCTTGGAGAGGACGGCATTGAGCGAACGGGAATTGGTAAGGGCTTCTGTAGTGAAGCGTGTTGTTGGTGGTGAATTGTGCTCGCGCGAAGCCGCTGAACTTTTGTGGTTGAGCCAGCGACAGGTCAAGCGGCTGGTCCGCCGTTTTCGGGAGGGCGGAGCTAAGGGCCTTGTTCACGCGAGCTGCGGGCGTTGCTCCAATCATGCCCGCCCTGCTGCGGAGCGCGAGAGAGTGATCCAGTTGATTCGTGAGCGATATGGCGGGCGCGCCGACGTCGGACCCGGACAGCGATTCGGGCCCACACTCCTGAGTGAGCATCTGGCCGAAGAGGAGGGACTGGAGATCCCGGTTTCCACGCTGACCGATTGGATGCGTCCCGAGGGTCTCTGGTCGAGGAGGCGGAAGAGAGAGCGCCATCGCCGGCGTCGCGATCGCCGGGCGCACTTTGGGGATCTGGTTCAGCTCGACGGCAGTTTTCACGACTGGCTCGAGGGTCGTGGTCCTGCCGGATGCATGATGACGATGACCGACGACGCGACGAGCACGATGATGGCCCGGCTCGGTGCTCAGGAGACGTTCTGGGATGCAGTGACGGTGCTGAGAGCGTGGATTGCGAAGTACGGTGTGCCGAGGGCTCTCTACACCGACTGGAAGAGCCTCTATCACTCATCGCGTCCGGTGCAGCCGGTCGAATCGACTCAGTTCGGCCGCATCTGCTCGAGGCTTGGAATCGAGCTCATTGCGGCATCATCGCCACAGGCGAAAGGGCGAGTCGAGCGCAGTCACGGAACGAACCAGGACCGGCTGGTCAAGAAGCTCAGGCTGAAGGGTATCACTACCCACGATGAAGTGAACGAGTACCTCGAGAGCACTTATCTGCCGGCTCACAACGCGCGTTTCGCGCGTAGGCCCGAGAGCCCAGCCGATTTTCATCGGCCAATTTTGAGATCAGAGGACACATCCGACACGTGGTGTATCGAGGAGAAGAGGCGACTGAGCCTGGACGGAGTGATCTCATTCAGGTCGAAGCTGTTCTCTCTCAAGCTGCGACGCGACATACCGCCCAAGGCTTGGGTTTTCGTGCGAACCCCGGCAAATGGAGCGATGAGAGTAGTGTATCGATCTCGTGTGGGAGTCGAGTACCCGCTTCCGTGGGAAGAACACGTCGCTCCCAAGCGGGTGGATCACCCGCGCGGACGAGCACCATGGAGCGAATCACACAGACCCCGGGCTAATCATCCGTGGCGACTCCGCGGGGGGATGGAGGTAGCAGAGGCGTTAGCGAAACGGAGAGAGACTGAATCCCCACCGGGGTGACATTTCTATCCGTGTAACAGCGGTGACATTTCTATCCGTGGTGGACACCCGGTACCCGCCGTGATTGCTTCCGTGTCCGGTTCCCACCAAATTGCAGGTCTGCTCGCGCCTTTCGCGCGAGCATTTCTTTGGTGAATCCATCGCCAGCAGCACGGTGCGCTGAGCGAGAAGTCTGGAGGCAGGTTTGAGAGTCTTCGTAACTGGTGCCGCGGGTTTTCTGGGAAGCCATCTGGCGGACGCATTCATCGCCAGAAACGACGAAGTTGTCGGCTGCGACAACATGATCGGCGGCGATCTTCAAAACCTTCCCGAGGGCATCGAGTTCGAGATGGCGGATTGCAACGATCTTCCCGCCATGAAGCGGCTCACGAAGGACGTCGACCTGATCTATCACGCCGCCGCGATCGCTACCGAAGGGTTGAGCGTGTTCTCACCCGCCCTCATCGCGACCCACGTCTACACCAACACCGCCACGGTGCTCGCGGCGGCGGCCAGCAACAAGGTCAAGCGCTTCGTTCACTGCTCGAGCATGGCGCGTTATGGCAACGGCCCCGTGCCCTACGTCGAGGATCAGCCGCTCGAGCCGGCTGACCCGTATGGCATCGCCAAGTACGCGAGCGAGCTGCTCGTTCGAAACGTCTGCGACACTCACGACATCGAGTACACGATTGCCGTTCCACACAACATCATCGGGCCCAAGCAGAAGTACGACGATCCTTACCGGAACGTCGCCAGCATCAT
>JBGQCL010000839.1:0-2887 GCA_041495365.1 Kofleriaceae bacterium | reverse complement strand
CTTCATCGGCTATCTGATTTCGATCGCGCTGTTCGGGCTGTACCAGGCGATCTTTATGGCTAATGCGGGCGGCGCGTGGGACAACGCCAAGAAGATCGTCGAGACCGAGCTGCGGTCCAAGGGCACCGAGCTGCACGCCGCGACCGTGGTCGGTGACACGGTCGGCGATCCGTTCAAGGACACGTCGTCGGTCGCGCTCAACCCGGTGATCAAGTTCACCACGCTGTTCGGCGTGCTGGCGGTCGGCCTCGCCCTGGAGCTCGATTCCAGGGCGCGGGGCCTCAACGAGCTCGGCGCATCGGTCGGCGCGGCGCAGCCGATCTACACGTACGTGCGCTACGCGGTCGCGGTGATCGGCCTCTTGATCGCGCTGATCTTCGCCCACCGCTCGTTCTACGGCATGCGGATCGGCAAGGCGGCGGAGGCCCCGGCCCAGTCCGCGGCGCCCAGGGCCCAGGCCGAGGCGGACTCGGCAGCGAGCTGAGCGGATCGCCCCGGATCTCGGTCGGTTGGCGGAGGGCGCAATCACGGCACGCCGGGGTACGCCCCTGGCCGTGCACCCTCCGCTTTTTCGTCCCGGGGTGGCAGGATGCGGACATGGAGACGATTCGTGCGCCGCGCGGCGCCGCGCTGAGCTGCAAGGGCTGGCCGCAGGAAGCCGCGCTGCGGATGCTGATGAACAACCTCGACCCCGACGTCGCCGAGCGGCCGGCGGACCTGGTGGTCTACGGCGGCACCGGCAAGGCGGCGCGCAGCTGGGACGACTACCACATCATCGTGCGCGAGCTACGCCGGCTGGACCATGACCAGACGCTGCTGGTCCAGTCCGGGCGCGCGGTCGGCGTGTTCCGCACCCACGAGGAGGCGCCTCGCGTGCTGATCGCGAACTCCAACCTGGTCGGCCAGTGGGCGACCTGGGAGCACTTCCGCGAGCTCGAGCGCAAGGGCCTGATGATGTACGGCCAGATGACCGCGGGCTCGTGGATCTACATCGGCTCGCAGGGCATCGTGCAGGGCACCTACGAGACGTTCGCCGCCGCGGGCAAGACCCACTGGAACAGCGACCTCGCCGGCCGGTTCGTGCTGTCGGGCGGCCTGGGTGGAATGGGCGGCGCCCAGCCGCTGGCGGCGACCATGGTGGGCGGCGTGTTCCTCGGCGTCGAGGTCGATCCGGCCCGGGTCGAGCGCCGGCTCGCGACCCGCTACCTCGACGAGGTCGCGCCGGATCTCGACACCGCGCTGGGCCGGGTCGACGCGCACCGCCGGGCCAGGACCGCGCGCTCGATCGCCGTGGTCGGCAACGCCGCCGACGTCTACGCCGAGCTGGTCCGCCGCGGCGTGACGCCGGACCTCGTGACCGACCAGACCTCGGCCCACGATCCGCTGGTCGGCTACATCCCGCAGAGCCTGAACCTGGCCGAGGCCGCCGAGCTGCGCACGCGCGACCCCGACGAGTACGTCCGGCGGGCGCGGGCCTCGATGGCGGTCCAGGTCGAGGCGATGGTCGCGATGCAGCGAGCCGGCGCCCAGGTGTTCGACTACGGCAACAACCTGCGCGCCCAGGCCGAGCTCGGCGGCGCCCGGCAGGCGTTCAGCTACCCCGGCTTCGTGCCGGCCTACATCCGGCCGCTGTTCTGCGAGGGCAAGGGGCCGTTCCGCTGGGTGGCGCTGTCGGGCGACCCCGACGATATCCGCGCCACCGACGAGGCCGTGCTCGACGAGATCCGCGACGACCCGATGCTGCGCCAGTGGATGACGCTGGCGCGCGAGCGGATCGCGTTCCAGGGTCTGCCGGCGCGGATCTGCTGGCTCGGCTACGGCCAGCGCCATCGGGTCGGCCTGCGGTTCAACGAGCTGGTCGCCACCGGCCGGGTCAAGGCGCCGATCGTGATCGGCCGCGACCACCTCGACTGCGGCTCGGTCGCGTCCCCCAACCGTGAGACCGAGGCGATGAAGGACGGCACCGACGCGGTCGCGGACTGGGCGATCCTCAACGCGCTGGTCAACACCGCCGCCGGCGCGACCTGGGTGTCGTTCCACCACGGCGGGGGGGTCGGCATCGGCTACTCGCTGCACGCCGGCATGGTCGTGGTCGCCGATGGCACGTCGCGGGCGGCCCGCTGCCTGGAGCGCGTACTGACCTCCGATCCGGGGATGGGCATCATCCGCCACGCCGACGCCGGCTACGACGCGGCGATCCATGCCGCCGAGGACCGCGGCGTGGTCATCCCGCGCCGCCGCTGAGCGAGTCTCGCGACCCCATACCTCGCGCCTCGCGGCGGCAAGCCGCTGACAGCGACTGCGCCGCTGTCCACCGCGCCGCCCGGGGGTGGATCGGCTATCGTGGCCGGGAACCAGCAAGGCCAAGCAGCGGTGAGCGATCTGGTGATCCACAACGCGCGGGTGATGACCTGCGATCCGGCGCGGCTCGGTCTGGGGCTGATCGACCATGGCGCGATCGCGCTGTCGCGCGCGGCGATCCGCTGGGTCGGCCCCGAAGCCGAGCGGCCGCGCGGCGGCCGCGAGATCGACGCCGGCGGCCGGCTGATCACCCCGGGCCTGATCGACTGCCACACCCACGCGATCTTCGCCGGCGAGCGCGCCAACGAGTTCGGGATGCGCGCCGCCGGCAAGTCGTACCTCGAGATCGCCAAGGCCGGCGGCGGGATCGCCGCGTCGCTCGGGCCGACCCGCGCCGCGAGCGACGCCGAGCTGATCGCGGGGCTGCGCGGCCGGCTCGATGCCGCGCTCGCCGGCGGCACGACCACGATCGAGGTCAAGACCGGCTACGACCTGACGGTCGACGGCGAGCTCCGGCTGCTGCGCTGCATCGCCGCGGCGGCCGCGAGCCGCATCCAGCGCGTGGTGCCGACGCTGCTCGCCCACG
>JBGQCL010000838.1:0-2893 GCA_041495365.1 Kofleriaceae bacterium | reverse complement strand
GGGGTCACCGACCCACAGGCGGCTACCCTCGACCTCTTGCTCGAGTCCGGCCAGCCGCAGCGGCAGGTACTGGAACGCCGGGCCGGTAAGCTCGGCGGCCTGGCCCTCGGCCGCGGCGAGCCGGGCCGCGGCCTTCTCGCCGTCGATGCCGAGCGTGCGCAGCGCGGCCGGGTCGGCCGCGACCTGGCGCCAGAACCCGATCTCGTCCTGGCTGAGCTGCTGGTGCTCGATGACGAGCTGGATCGCCGAGCCGCGCTCGATCGCCTCGACGCTCTGGTAGGTAAGCGTCCGGGCCTGCTGTCGCGCGGCGCGCGCGACCAGCTCGCCGGCGCGCGCGCCAGCCCGCTTGAGCCGCTCCATGACGGCATCGAGCCGGGTGTGGACGAGGCGCGCGAGGACCAGCGTCGCGCCCTGGACGGCCCAGGTGGCGACCGTCTCGTCATCGGGCTGGGCGCCGCGCGCGAGCGTCGCGAGCCGGTGAACGACGTAGCTGGTGGCCCCCGCGGTCACCAGGTCGGCGGTGACCACCGGGTCGCGTTCGTTTGAACGCGGCCTGAGCAGCTACATGAGCGGTCGCGATCCGCAGCTGGCGGTGCATGCCACGGTCTGCCCGGCGCCTCACGCTCGGCAGACTGGCGCGACATCGACAGCCGATCGGCTCCGTGATACGAGCAACCGATCGCAGCGCTCGAGGATTCGGCCAATGGGTGGATTCGATCAACGACAAGGCGCGGGAGGACAACGAGGTCCGGGTGCAAGCTCACCGGGTCTCTCCCCTGGCAAGCAGACGCTCACCGAGCAGCTGCCGGTGCTGCCGGCACCGGTCGCGAAGGCAGTGGGGCGGCCGGGCGACCAGCCAGCACCGGCGACGAGCTCGCCGAGCGCGCCACATGAACCGGAGGGGCTGAGCGGCGGCGGGGTCGCACCAGCTGCGAACTTGCCGACCGTCGCTCCGAGCGCGCTGGCGATCTCGCCGAGCGCGGTGTCGCCGAGCTCGGCGCATGCTGCAGGTCAGAGTGGCAAGCGGCCGGCTGGTGACGTCCAGGAGAGCGGGGGGCTGGAGTGGGCGGGGGCTGGGAAGGCGGGCCGGCTGTTCCGGAACGCAACGGCGGACACGTTCGTCGACTCCGGGACGAGGGAGACGGTCGAGATCGAGACGCGCTGGACGATGGCCGAGTTCGAGCAGTTCGAGCTCAAGACGAACATGGTCATGGAGGTGGAGCGCAAGATCCACATCCAGCTCGCGCATGGCGGCGTCGTCATCAAGAGCCGCGCGCGCGCGTTCTTCAACGCGGACCAGACCCCGAACGACGTGCACGCGGCGCTGCAGGCGCCTGCGCGGCTCGTGAAGCACGACGGCGCGATCTTCGTCACCGACGACAAGGGCATGCACCTCCTGCGCACGCTCGAGCTCTTGCTGCCCGAGACGCCGTCGGTGGCGGGGTTGCTGGCGCACGAGCCAATGCTGGGGTTCGACATTGATCCGAAGCAGCGGATCCAGGAAGCGGACCAGTTCGCCACGGTGACGGTGCCGACCTACGAGCGGAACATGGAGCTCGTCGACGGCATCATGCGCGACGCCCCGCACGCAGCGATGGGCCTCAAGAACTACATCAAGGTCAGGCTCGCCTACGAGAACCCGCCAGCCGAGGCGCTGGCGATCGGTCGCCACATGATCGGGCGGATCGAGGAGCTCGTACAGTTCTCGTGGACCGGCTACGAGGGGACGGATCTTCGGGTCCAGCTCGGGCTGATGTGGGAGGGCTTCCAGAAGCTCGTGCAGCAAGCGGCGGCGGCGAAGCCGGCCGAGAAGCACCTCCTGGATCATGCGTCGGATCTGGTGGTCGCGATCGGCAAGGCAGAGGTGGGCGTCGTCATGGCCCTGAAGGAGGTTGGGCTCATGGCGCGAGACCTCGGGCTGTGGGGACTCGACAAGCTCTCGAACGGGTTCGGCTATGAGATCGATTGGAGCGCGTCGAGCAGCATCGGGAAGGCATACGAGTCGGGCAAGTCGACGAGCGACATCTTCAAGGCGATCGTCGACGGGATCATCGACTCGTGGTCCAAGGCCATCGAGCATGCCGAGAACGACGACTACTCGCAGCTGATGGACCTGGGCGCCGAGCTGGCACTCGACATCGCGATCGAAGCGGTGACGGCCGGTGCGGCGACGCCTGGCGTGGCCGCGAAGCGTGCGGGAACGGCCGCGCGGCTCGCGGAGCACGCGCTCGTGCTGACCGAGGATGTGGTCGAGGCGTTGACACGACGAACCGAGGCGATGCTCCAGCGCGCCAAGCAGGCGCTCAAGCGCGTTCCGGAGGACGTACGCGCAGCGCTGCAAGACACGATCGATGCGGCGTCAGGGGTGCTCACTGGCCTCAAGGAGTCGGTTAAGGTCGCCGATGCTGGCGCCGAAACCGTGCGCGTCATCGACAAGACGGCCATCACGCAGGCCATCCAGCGTTCGCGCGGCGCTCGGGCGATCGAGGCTGCGAAGGACGCGATGACGAAGCTGCGCGGTCCGGCGGCGCGGGCACAGGGTGCGAGCGTTGTCGAGCAGCTCGAGAAGCTCGCGAAGGCGTCGAAGATGCCCGACACCATCTACGCGGTGGCTCGGCGCATCGCCGGAGGTTCCGACAAGGCGAAGCTCGTGGCGGCGCTCGACAAGCTGCTGAAGGGCACGGCAAGGGCGCTGGACGAGGAGGTGGTAGTCGGCGTGCTGCGACGCGCGGCCGATGCCGTCGATCCGCTGGCCTTCCTGGACAACGTCGAGTGGGTGATGGGGCGCAAGGGGATCAGCGCCGAGGCACGCAAGGCGCTCGTGCGGCAAGCGGTGCTCCGGGATAGCCCGCTCGATCTTCGATGGCTGCGCGAGCTCACCGAGCTCCCGGAT
>JBGQCL010000837.1:0-2903 GCA_041495365.1 Kofleriaceae bacterium | reverse complement strand
GATCCCGCCGCACGCAAGCTCGGCCTCTCACCGCGCGACTTCAGCACGAACACCGGACGCGGACGGTGCCGCCGCTGTCTCGGTCTCGGGATGCTGGAGGATGGCGGCGAATGCCCGGTCTGTGGCGGTCTGCGTTTTGGTATCGACGTCCTGTCGGTTCGAATCTCCGGTCTGAGCCTTGCGGATCTGCTCGCCGAGCCCATCGAGGCCCTCCAGCAGCGCGCGTCATCTCTGCTTCCTCCAGCGATCGGGCAGACCATGATCGAGCTCGGCGTCGGGTACCTCTCGCTCGGGCGCTCGCTGGACACGCTCAGCGGTGGTGAGCTCCAGCGGCTGCGGATCGCGCGCGCGCTCGTTCAGCAGCGATCGGGGGGCGCCTTCTTTGTCCTCGACGAGCCCGCGGGAGGGCTCCACCCGCAGGATGTCGAGCGTCTGGAACAGGCGTTGCGACACATCGTCGCCAGCAGGGCCAACACGGTCGTGCTGGTCGAGCATGATCCTCACCTGCTCGCGATCTGCGATCACATCATCGAGTTCGGCCCCGGCGGAGGACCAGAGGGAGGCAAGGTCATCGCCGTGGGTTCACCGGCGCAGGTGCGTGACGAAGATACGCCGACCGGACGTGCTCTTCGCGCAAGCCGACGACCTGTACGCCAGCCTCCACGCGGCGATGACAAAGAAGCGCCGGCGGCCGCGGAGCGGCCAGTTGCAGAGCGAGCACGCGCGGAGCTCCGACAGATCCTGGGCGACGACGTCGAGGTCCCCGATGATGAGGGCGCGGTGGTGCGGCCATCGGCGCTCCCGGGAAAGCGCGATCTCGCGGAGCGACCCCACGAGCTGGCAGATCTCGATGTCTCGTTGTTGCAAGTGCTGCTCGATGCACTACCCGATACGGCGCCCGCGGACCTGCACGCGCTGGCGAAGACCTGGCAGGCACACCCCGAGCTGCGGCTCCAGGTCCATCCGCTGCTGGACGCGATCGCGGTGTGGGGCGAGGACGTCCCTCGATCGATAATCGTGGAGACGAACGAGCACCTCGTCGCGATGGGGCTGGGCCCCCCTCTCCCGACAGACGTCGATGTCCGCCGCGTGCGCGCGTCGGGGCCTCGCTTCTCTCCGCTCCAGCCCTCGTTCGAGGCGCGTCTCGCCGCGATTCGCGATGCGTGGACCCTCGGGGGTGGCTATCTCGAGCTCGTCGACGACATCGGACATGTCCGGGCTCACGCCCAGGAGCGCCTCCTCGACCTCGAAGCAGCGTTGTGTGGTCCACGCCATCCCGCCCCCCAGCATTTCCGGAGGTTCGACTCACGTGGCGCCTGTCATATGTGCCGGGGAACCGGTGAGGTGACGACGGTCGATCGAACCCTCATTGTTCACAATCGCTCCTCGAAGGTGCTCGATGTGGGCTCCCTCCATCCGCGCGCCGCGGAGGTGCTGAAGGGAGTGCATCGTTCCGACATGGTGCCGTTCTTCCGCCGGCTCGCCCAGGAAGGGCTCTGGAATGACGGCGCGCGCTGGACTTCCCTCGATGCCCGCGGGGAAGCTACTGTCATGTATGGGTTCTGGATCCGGCCCGGCCACGGCACCTTCATGAAAGAGGGGAAGGACATCGACGGCAGTGAAGTCAAGCACTGGCTCCGCTGGGACGGGCTCGTCGCCGCCACCTTCGATCAGGTCCACCGGAGCAAGGACAGCGCGTGGCGAGATGCGCTGCACGCGTCCCGCCGGCAGGTGACGTGCCCGTGCTGCGGTGGGAGCGGGCTCGGGACGCCGAGCGCGCTCCTGAAGCTCGACGGAGAGCCATTCGAGCGGTGGGTCCGGGAGCGTTCGCTCGTACCGCTCCTGGATGCGATCGCATCCCTGTCGGGCCTGCCCCGCCGGGCCACGCGAACCCGTCAACGGCTGCTCAAGTGCCTCGAGCCGCTCCGGGCTTCCGATCCGCGGCTTTGCGCGCCCATCTCGGGCCCGCCGGCACGAGAGGTCGTGAAGTGCACGGTCAAGGCGTTCACCGGCATGGCGCTCGTCGAGGAGGCATGATGTACGAGCTCTACGAGACCTACGGGCATCGCTATGACCTGCACACTCCGCCCGGCCACTACCAGCACGATCACCAACTCGTCATCGATCTTGCCCGGGAACGGGGCCTACCATGCCGATTGCTGGACGTCGGGTGCGGCAGCGGAGTGCTCGTAGGCAAGGCGCGCGCGGCTAGCATCGACGCCTTCGGTATCGATGCCTCCGCGCCCATGGTCGCGGAGGCCCGACGACGCGTCTCGGCGGACGCGGTGCGCGTCCAGCGCATGCAAGACCTCGACGAGCTCAGCCGCTACAACCTTGTCGTCTCCCTATCGTGGTCCATCCATTACTGCGCCGACGCCACCGAGCTCGCCGACATCCTGCGCCGGATCCGAGCAGCCCTCGTTCCCGGAGGTGGCCTCCTGTTGCAGGTGGCTCATGGCTCTCACCTCGCCGAGGGCTGGCGCGAGGACCGAGAGACGGGGCCGAGCGGGCTCCCCGGTGATGTCGTGCTCCGCTATCGGTTCCGCCCCGAGCCGAGCACCCGCCGGCTCTACGCCGATTACGCGTACCGCTGCGAGTCCTTGCGAGAGGAGCTCGAGGAGACCCACGTCCTGGAGATGACCGACGCGCTCGCCGTGGCGCGCCTGGTCGAGCAGGCTGGCTTCAACTCGGTCGCTCTCTGGGACTCCTGGCGACGCGACGCGTTCGCGCACTCTGGCAACGTGCTCATCTGGGGCATTCGAAGATGAGCCGAATTCCCAGAACGACCCGACAAGGATCTATCGCAACGTACAGCTTCGTCGTATCTTAAGGAGAATACATGGCGGAGAACAAGAGCTTCACCTCGGCGTCGCTTCGTCCCGAAGCCGGTCCGCGTCCACTCT
>JBGQCL010000836.1:0-2907 GCA_041495365.1 Kofleriaceae bacterium | reverse complement strand
GGACGCTTCGGCCCGCGCGCGGCCGATCCGCGGTGTTCCCGACGGCGCACGGATCGGCGACATCCGGTGGTCGCCCAGCGGCGCGGTGATCGCCTTCACCGTGACCGAGCCCGATGCGATGCGGCTGTGGCTGGCCGATGTCCGCACCGGCGCAGCCCGGCCGATCGCGACGCCGCCGCTGTCCGGCGTCGCCGGCGCGCCCTGCGAGTGGCTGCCCGACTCGCGGACCCTGGTGTGTCGCACCGTCGTGGCCGACGCCAAGTCGCCCCCGTCCGCGGCCAGCGTGCCGACCGGGCCGATCGTGCAGGAGAACCTGGGCAGCAAGAAGCCCGCGGCGACCAACCCCGAGCTGCTGTCCAGCCCGGCCGACGAGCGGATGTTCGAGTACTACATGACCTCGCAGGTCGCGCTGGTCACGGTCGACGGCAAGGCGTCGCCGATCGGCGCGCCCGGGCTGTACCGCGCGTCGCGGCCGTCGCCCGATGGCAAGTGGCTGCTGGTCGAGTCCCTGCACCGGCCGTTCTCGTACCGGGTCACGCTCCACCGGTTCCCGACCCGGACCGAGGTATGGCAGCTCGACGGCAAGCCGGCGGTGACGCTCGCCGACCTGCCGCTCGCCGAAGAGGTGCCCGCGGTGCGCAATGCCGTGCGGACCGGGCGGCGCGACATCCAGTGGCGCGCGGATGCGCCGGCCACCGCGTGCTGGGTCGAGGCCCAGGACGGCGGCGACCCGAGGACCAAGGCGGCGGTTCGCGATCGCGTCGAGTGCGCGGCCGAGCCGTTCACCCACCCGGTGCGCCTGATCGATCTCGCGGATCGGTTCGACCGCGTCGAGTGGGGCAACGGCAAGCTCGCGCTGGTCACCGACATCCGGTGGAAGGATCGCCACACCCGGACGGCGATCATCGCGCCCGACGATCCCGCCGCAAAGCCGCGCGTGCTGTGGGATCGCTCGTCGGAGGATCGCTACGGCGACCCCGGCAAGCCGGTGATGCATCCGGCCCCCAGCGGGTATCGCGTGCTGCAGGTGACCCGCAAGGGCGAGCTGCTGCTCACCGGCGACGGGGCAACGGCCCAGGGCGAGCAGCCGTTCCTCGACCGGCTCGATCCGGCGACCGGCAAGTCGGAGCGGATCTGGCAATCCGACGGCGAGCGGTACGCCCACGTCGTGGCCGTGGCCGACCAGGACGGCGGCGACGCGATCGTGTCGCGCGAGGCGCCGGCTGCGCCGCCCCAGCTCTACCGGGCATCGTTCGCCGGCAAGACCGAGCGCCAGCTGACCCACGTCGCCCATCCGGTGCCCGAGCTCGCGCAGGTCAAGAAGCAGCTGATCAAGTGGAAGCGCAACGACGGCCTCGAGCTGTCGGGCATGCTGTACACCCCGGCCGGGTTCCGCCCGGGCAAGGACCGGCCGCTGCCGGTGCTGGTCTGGGTCTACCCGCAAGAGTTCAAGACCGCGAGCGCCGCCTCCGAGGTCCGCGGCTCGCCGTACCAGTTCGTGGCCCCGCAGTGGGGCGGCCCGCTGTTCGCGCTGACCCAGGGCTACGCCGTGATCGATAACCCGACGCTCGCGATCATCGGCGAGGGCAAGACCGAGCCCAACGATACCTACGTCGAGCAGCTCACCGACGGCGCGGCCGCGATGATCGACGCGGTCGTCGCGCTCGGGGTCGGCGATCGCGAGCGGTTCGCGGTCGGCGGCCACTCCTACGGTGCGTTCACCACCGCGAACCTGCTGGCCCACACCGATCTGTTTCGCGCCGGCATCGCCCGGTCGGGCGCCTACAACCGCACGCTGACCCCGTTCGGGTTCCAGTCCGAGGAACGCACGTTCTGGGACGCCGCCCCGACCTACGACCGGATGTCGCCGTTCCGCTACGCCGACAAGATCCACGAGCCGTTGCTGATGATCCACGGCGCGGCGGACAACAACGACGGCACGTTCCCGATCCAGAGCGATCGGCTGTTCGCGGCGCTGCAGGGGCTCGGCGGCCACGTCCGCTACGTGTCGCTGCCCGCGGAGGCGCACGGCTACCGGTCGCGCGAGTCCGCGCTCCACGTGCTGTGGGAACAGGTCCGCTGGCTCGACACGTACGTCAAGAACGCCAGGCCCCGGCCCGGGCCGCGGCTCACCACCGCGCCCGCGACCGGGTCGCCCGGCGGCCGGTGAGGCCGGGGCGGCCGCAGCGCACGCGGACGCGGGATGCGGTAGGGTAATTTGCCATGCAACCGACGAAGATCCTGGTCGCCGATGACGAGCAGAACCTTCGTCGCGTGCTGGTCGCCATGCTGCGGCGCGACGGCCACGATGTGGTGCAGGCGGCCAGCGGCGTCGAGGCGATCGAGCGGCTGGCCGACGTCGACGTCGTGATCACCGACCTGCGGATGCCGGGGGCCGACGGCATGGAGGTGCTGCGCACCGCGGCCCGAACGTTTCCCCAGGTCCCGGTCATCATGATCACCGCCTACGGCTCGGTGGGCCAGGCGGTCGAGGCGATCAAGGCCGGCGCGTTCGACTACATCGAGAAGCCGTTCGAGCAGGACTCGATCCGCGCGATCGTCGAGAAGGCGATCCGCCAGGCCGCCGCCAACCGGATGGCGCCGCGCCAGACCCTCGACCCGGGGAGCGATCCCGAGGCCAAGGGCCGGTTCGGCCTGGTCGGCCACAGCTCCGAGATCCAGAACATCTTCGCGGTGATCGAGAAGGTCGCCGACACGCCGACGACCGTGCTGATCACCGGCGAGAGCGGCACCGGCAAGGAGCTGGTCGCCAAGGCGCTGCACGAACATTCGAGCCGCAAGGGCGGCCCGTTCATCAAGCGGATCGCCACGCGCAAGTTCGAGGCGCCGACCGGCGGCGGAACGTTCGACTACAGCGGTGGGCCCCAGCCGCCCGAGGAGCATCGC
>JBGQCL010000835.1:0-2921 GCA_041495365.1 Kofleriaceae bacterium | reverse complement strand
GGTCCACCTACTGGTGGATGGACGGCGCGTCCAACTCCGCTGCCAGGTGGATCACGAAAGCGCCGCGGCGCCCGCCGCCAAAGCGGCGCACTGGATCACGAACCCGCCGCGAAGTGGATCTGCCTTAGCCCGCCGCTGAAGCATCTGGCTCTCGTCGGCGCCGTTGCTTCTAGGCGTATGACGAAATCATGCGGCTCCCGTCAATTGCGAATCTGCGGGAGATCTCCTCGAGCAAGTCGGCGTACACGAGGGTCATGACGTCACGAAGAAGGAACACGGCGCCGAGCGCGCCGTTCGCGATCTCGGACGAATGGCGCGCTGCGTTCGAGACGCAGTACACGCGAGAGCTGCTGCAGAAGGCGGAGCGATTCGCGAAACGGCGGGCGCGCAAGCTCAGCACGGTCGGCGTTGTCGTCGACGACCACTACGCGCGCCACCTGGTGCAGGACGTCCTGGGCGACACGGCCACGGGCCTCCTGCGCTGGGACCCCGGCGAGCCTCTGGAAGATCACGTCATGGACGCGATTGCGACGCGCGTCCACCACGAGGTCGCTCGCGCGAGGCGATTCCCACACGTGTCGCTTGACGACGACGATCCGGCTGTCTCCGCCGCGATCCTCGCGGCAGCAGACATATCGCTGCTGGCGGCGCGCGAGGCGTCGCCAGCCACGGTCAAGCTGGCGGACAACGCGCTGCATGAGCTCTGGGGGTTTGCTGAAGCGGACCCCGAGGTGCGTCGCCTTCTGGGAGCGCACGCCAGCGGCGCAACGCGGCAAGCCGACGTCCAGCACGCAACTGGGATGTCGGCTCAGGACTACCATGCAGCACGAAACCGGCTCGATCGGCTCATCGGACGGTTGTCTCGCGACGCGCAGCCGAGTCGACCGCGGAGGAAGAGAGCGGCTGGCGCGCTCCCGCGGCCTCGTCGAGTTGTCGCGGCAACGCTACCGCGGATGGCGGCGCCGGCCGGCCCGATGCCGCGCGGTCGCACGCCAGTCGCGAACGAGCCCACGGAGCCGGCGATCGCTCGCGGTCGCTGATCTCGCTCGTCACCAGCGCCGACGCCGGCTGTCTGTGTCAGGACAGAGGGCCAGGCTCTCTTGAGCGCGCCTTGGCACCCGCCAGGTCCCCAGCCTGGACCGCGACGTCACCCAGCTTGTTGAGGCTGACGCCTGACGTCGCGCTGGGACTGGGCGGCGGCGAGGCGGCTACCGGGATCGCGAGCCGCGAGCTGTCCCGGAGGTTACCGTCGTCGCAGCGGGTCCGGCTCGATCTGGTAAGCGAGCCATGCGCCAACCAGTGCCCAGAACCAGAACGGCGAGATTTCAAGGTATCCCGCGGCTAGGTATGCGAGCACGGCGCCCAGCAACGCGTTCCGCAGACGCAAGCTCTCCCGCTTGGTCGTGCTGAATGGCGCCGCCCTGTAGCCTCGCCACCCGCGGACCACGCGCGTTGCGCGCGTTCCCTTCGAGCGATTGCACGAGATGCAGGCCGCGTAGAGGTTGTTCAGCCGGTCGGTTCCGCCGTTCGCGCGCGGGTTCGAGTGATCGACCTCCCACGCTCCGCGTGCTCCGAGCCGCCCGTAGTTCGAGAAGGCGATGCGCGAGGAACAGAGATGGCAGCACCCGTCGGTGCGCTCGAAGATGTCGGTCAGCTCCTCGTCCGTGTAGCCCACGATGTTCCTCCGCGAACGGCGATGCCGCCACCTGGCACCACGTCCATGATCACCGATCAGCAGGCCGCGCGCTCGGCAGCACTTCGCGGCACCGCGCCGGCCTTGGCACACGGGAGTCCGTTCTGGATCGACTGCTCGCGAGCACCAATCCGCGGGACGCAACTTCCGCGTGCGGAGCCCTTCACCCGGGTCCGCCCAAGTCCTCGATTGCCTGGTGGGTACCGCGACGCTACGCTTGACTGGAGGTGTCCTTGCGGCACGCGTGCGTGAGCCAGTGCGTCGCGTCGCGTAGCCTCGCCAGCGAGGCTACGCATGCACGGACGAGATCGACTGGCCCGGACCCGCGACCGGCTGGCGCGGTGGCGCGCGGAGCACGGCGGCCCCGGGATCCGGGTGCCAGAGGCGATGTGGGCGGAGGTGGTCGAGATCGCCCGGGTGGAGGGTGTTGAGGCCACGGCACGTGGGCTGCGCCTTGACCGAGCGCGCCTTGCGGCGCGGATGACGACGGCGGGGGTGGCGGCGGGCGGCGAAGTGGAGGGCGGGTTTGTCGAGCTCGATGCGGGACGGCTCGGACAGTCGCCGCGGACCGTGGTCCGGCTGGAAGGCCGTGACGGCGAGCGGCTCGAGGTCGAGCTCGGGGCCGGGGCAGCGATCGACCTGGCGGCGCTGGCCGAAGCGTTCTGGCGCCGTGGCCGATGATCCAGATCGCGCCGCAGATGAGGTTGCTGGTCGCGGTCGAGCCGGCCGACTTCCGCCGCGGCATCGATGGCCTGGTCCGCCTGTGCCGCGAAGCGCTCGGCGCGGATCCATTCTCGGGCGCAGTGTTCGTGTTCCGGAATCGACGAGCGACGGCGATCAAGTTGTTGACGTATGACGGCCAGGGGTTCTGGCTTTGTCAGAAGCGATTGTCGACCGGAAGATTTCGGTACTGGCCTGGCCAGGCGGGCGCGGTGAAGCACGAGTTGCTCGCGCACGAGCTCGCCGTGTTGCTCGCCGGCGGCGATCCCGAGCGCACCGAAGCCGCGCCGCAGTGGCGGCGCGTGTCGGCCAGCGCTGCAGGGTGACATCGCACTTGCGTTCTGCTTGAGCGTGTGCTTTAAGTCGTGGGCATGGAGACCGTGTGCATCCGCGCGCTGATCGCGGCGCGACCGGGGGCGAGTCGGCGAGCGTTGTCGATCGAGCTGTGCCGTGCGTGGGGTTGGGTGCAGGACAACGGGGCCCTGCGCGACGCGGTGTGCCGGGGCCT
>JBGQCL010000834.1:0-2969 GCA_041495365.1 Kofleriaceae bacterium | reverse complement strand
GCTTGGTGATCACGACCGCGCCGTCGCGTAGCGCGGCCTCCAGGACCTGGCCGAACTGGTTCTTGGCCTCGCTCGCCGACACGGTCGTGTAGCGCAGCTTTGAAAGTACGTCGCTGGTCATGCGCGCAGTATAGCCATAATGGCTATTTTGTCCAGAACGCGTCCGCCGGCCATGTCGGGAAGGGCATCCTGACCGCGGGCGGGCAGGGTGGTCGTCCGGGGTTCAGGCCTCGATCGCCGTGGACGATGGTCGGTAACGACAAGTAGGCTCATCGACTTCGTGGACTCGTGCATGCCTCGTTCGCCGCACCGTTCACGCCGGCCAGCGAGGTCGGCTGACGCCTGGCAGTCAAGCACTTGGGGGGCACGGCTACGCGACCGAGGGCGCGCGCACAGCGCGATCATCGTCGAACGCGCGCGGCATCGTCGACAAGCTGGGGATACATCCGAGGACCACGAGGGCGAGCAAGCCGGCGCACGATCCCGGCCAGCCGTGGCCGGATCACGGCGTAAGTTGCGTGGACGAACGGAGTGCCGGCCAGTGTCGCGCACATCACGCACGGCGCGCCGTGCAGTACACCGTCGTCGAGCTTCGACGATCTATGCTGGGAATGACGATCGCGCAACGACGCAGCCTGTGGGCCCTCGGGCTCCTGTTCGGCTACTACGCGCTCGACCGATGGCTGCCGCTCGGCGCATGGAACGGCAACGCTGGCTTTCCGGTCGACAACCCCCAGGTGGGCCTCGACATCATCGTGTTGTGCGTCCTGGTCGGGCTGTTCGCCGCGGTGCGCTACGAGGTCTTGCCGGCGATGATCGCCGGTACCGCGCTGCTCGGGGTGTGGTGCTACTTCCACCTCGCGACCTGGTGGTGGCCGTACGTGCGCGGCGTCGAGAGCGCCGGAGAGCTGCGGTTTCACGTGCAGCTCGAGAACAACATCCAGCTCCTGCCCCGATGGGGCAGGCACATCCCGCCGGATGGCGAGCACATCGCGATCGATGTCCTTGTGTTCGCGGCGACCGCACTCACGCTGATCGCCACCGTGGTCCGCGCTCGGCGCTGGCTGCGCAGGTCGCATGACGCATAGCGCGGTCGTGGACCAACCCGTGGCGCTGGCCCACCGCAGCCCGAAGCGCCGGCGTGTCGCCGTCTCGCGGGACAGCCGCGCCGACCGCGAGCGCCTGGCCGACCAGGGCGCGCTGCGCCATCACAGCTGCTTGCGATGGACGATGAACCCCGAGCGCTCGGCGACGCGATCGTGGAGCGCGCACGCCACCGCGTTGGTCTCGTGCGTTTGCCAGTAGACCCGGGTCGCTCCCGCCGCGCGGGCCTCGCCGTACACGGCCTCGATCAGCGCGCGAGCGACGCCGCGGTCGCGCACGGCCTCGTCGCCAGCATGCGGGCCGGGCGGTGGATCCGGATCCGGCGGTGTAAGCTACGATCGTGGCCGCACCTCGCTGGTTTCTCGACGCTCTTGCCGCCCCCAGGACCGATCACACCGTGCAGGTCGACGGCATCGCGCTTCACTACGTGCGCTGGGGCGAAGGCGTGAAGCCCGGCCTGGTGCTCGTGCATGGCGGCGCCGCCCACGCCGAATGGTGGTCCTTCCTCGCGCCGCTCCTTACCCGGCACTACGATGTCATCGCCCCCGATCTCAGCGGTCACGGCGACAGCGGCCGGCGCGACAGCTATCCCCGGCGGATCTGGGCTGACGAGCTGCGTGCGATCGTCGCTCATGCGCGCTTCCCCGGTCCGCCCGTGTTCGTCGGCCACAGCATGGGCGGGCTGGTCAGCATCGTCGCCGCGTCGATCTACGGCGACGAGCTCGCGGGCACGGTCATCGTCGACGCGCCGGTGCGTCGCCCCGATCCGGAGAGCGAAGCCCGGCGGGTCGACCGCAGTCGCACCGGCGGCAAGGTGTACGCCACGCTCGAGGAGGCGGTCTCGCGCTTCCGTCTCATCCCCGAGCAGCCGTGCGACAACCGCTACATCATCGACCACATCGCGCGCGCATCACTCAAGCAGGTGGACGGCGGCTGGGCCTGGAGGTTCGATCCGAAGGTCTTCGTCAAATCCTCACTCGACAAGATGAGCGACTACCTGGCGAGCGCGCGCTGCCGGGTCGCGATGTTCCGCGGTGAGCACAGCATGGTCGTGCCGCCGGATACCGGCGAATACATGTACGACCTGCTGCAGCGGCGCGCGCCGCTCGTCGAGATCCCCGAAGCGCACCATCATCTGATCCTCGACCAGCCGCTGGCGTTCATCGCCGCGCTGCGAACGCTGCTCGCCGATTGGGAGCACTCGATCCCGAAGCGATAGGCCGGCGAGAGATCCAGCGCCTCACTGGCCGAGTACGGCCGCCACCGCCACCAGTGCTCCAGCGACAAGCGCGAAGATTGCGAACCCGCGCTTGCGACCAGGAGTCGGCGGCCACCGCACTGCGTCCGGGACCCACAGCGCCAGGACTCCGTAGGCCATGCAGGCGACGGCCACGAACAGCTCTTCATATTGCTGCGCGCTCACCGCGGCAGACTATCTCGATCCGACCCGCCGATCCCATCGATCGCGGTCGTCGGCGGGAACTGCTGCACGCCGTTCAGCGCCGGCATCTTGCCGTCGGTCCATGCCTCGGGTGCGACGCGCGCTCGTTCACCAGAAGACCGTCCTCGACCCGACGTCGCCGGATCCCGCGCGCCGGCCGATCTCGCAGATCGACATGGCGCTATCCGAGGGCGTGACGCGCAAGTTCGTCCAGTGCATGGTCGCGATCGACGGCGTGCCCAACGGCGCCGCCGGTGCGAACGCGTTCCTCGCCGCGCACGCGGCGCCCGCCGAGCCCCGCAGCACATCGCGATCTGTGGATCAAGGTCATCCTCCGTATCGTCGGCCCGATCACCGGCCCCGAGGCCCGCGACCTCCGCGTCGTTCACGAGCTGGTCCGGCTCAACGGGATCTGGGGTACCGT
>JBGQCL010000833.1:0-2981 GCA_041495365.1 Kofleriaceae bacterium | reverse complement strand
GCCGCTGCCGAGGATACCGGCGGCGCGCGCCTCCTCGATCACCTGCTTGCGCGCTTGCTCCTGTTCGGGCGTCGGCTTTGACTGCGTCGGTTTCTCGGGCGCCGGTTCGACGGCCGCGGCGACTGCTGCGACCGTGCGAATCGGCGTGGCGGCATCGGCCCAGATGTACAGCGGAACCGTGGCATCCGCCCGCGTTCCGCCGTCCATGAGCGTGTTCTCGAGCGCCCTCCGGTGCGCGTTCTCGAGGTAGTCGCGGAGCTCGGCGCGCGTCGCGAGCTTCCCGCCGTCCCTGAAGATCTCGCCATCACGCGTGACCGCGACGACGATGCCGCGCCTGTCGACCGGCTGCGCCGTGCTCGTCACCGGCGCCTTGATGCCCTGCACGAGCGGGAGAAAGCCGGGCTGCGCCGCTGCGAGGCCATGCAGCTCACTACCGAGACGCGCGACCTGCTCGGTGCACGCCGAGCTCGAGCTCGGCATCGATGGCTTTGGTGCCGTGGGCGCCGGTCCCTCGGCGCTTCGCGGCCCCGCGGGAGTCCTGGAGCCGCACGCGGAGACCACCACGACGACCAGACCGATCGAACGATGCATGCGGCTACGCTACTCGTGCTCGCTAGCGATGTCATCCAGCCCGCCTCCGGTCAGCACGCCGTGCTCGCCGGGTCCGGCGGCGCGAGCCGGGCGCGCGGCGACGCAAGCGCCGATACGACTGGGACTTCATGACGAATCCTGGCCGACGATTCGCCCGTGGTTCACGTGGACCAGTACGCGCGGGCCCGGCGTCGGTCGCCGGGTGTAGCGCGGCGCGACGCGCTGCTATGGTGGGGCGTGGATCGTGCCCCGACCCGATGGATTCGCACCGCTGACCAGCTCGACGATCTCGTCGACGACCTGGCCGGGTGCCGCGCGCTCGGCCTCGACACCGAGGCCGACAGCCTGCACCACTACACCGAGAAGGTTTGCCTGATCCAGCTGGCGGCGTTTGGCGGCGGTTCGTGGTTGGTGGATCCGCTCGCGCTTCGCGATCTCTCGCCGCTCGGGCAGATCCTCGGCGATGAATCGGTCGTCATGGTGGTCCACGGCGGTGACAACGATGTCTCGTCGCTGCGGCGCGACTTCGGCTTCGCGTTTCGCACGATGTTCGACACCTCGATCGCCGCGCGGCTGCTCGGCGATACCGAGCTCGGCCTCCAGGCGCTGGTGCGCAACGAGCTCGGCGTCGAGCTCAGCAAGGGCAGCCAGCGCGACGACTGGTCGAAGCGTCCACTGTCCGCGAAGCAAGAGGACTACGCGCTGGCCGACGTGGCGCACCTGATGGAGCTCGCCGCCCGGCTGACCCGCCGGCTCGCCGATGCCGGCCGCACGGAGTGGGCCCGCGAGGAGTTCGCCGCGCTGGCGAGCCTGCCGCCCGCGGTGAAGCGGACGGGGCCCGACGAGTTCCGGCGGATCAAGGGCTCGGCGAAGCTGCCCCGCCGCCAGCAGGCGGCGCTCCGCGAGCTGTACCTGTGGCGCGAGCAGCGCGCCGCCGCGGCCGATCGCCCGCCGTTCAAGATCGTCGCCCCCGAGATCCTGCTGGCGCTGGCCGAGCGTTCCCCGGTGACGCTCGACGACGTCGCGCGCGTGCTGTCGCCGTATCCTCGGCAGACTGACCAGGCCGAGGTCGTGTTCGCTGCCGTCGCGCGGGGGCTCGGCCTTCCAGAGGCCGAGCTGCCGGCACGCGCCTCCCGGGACCGGCCGGCGTTCTCCGCCTCGGCGCGTCGGCGCGTCGACGCGCTGCACGCCTGGCGCACCGAGCAGGCCGCGCGCTCGCGGCTCGATCCGTCGGTCGTCCTGCCGCAGCGCCTGATCGATCGCCTCGCGGCCGCCGGGCCGCGCACGCTCGCGGAGCTCGCGGCCATCGACGGCGTGCGGCAGTGGCGGGTCGGCGAGTGGGGCCCGGCGCTGGTCGCTGCCTGCGCCTGAGCCGCTGCGGCCGGGTCCGTGCGTCCCGCGACGTGCAGGATGAACTCCTCCGTGCACGACTGCGACCTTCCGCGGCGACGAGTGGCAGGACGATCTCAGCTCCTCACGGGCACGGTTGACTCGCGGGCTGACATGCGACCTCGCAGGCTACGCGGCGCTGGGTGACGACGCAGCGAATAAAAACAGCGACTTCGCACGATCTCGCGTAGTTACCCGGGCGCCTGGTCCCGGTCCCTCCCGGTTGGTCCCGGCCGATCTCGGATTCTTGGGCGACAGTCGCCCCCCGGATCTTGCTCGCGGTCTCGTCCGGCGCGAGCTGCTACAGGTGGCCGGGGCAGGTAGGCGTGCGGGGGCGGGCGAGCGCCAGCGAATCCAGTAGGCTCCAGACGTGGCCCAGGCCATTGCCCAGCTCGATCGGTCGCCGAGCGTTCCGCCGGAGATGATCGCCCGCATCGTCGAGGTGCTTCACCCCGAGCAGGTCTGGCTGTTCGGGAGCCGGGCGCGCGGTGAGGCGCGCGCGGACAGCGACTGGGACTTCATGGCGATCCTGGCCGACGACGCGCCCGAGCAGGATCTCGACCTTGTCTCGGTGTGGCCGCGGCTTCGGGACCTGCGGCTCCGGCGGGTCGAGGTGTTCACGATGACGCGCAACGAGTTTGACGAATGGAAGCGCTCGCTGGGCACGCTCGCGGAGATCGTCGCCTCGACGGGCATCGTCGTCCATGGCGGCTGAGCCCCCCGCGCCCGATCCCCGGATAACGTTGAGCGCCAGGTCAGGTACACTTCTCCTGTGACCGAGATCGTCCCTGGCATCACCGCCGATCCCGCACGTGCCTTCGGCAAGCCCGTGATCGCCGGGACGCGTGTGCCTGCGGCGACCGTGCTCGGGCTCCTTGCCGCCGGCCGCCCGGAGGCCGAGATCCTCGCCGAGTACGAACTCACCACCGAGCAGATCCGGGCTGTCTTCCGGTATGCAGCGTGGCTCGCGTCGCAGCAGAGCCTTCGCGCGAGCTGACGGG
>JBGQCL010000832.1:0-2992 GCA_041495365.1 Kofleriaceae bacterium | reverse complement strand
GCGTTGGCGATCAGTTCGTCGGTGATCTCGCTGGCCAGCGACGCGATGCGTTCGGGCAGCCCGACCCCGAGCACGTCCCGGGTCACCAGGCCGACCGCGTCGTCGCGCTCGTCCGCGTCGCCGAGCGTGTAGCTCCGGATCTCGGCGCCCCACGCGACGTACTTCTCCAGCCCGAACACGTCGCGGCGGCGCAGCTTCTGCACCGTCGCGAGCAGCTCCTCGGCGAGGATCGGCATCGGGTGTGCGATGATGTGGCACCAGCCGGCCGCGAGCAATCGCTCGACGGTCTGGGCGTCCGCGGGATCGGTGCCTTCGCCGGGCACCGCGATCCAGGCCCGCGCCGGACGCTCGTGCAGCCCCGGATGGGCCTGCGCGAGGGCGATGTCGACGATCGCGATCGTGTCGGGGTCGACCGCAGCCATCAGCGCGCGGTCGTCGGCGACGACCTCGACCTGGGACAGCGTCGCGCCCGCCAGCTGCTGGAGGGTGCGCTGCGCTCTGCGCTCGGCGTGTGCGACCATCAGCTTGCCCACGACCCGAATGTATCAGCACCGCCGGATGTATCAGCACCGCCGGAGGCCGGGGCCGGACAGTGCACGCGGGCGGCGGCGCCGGATGACAACGATGTCAGCGCGCTGACGACACGCTCGGCCTCGCGCGCCGTCGTGAGCACACGCCCCGTTGCGAGCCGATCGTGCCGATCCGCGCTTGCCCGCCCACCGGGGATCTCATCGCGAGCGGGCTCCGCATGCCTTGCGGTCCGGCCACTGCCTCCGCAGGCCGTGCGCGATCCCGGCGCGCGCCGGCCGTCCGGGTTTTTCGTGGGCGTCCGCGAGGATCGCATCCCCGACGCCGGCACCGACGGTTCGAACGAAGGCGCCGCGGACAGATGGGCGACGCAGCGCCCGCGGCGACGTGCACGCGGTGCGCGAGATCCGGACTGCGAGTGCGCTCGGCATGCGCGCTGCACCGCTCCCCGCCCTGACCCGCGTCGAGGTCGACAACCTGGTGTGTGGTGCAGGGCGCCTGCGGTGGATCTGCTACCTGTTCGCGGTGGCATCGGTCGCGATCGCCGGGCTGCGGCGTTCGATCTCACGGGGCCGCTGACCCCTGCTGATCCTCCCGGTCCTCGACAAGATCCGCCAGATCCTCGACGCACGCTGACGCCTGCGACGGCGGTCACCGCGCAAACCCGAGCATGGCCATCGCGCCGGAGCCCGCCGCGGCCACGGCGATCGCCACGCCGATCGCCCGCAGCCGGGTCGCGGCCGGGTGCGCGATCACCAGCACCGCCGCCAGCGCGGCGAGCGGCGCGGCGATCGCGATCCCGGGCACGCGCTCGCCGGCCGCGGCACACGCGACGGCGGCGGCGACCAGCGCCGGCCCGAGGATCCACGCGAAGGCCCGCGGGGCGCGCACCTGGCGTCTGTGGCGCGCGATCACCCGGCGCACCGCGAGCACGGTGGCCGCGAACCCGAGCGACCAGCCGAGCCAGATCGCCAGCGCCGCGGGAACGGCCATGCCACCGGCGACCAGCACCGGCGCCGCCGCCCCGGTCAGCGCGACCGCGGCGATCAGCTCCCCGACGCAGGTGTGCTCGGCCCGCCGCCAGGCCAGCGCGAACACCGCGATCGCCGGCACGGCGACGGCCCCCGCCACCGCGGTTGCCGCCCACGGCGCCTGCAACAGGCCGAGGACCGCGAGCGCGATCGCGGCCGGGACCAGGACGGCGAGCCGCAGTCGCGCGCGGTCACCGGCCTGGTCGTACAGCCGGCGACCGCGGTGGCCGAGCACCACGAGCAGCGGCTCGTTGGCCAGGAACGCCAGCGCCGCCGCGGCGGTCAGCTCGAGCATCGCCAGGCTCGCCGCGCACCGCAGATAGGCGGTGATCAGAGGAATACCGAGCTGGAAGTACGCGCCGTGCTCGCGCGGCAGGAGGGAACGCCGGGTCATGCGGTGTGGTGGAGCAACCCGCACGCCGTCCCCACAGGCCCGGACGCTGCGCCGGACGCGCATCCCCTGCACGACGCCGCCGGATCCCTGCAGGTCCTGCGCGCACGGGCGCCCAGATCAGTACAGCAGGGTGAGCGTCGCCGCGCCGCCGATCGACCGATCGGCGAGGCCGCCGACGTCCTGCTGGCCGTTGCCATCGGGGTCGGTCAGCGCACCGCCGCCGAGGAACGTGAACCCGATCTGGCTGGCCTCCCCGGAGAACCGCAGCCCGAGGTGCTGGCCGAGCGCGATGTCGAGCGCGGCGAGGACCTCGCCGCCGTAGACCCGGGCGCGGCCGTACGAGCTCGCCGTCTGGATCGGCCCCGCCTTGCTGACGACCATCGCGTGGCCGCCGAGCGCGAACGCGACCATCCGGGTCACCGGCAGCCGGAATACCGCGCCGGGCTCGATCATCGTGTACTCGGTCTCCGGCGTGTTGCGCTTGACCGTGCTGCGCGCGGCGTCGTCCATGCCGGTGGCGGACAGGTCGGTCGAGAACAGCTGCTTGCCGTAGTCGACGCCGAGCGTGAGCGTCGGGCTGGTCTCGGTCCTGCCGAACGCCAGCCGGTAGCGCAGGCCGAACGCGTAGTGGCTCTGCTTGGCCCCGATGGTGAGCGCCGACATGCCGGTGCGGGGGACGTTGACGTGAAGGCTGATCGTCCTGTCGTAGTCGAACCCCACGCCGAGGTTGGCGGCCGCGCCCTGCGAGCCGCCGATCGCCAGCGGGTAGACCTCGCCATCGAGCCGGGCGCCCGGCACCGGGGACAGCGCCGTGTCCCTGGGCCCGGTGGGGAGCTGCCGGGTGTTGAACTTGAAGGTGTGCTGGACCACCGAGCCCCCGACATCGAGCCGGATCGCGGCCCGGTTGGCGCCGCGCGCCGGCTCGGCGACCGGCGCCGCGGTCGCCTCGACCTCGGCATCGTCGTCGGCGGCCGCCACCCCCGTCCAGGCCATGCGCGGCGCCACGCCCGCGGACGACCCCGGCCCGGCGGCGTCGTCG
>JBGQCL010000831.1:0-3016 GCA_041495365.1 Kofleriaceae bacterium | reverse complement strand
GGCGGCACGGCCGCGGATCGCGACCGCGGTGTCGTCCTTGGCCGCGCCGGTGGCGATGTCACAGGCGATCCGGACGAGCTCAGTCACGGGCTCGGTCGTGGTCTCGGTCGCGGGGGTGCCCTGCTCTGCTCTGCTCTGCTGTGTCTCGGTCATGCAAACAATATAATCCCCACCGTGCTAGCGCGCAAGTCCCAGGATGACGATTTCTTGCTACCTAGTGTAAGTACGCGTAACCTATAATGTACTTGACAACGCACGCAGTCGGGCCTCGAGCTCAGCGACCCGGGCGAGCGCCGCGTCCCGCTCGTCGCGTGCGTCCAGCGGAGGCGCGGCCAGCTCAGCGGCGATGCTAGCGCCCGGCCTCCATCGCCGCGCGCACCGCTGCAGCTGCCGCGCGCAGCTCGTCGGCCGGTCGATCGCCGGCGTCGCTGAGCTCGATCAGCGGCCAGGACTGCACTCACGGCGCGGTCACGCCCGACGAGGAATCACTTCACCGGCAGGCACGTGGCCTCGCTCTCGACGACGAGGTGCGTGACACACGTCGCCGCGGTGTCACCGGCGCCTCGGGCCTGCGTGAGGTCCAGCGCGCCGAGCGCGCGAAGGGTCTGCCGTCGGACTGCGAGCTTCTTGGATCCTTGGCTGTTTTGCTTCATGGATACCGACGATACCTCACGGATTCGGGAGTGGCAGCACGTAGTTAGGCGCATTTCCTGCCGGGATATGCCACCGCGCGACATCACTTCCGCCGCCGCGCGTCACGATATCAGACCCCTCCGCGTGCACGCCCATCACGTAGGGCCGGTGTGCGGCCACTACCCATAGCGGTTTTTCCGTGGCCGCATCCCAGAAACGGAGCAGTCCGTCGCCTCCGCCGCCAATCACCATCGAACCGTCCGGAGTGAGATCGGCGTCCGCGAGGAACCTTGCACCGCCGGTGTAGACGCGGAGAAGTGCCCCGTCCGCGCTCCAGAGCCGGGCCGATCCATCCGCGTGAGCGGACAGGATGCCGCCGCGGACCCAGCGAGCCGCGTAAACCGGCGGCCCGTTGAGCTTGACGGACTCACCGCCAGAGACATCGATAAGAACCATCGGCTCCGCTCGCTCGCGGTAGTACGCCACGACGAGCAGCCGTCGGCCGTCCGGTGACGGGCGCAGCATGCGCGCGCGGATCCCGGTGTCGATCCTCGGACCGCCGATCAGATTGGCACGCCCGTTCTCAGCGGCGGCGATCTGTCCATCCGGAAGCACGGCCAGCGCGTCGATCGCTGCGCCGGTGAGCGCCACGGTGACGTCGCCGATCATCACCGATCCCGCGGCGTCTCCGCTAACGAGCCCGCCCTCGCCGAACGCCAGCGCGGTGACGGGAGCGCTGTGGTGCACCGTTTCGAGCAGCCGGCCGCCCGGCAGTTCGTAGACCTCGGCCACGTCACCGCGCGCGATTGCTGCCTGCCGTCCGTCGGTCGACACGATCGGGTACGGCACGCGGATTCCGTCCGGGATCGCCGGCAGCTCGGCGAGGAGCCGATCGTGCGCGGTGTCCCAGACACGGGTCGGATGATCGTTGCAGGCGAGTGCGAGATACCGACCGTCGGGCTCTGCGCCGCCAGCGAATCCGCAGCCATCGGCCTCCGCCGCCGCGCTCCACTGCCTGTACGGCGAGCGCGCGTCCCAGATCCGGGCCGTCCCATCCCAGGACGCCGCCAGCACCCGGCGACCGGTCGGCCCGAACGTCGCGCCACGGAGCTGCTGCGTGGGTCCCTCGAGCACCTCGCCGGTGGCGGCGTCGCCGATCGCGAGCTCACCGGACACCGCAGCCGCAACGACTTGCGCTCCGTCCGTGCTGAACGCGAGCGACGCTACCCCGGCATGGAGCTGGTTGCCCTGGCCGACGATGCGGCCGGTCGTTACGTCGACGATCTGCTCGGTGCCATCCTCGCTGCCGACCGCCGCGCGAGCGCCGTCCGGGGCCCATGCGACCGCGGTGATTGTCTCGCCGATCCGAGCCGCGGGCCGCGGGCCGCGGACGGTGCTCCAGATCAGCGCGTCGCCGGTGGCCGAGCCGGCCAATAGCTCGGCGCGCCCGGGACGCCAAGCGATTGCGCGCACTTGTTCGCCGAAAGTCGAAGTTCGGGCGCGCCGTCCGTCGCCCTGCTGGTCGACCTGCACCACCCGCACCGCGCCCCCCCCGCTCGCCGCGAGCCAGCGCCCGTCCGCGCTGAACGCCACCGCTGGCCAACCGGCGCCGCCCAGCTCCAGGGAGGCCAGCACCACACCAGTACCGGCGTCCCAGACCGCGGCGATCGCGCCCTTGGCGTCCATCGCCGCCACGCGTCCGCCGCTCACCGCGACAACGTACCACCGCGGCGCCCGCCCCGGCAACCGCAGCTCGCGCACCAGCACCCCGCTCGATGCGTCCCAGATCCGCACCGTGCCGTCGCCGCATGCCGTCACAAGCCGGTCCGCCGCCGCCCAGACCGCGGCATACACGACGTCGCCATGCGGCATCTCGGCCAGCATCTCGTACGTCTCGGCGCCCCAGATCCGCGCGGCGCGGTCGTCAGTCGTTGCGATCCGCCGCCCGTCCGGGCTCCAGCTCGAGCTCCACATCCGGCCCGCGGCGGCCGGCAATCTCGCCACCTCGGCGCGCAGCGGCTGGACCGCCCGCGCCAGCATGAACTCTGTCGCGCGGCCGTGGTCACCGCCACGGACCGCCGCGCCGAGGTGCAGTTGCGCGCCAGCCATGTCGCCGCCCAGCAGTGCCGCGCGGCCCTGCTCGACCTCGGCGGTGATCGTAGTCGCGCGCGCGAGATCCGAGGCGTCCGCGGCCCGCTGTTCGGCGATCCGCTGCTCGTACCGGGCCCGGCCGACCGCGCCGGCAAACACGACCGCGGCCAGGAGCGCGCCGAGCCATGCGCCGGCGCGCTTGGCATCCGATCGGCGATGACGCTCATCTGCTGCGCGCCGTAGCGCCTCCAGCACACCACGTAGCGCCGTGGCCAGTTCCGTCGCGCTGTCG
>JBGQCL010000830.1:0-3026 GCA_041495365.1 Kofleriaceae bacterium | reverse complement strand
GGTATTCCGGAGCCGAGCAGTTGGCGGTAGCTGGTGCGGCGCCACTGGTGGAAGCGGTGGCGGCCAGCAGGGCGAGGGCGAACAGCGGTCTCAGCATGGCGAAGCACGCGAGCCGCGTCATTTCCGGCCGTTTCCGGACCTCTTTCACCTCGGTCAAGCCGCCACACTGCGCTGCACCCTTCCCCCGCCCTCCCTGTCCACCAGGCCGGCCACGCGACGGAGACCCCATGATCAGCTTCCTCGATCCCGCATCGCGGCAAACGTTTGCGCGGGCGGCGCGAGCGCCGGGGCGGGCGGCGGTCGGCAGGGGCGGCGATATACCGAGGGAGCCGCGGGTTGCGCGTGTAGCGTGTAGCTATAGATGATCGAGTCTCGCAGCGGTCGACCTCCTTGCGCGCGGCGAGGCGGTCGCAGATCAGATCGCGCAGGTGGATACTCTTTCTTCACCTTGGCTCGAAGATCCCCTCGGATTGGATACCAACCTGCGCTCGAAGGGCCGTGTCGTTGTTCAGGCTTCCGTGCCACACCCACTCTAACGAACCGCATCGAGACGAGCTCGTCACGCAGCCGTTCGTCGCTGGCGAGATCGCCGACTTTCGCGCTCGCCGGCCCCCTGATTGTCCCTGGAAAGCCCGAAATGAGACGAGATGGCCACCTCCGCGCAGGGGCGTTTGCGCGGCTGGGTGCCTTCCCCTACGATGTCGGCTGATCGGCCACGGACAACCAGAACAGAGGAGCGGCGCGCAATGTACGTAAAGGTCGGCGACATCGACATCTTCTACACGATCGCCGGTGCGGGGCCGACGTGCCTCGTCCCCAGCCTCTCCGGGACGCCCATCTACGAGCGGACCTTCACCCCGGCGCTCCAGGACGTGATGCAACTGGTCTTCGTCGAGTTGCGTGGGAATCGCACCGCGACCGGGGAGATCGACGCCCTCACCTTCGACGCGATGGTCGACGACCTCGACGGGGTGCGCCGCGCGCTCGGCCTGGGCCGGGTCGCGGTGCTCGGGCACTCAACCCACTCCTTCCTCGCCCTGGCGTATGCGGCGCGCTATCCCGAGCTGACCTCCCATGTCCTGGCGATCGGGGGCGCGCCGGGGATGAGTGCGGGCGTGGCGGCGCGGACGGCGATGTATTGGGATCTGGTCGCCTCGCCCGAGCGCAAGCGCATCCTGGCCGAGAACCGGGCCAGGCTGACGGAGGAGGTTCTGGCGCGGCTGACGCCGAGCGAGCGGATCATCGTGCCCTACGCGGCGAACGGGCCGGTCATATTCCCCGACCCGACCTACGACTGCACCCCGCTCTGGGCGGGGCACGAGCAGATTTCCGAACGCCTCTTCGCGCGCTTCTGGGGGCCGCAGGGACAGTTCGCCGCGTTCGACCCTGAAGCAAATCTACCGAACGTCGTCGCCCCGGTCTTCATCGCCCAGGGCGTTTTCGATTTCGTCACGCCGCCGCATGTCTGGGCAGGTGAGCTGGAGAAGCTGCCGAACGCGACGTACCGGGCGTTCGAGCGCAGCGGTCACTACCCGCAGCTGGACGAACGGGAGGCGTTTGGCGAGGCGGTGGCGGGCTGGTTGGGGCGGGGTAGGTAGGAGGCGCAAGGCGGTGCCGGGTTGAGCCGGCACCGCCCCTGTTGAAGATTCACCTAGTACCTCGCCGCAGAGATTTTGATCGGTTGACCGCTGTGATGAAGCTCGTCGATTCTCGATCGATTCCCGGACCTTGCCAACCGGTCATCTTCTCTGCGGCGAGGTACTAGAGGGCCGCAGCGGGTCGGGGGCTGTCCGATGCACGCTGATCGGCGCGACCAAACGCCCTACGCCGATGCCCCATGTCTCAGGGAAGTTGTCGCCTGAGCCGGCATGACTGACGGACGTCAGACCTCAACCGAGAGACAAGGGGGGTGCGGGTTCGCACCCGGTCGCCGCCGCGATCGCGATCACCACCGCTCCGCACCATCCGACAAGGGCTACATCGGCACCCAGGTGTTCACGCAGCTGCCCGAGAGCGTCAAGCTCACCAACGCGGCCCACTTCGAGGTCATTCCGCGCCGGATCCTCGGCGCCAGCAACGCCTACGCCGGCGTGACCTTCACGCCCGCGGGCGCCGCGGCTGCTTCCGGCGGTCCGCCGACCGCGCCGCTGACCCCGCTGCAGGTCGCTGTCCGCGACGCATCGGAGCAGCTCCGCACCGCGTGGACGATGGGTCTCAACCTCCACACGCTCTACGACACGCTCTACAAGGACCAGACGAAGTGGGACACCGCCCAGGCCGGCGGTAGCTTCCACAAGGGGCTGCCGTACTGGTCCAAGGTCGAGAAGCTGACCATTCACCAGAAGACCGTCCTCGACCCGACGTCGCCCGATCCCGCGCGCCGGCCGATCTCGCAGATCGACATGGCGCTATCCGAGGGCGTGACGCGCAAGTTCGTCCAGTGCATGGTCGCGATCGACGGTGTGCCCAACGACGCCGCCGGCGCCAACGCGTGGCTCGCCGCGCACGCGGCGCCCGCCGAGATCACCGCGGCGCACGCGACCCCCGCAGCGCATCGCGATCTGTGGATCAAGGTCATCCTCCGTATCGTCGGCCCGATCACCGGCCCCGAGGCCCGCGACCTCCGCGTCGTTCACGAGCTGGTCCGGCTCAACGGGATCTGGGGTACCGTCCTCCAGCATAGAGATCCCGGTGGCTTCGCGGACTAACACATGGCTTGTGGTACTCGCGCTCGCCGTGCCCTCGTGCGGAAAGTCGATCGACATGGCTGCTGACACTCCGACCGGCTCGGCCGCAGGTCCGGCGCCCAGCGTCACCCTCGGCCGCGGCTTCACGCCCGCAGCGTTCGCTCCAGGCCGCTACGCGACCGCGATCCAGCGAACGATGCACGGCACCCACGCGCTGCAGGTGCTCAGCGAAGACTCGACGGCGGCGTTCATGCTCGAGCTGGCTGGCGACGGCACGGCCACCGCGTGCCGCGGCTGGCGCTACGAGTTTCGCAACAACGGGCCCCAGGTCCGCACCTC
>JBGQCL010000829.1:0-3050 GCA_041495365.1 Kofleriaceae bacterium | reverse complement strand
GGCATGGCGATCACCGCGCTGGTCGCGCTCGCCGAGGCGACCGGGGACGCCGCGCCGCTCGCCCGCGCCCGCCGCGCCGCCGAGCGGATCGCGCGCACCCACGTCGGCCCCGAGGGCGAGGTCTGGCACGACGCCGACCGCCGCGACGGGCCGCTGTTCCTCGCGGACTGCGCCGAGCTCGGCCTGGCGCTGATCCGGCTCGGCGACGCGACCGGCGAGCCCGGCTGGCTGGCCCGCGCCCGCGCGATCGCAGATGCCATGGATCGCCGGCTGCTCGATCCGGCGACCGGCGCGTACTGGGCGCAGACCGCCGACCGGAACGCGGTCGGCGTGTTTGCGCACCGCCGCCAGCCGCTCGAGGATAACCTCGCCGCGGCGCGGCTGCTCGTCGCGCTGGGGCGCGCCACCGGCGAGCCCGCGCTGCGCGCGCAGGCCGAGCGCACGCTGACCGCCGTGCTCACGCCCGAGGCGCTCGACCACCAGGGCCCCTGGCTCGGGGCCGCGCTGCTCGCGCTCGACGACGTCGGCGCCGTGCCGTGGCCGGACCAGGGACGGCCCTGATCACGCTGCGAACGAGGCGATGACCGCCACCGCGCGCGCCACGTCGCGCCGGCTATTGGCCAGGCCGAGCGACAGCCGCACCGCGCCGACCGCGCGGCCCAGGCACGCCGCGATCCGGGCCGGCGAGACGTCGTCGCCGCTCGCCGCCAGGCAGGCCGCCAGCGCCGCCGGCTCGAGCCCGAACGCCGCCTCGGCCGCGCCCGGGTTGCAGAAGCAACCGCCGCGCAGCGCGACGCCGGCGTCGCGGGCGCGGGCCTCGACCACCGGGTACGGCACCACGTCGCCGCGCGGGTCGCAGAGGTTGAGCGCCACGGTGCCGCCGCGGCCGTCCGCGCCGGGTGGGCCGTACAGCCGGACGACCGGGCCGCCGCCGCGATGGCGCAGCACCGCGAGCTCGTCGATTAGCTCGCGGGTGAGCCGCGCGACGTGCGCCGCGAGCCGCGCCGGGCCGACCTCGGCGAGCAGCGCGAAGCCGGCGGGCAGCGCGGCGATGCCGAGGAAGTCGGGGGTGCCGTCCTCGAAGCCGGCGTGGCCGGGGTGCAGGCGGTGGGCGTCGGCGCCGACCGAGGCGTACGCGACGGTGCCGCCGGCGAACCACGGCCGGGCGAGCCGGGCGAGCCGGGCGAGCGCCTCGCGCCGCGCGATCAGGGCGCCGACCCCGGTCGGGTAGCCGAACAGCTTGTGGAATGACACCACCGCGAAGTCGGCCGGGCACGCGCGCAGGCTGAGCGGGTGGCTGGGGGCGAACGCCGCGGCGTCGAGCAGGACGTCGAACCCGAACGCGCGCGCCCGCGCGACCAGCGCCAGCGGGTGGCGCACACCCGAGAAGTTGGTGGTCCGCCGCGAGCGCGCCGGTGTTGAACACCTCGATGCACAGCGCCGCGCCGTCGCGGCGGGCGCGGATCGCGACCCGCCCCGGGCCGGCCGACCGCGCGATGCCGTGGCGGATCGCGTTCTCGGCGAGCGGCTGGAGCAGCAGCGTCGGCACCGCGGCGCGGCGGACCTCGGCCGGCGCGTCGATCTCGAACGCCAGCCGGTCGGGGAACCGCAGCCGCTCGATGTCGAGGTAACGCTCGGTGATCGCGAGCTCGGTGGCGAGCGAGACCCGCTGCTCGCCGGCGTGGTCGAGCGAGTAGCGCAGCAGGTCCGACAGCCCGGCGATCATGGTCACCGCCTCGCGCTGCTGCGCCGTCCGCACCAGCGCGCTGATCGAGTTCAGGGTGTTGAACAGGAAGTGGGGCTGGAGCTGCAGCTCGAGCGCGTGCAGCCGGGCCTCGGCGAGCGACACTTCCAGCCGTGCAGCGGCGCGCTCGCGATCGCGGTACTTGCGGTAGTACAGCGCCGCGTGGTGCACGATCAGCACGCCGGCGTACATCACGATCTGCTGGGTCAGCCCCGACAGCGCGACCCCGCGGCACGCCACCGCGAAGTCGCGGGTGCCCATCGCGTCGTACGGCTGCACCACGACCAGCAGCATCGCCCACCACAACGAGTGGATCGGGGCGATCACCAGCGCGGCGACCGCGTGGAGCGCGACCGCGCGCGCGGTCAGCGGGACCAGCGGGATCCGGCGCGCCAGCCAGCCGATCACCGGCGTCAACACGAACCACGCGTTCCAGATCAGCACCTCGTAGGTGACCACGCGCCACAGGCGGTGCCCGTGATCGAGCATGCCGATCCAGATCTGCAGCCCGCACAGAAAGCCCAGCGCGGTCCAGAACGAGAGCGACAGGATCCAGGGAAGGTGTCGCCGGCCCACGATCTCAGTGTGCCGCATGCCGGGGCGGCGCGGGGCGCCGGTGCAGCCAACCGCGTCCCGGGCGCAGCGAACGGGAAGCCGTGCGTCTGCGGGACCGGCGCCGGGCTCCCCTACCCCGACGCCAGGCGCACCGCGCGGCGACCGCGCATGCCGGCCCTCCGGTCTCGTGCGATCGCGCCGCCGTTCAGGATCTCTGCGGTTCAACCGGATCCGGCTGCGCCTCGGTCCCGGCGCGGTGGTCGCGGGATGTCTCCGCCTGTGACACCCGTGGAGACACGCCTCCCTCACGCACGCAGACGCTCGCGAGGCACCGCCGAGATTCGACATGGATCCGTCGCCTTGTCCATCGCAATCCCGATCACCACGAGTCGACGACGGTGTCACACACGATTCTCGGAGATCTCCGGATACGGAATGTCGTACGATCCGGGCGATGTTGCCGTCGCGGCGCGCACGGAGGCGGATGTGAGCTTCGACCGATCGAGCCGTGGCGCCGATCGTGGTCGCGGCACCGCGCCCGCCGCCGGCCCCGCCGCGCCGCTCGGCCCGGGCAAGCAGACGCTGACCTCGCAGCTCGACGCGGCGATCGTCCAGCCGCGCGCCGCCGCCGGCGCCCCGGAGGCCGACGTCCACGCCGCCGCGGCGCACGGCATCGCCGGCGGCGCGACCACACTGCCCCACCTCGCGCCGATCCAGCAGGCGTTCGGCCGCCACGACGTCGGCCACATCC
>JBGQCL010000828.1:0-3089 GCA_041495365.1 Kofleriaceae bacterium | reverse complement strand
CCAGCAGTACTACCTGGCCTACAAGATCGATTCGGGCCAGGTCGCGATCGACCGCGTGCGGGCCGACGGCAGCGGGGTGGACTCGGCGTCTCAGGCGACGTGGACGACGGGATGGAGCACGCTCATGCCGTTCGTGCTCGGCGGAGAGCCGCACTCGCTGGCGTACAAGGTCGACAGCGGGGACGTCTCGTTCGATCGGATCCTCCCCGGTGCGCAGGGGGTGGAGACGCGGTGGAGCAATACGTGGACGACCGGCTGGACAACGTTCATGCCGGTCACGATCGGCGGCGAGCCCGGCTACCTGGCGTACAAGATCGGCACCGGGCAGGTGGCGATCGAGCGGATCCGATCGGATGCGCAGGGGGCGGATACGCTGTACAGCGGGACGTGGTCACCCGGGTGGAGCTCGTTCGTGCCGTTCCTGCTGAACGGACACACGCACTACATCGCGTACAACGCGGCGAGCGGAGTGGCGGCGATCGACCGGATCCTCGACGACGGCACCGGGGTGGAGAGCGTGGTGGTCCAGCAGTGGACGACGGGGTGGACATCGTTCATGCCGTTCCTGGTGAACGGGGACGCCCACTACCTCGCCCACAAGAGCGAGAGCGGGCAGGTGACGATCGACCGGATCCGGGGAGACGCGAGCGGATCCGATGGCATGATGTCGGCGACGTGGGCGACCGACTGGACGTCGTTCGTGCCGCTCACGCTCGACGGCAATCCGGGGTACCTGGTCTACAAGATCGGGTCGGGCGCGGTCGCCATCGGAGCTTTCCGCCAGGGCGCCGCCGACAAGGTCCGCAGCAGCAACATCCAGGTCGGCGGCAAGCACTTCGTCGACTGGTTCAACACGGATTTCCTGCCGACGCAGAAGGGCACCCACCCGACCATCGTGATGTACGGCCACGCGGCGCCGAAGTATCCGGCGGCGGTCAACAAGGCAAACTTCAACACCGTGTTCGACGCCTGCGCGCAGTTCTGGGCCGCGGAGATGACCATCAACCAGTTCCTGGCGTTCTTCTGCATCATGGACAACGAGACCGGTGGCTCGTTTCTCCCGATCTCCGAGATCGGCAGCCCAAAATACATGTTCGAGTCGACGGCCAGCGGCAAGGCGAGCTACAACGGCCCGCCCAACCGCCCGGCCGGCGATCTGCTGCGCGCCCGCGGCGTGATCTCCTCGGACGAGGACGTCGCAGCGTGGAACTCGAAGACCACCTATCCCGACCCGCCGGACGACACGCTCAAGGCGGCGGCGCGCGAGTGCGACTTCTACAAGTTCCGCGGCCGCGGGCTGGTACAGCTCACGTGGCGCAGAGCGTATCTGTCGATCGTGGATCCGCTGCTCACCGCCAACGGCTACAAGACCTCGGACAACCTGTCGGAGGCCGAGCTCGGGAACATCATCCGCACCGACTCGCGGATCTACATCCCGATGGTGAAGGGCGTGTTCGCAAGCCTCGCGTCGCAGATCGCCCACGCCGACGATACTCCGCCCGACTGGCGTCCCACGGGAAAGGGGATCGGCGGCGGCTCCACCTACGGTGAGCTCTTGCACTGGCGCTGCCAGACGCTGCTCGACGCGATGACCGCCGCCGGCTACTCGTGCTCGTGATGCCGTGCGCCGTCAGGTGACCGGCGCCGGATCGAGCGACACGAACAGGATGTCGCTCGTATCCTCGGTCCACTCGGTGTCGACCACCTTGGCACCATCGCTGTAGATCAGCTGGCGCTTGTATTGATAGGGCTGCAGATCGACCCTGCGCACGAGGTAGTCGATCATCGACACGGGGAGCTGCGCGTCCGCGGTCAGGTTGTCGCCCACCGTCGGCGAGTTCTTGTCGAGCTCGATGCTGCGGCCGCCCGCGAACGTCACGACCAGGGCGGTGAGATACCTCTCGGGCCTGGTCTGGAACGGCGCCGAGGGCGAGCGCACGTGAACGACCCGGGTCACGTGGCCGGCCACCGAGGAGTCCGAGATCGCGGCGAGGAACGATTCGCGCTCGACCTTGTCCTGCACCTTGCTCAGGTCGAACGCGATGTCCCAGTCCGCGGCGGCAACGCCGGTGGTCGGCGCCATGATCACCTCGATCGTGCCCGCCGGTTGCCCGTCCGCGGTCAGCGGCGCCACATCACACGGCGGCGCCGGCGTGATCGATACCACCCGGCCGTCGACCGAACTGCCGTCGCCCTGGACCAGCTGCGTTGCCAGCTCGTCGACGTGCAACGTCGCCTCGGTGCCGTTGGTCAGCACCACGCGCACGCCGCCCGACGCCGCGTCGAGCGACTTCGTGTGGTCGAACAGGTTGGACGCCACCAGATCATCGGCCCGCCCGCTGAACTTGATGTGGGGCTCGTTGTCCTGGTCGATGTGGACGGTCACATAACCTTGAAAAAACTGGCTGCCGGCGCCGGTGAACAGCGCGTCAACCAGGTCGAGGAACTGCTGGGTCGTCAAGGTGAGCGTGTCCTGGAACCCGGCCGCCAGATCGACCACCAGGCCCGGGCGCGGCGGGTACATGCCATCCCCGGGTTTGACGCCGGGCCAGCTGAGCAGCAGCTGGGGGTTGGGCGCGCCGAGCGGCTTGCCGTCCTTGGTCACGCCATAGGTGGCGAGCTTCTGCCTGGCGTCGTCGAGCCGCCGCGAATTGATCACCGGCACTGCGAGGTAGGTGAGCGCCACCGTCGCGGTCTCCAGGTTGTCACCCGAGATCGTCAGCGACATTTGCGGGTAGTACGGCGAGTCCGGGCTGCGGCAGAGTTTGAACGAATCGGGCAGATAGAAGAACGTATCCGGCGCGGTGTTGACCTTGACATACGGATACATCGCGCCCTCGAAGTCCAGCGAGTACACCGACGGCGCCGCCGGATTGCCGCTGCCGCTGACCGCGAGGTTCTGGAACACGGGCTCGATCGTCGCATCGAAGATGAATGCCAGCTCCAGTGCGGGCGTGACCGTGCTCGAGATGTACAGAGGCTTCGGATCCACCGGCGTGCCCGTGGTCGTGGGGGTCGTGTGCGGCGTGGTCGTGGTCGTGGGGGTGGTATGCGGCGTGGTCGTGGGGGTGGTATGCGGCGTGGTCGTG
>JBGQCL010000827.1:0-3147 GCA_041495365.1 Kofleriaceae bacterium | reverse complement strand
GTCAGCGTGACGATCAGCCGCGGCCCTGACACCGCGTTCGGGAAGCCGCGCAGCAGGCCGTCGCGTGCGCCGAACTTCACGCCGCGGAAGCTGCCATCGCCGGTCGGATCGAGCAGCAAGATCCCTCCGGGTTCGAGGAGCAGGTCGGTCCTCCAGTGGCGGGCGACCGTCGTCAGATCCCAGCGGAACACGGTGCCGCGCACGGCGGTTGCCTGGCTGATCGTCACCGATGTGATCGACGCTGGGTCGAACGGTGGCCGCGATTGATTGTTTGCATCACCGCCGGCATCCGCGCCGAACCAGGCGACTCCGAAGGCGTCGTCCACGTTGGTGCATCCGGCCGGCACGATGTCGCCCTCCACGCCGTTGCCCTCGATCCACGGCGACCCGAAATTGAAGATCGGGTGAGCGACCACGTCATACACCGACGACGGCAGGCCCTGGTCGAAGCCATCCAGCGTCAGTTCGAGAACGGCGCTTTGCACGTAGGAAAAGGTGGTCAGGGCCGACAGATCGAATCGCACCACGGCCTGGATCGCGTTCGGATCGCCGAACTGGTCGTCTCTGCCACCGCGGCTGCTGCCGATCTCGATGAACTCTTGACACCCGTAGTTGTCATTGCGGCGCGCCACGAGGTCGGTCCGGAGGGTGGAGTCCGCACTTGCGAGCAGCACCGCGGGACGCTCGTGCGCGCCGATGTCGTTGCTCTGACCTTGAGGCCTGGGCGTACCGAAGAAGTCCCGGTACAGGCTCGAAGCGAAGCGCTCGCCCCGATCGATGCAGCAGGCGGCGTTCGCCGGGGTCTCGAGCAGGGCACCTTGCGAGTCGAGGTCCGGATCGATCTTGATGAGCCCTGCTTGTGATCGAGTGTCGGCGCTGCCCACGACCACGCGCTGGTGGTCGCACGCGCCGACCGTCTGCGCGCCGCCATCGCCCGGTACGCCGTCGATCACGATCGAGTCCTGGATCAGCCGCGGGGTCGTGCCGCAATCGATGCCGCCGGGGAAGTCGGTGCTGCCGCCGCCGGTGATCGTATTGAACTCGAAGATGCCGGCGCTCTCGCCGGTGAACACGACGCCCGGCGAAGACGCTCCGCGGAAGTAGCTGTTGGTGATCCGGTACGAGGCGCTGCCCTCGATGGTCAGACCCGCGTGGACCAAGGTTTCGACCCGCACCCGGTCGAGGTTCAGGGTGCAATCGGTGGACCGCATGCCGTTGAAGTCGCCCTGGATCGTGGCGCGCGCCACCTTGAGGGTCGAGTTCTGGCAGGTCAAGCCGGTGTTGACGTGGACGCCGAAGTCCAGGCCGTCGAGCACGACGCGGGAACCGTCGCGGATCCGGGCGCCGGTGCTCAGATCCTCTTCGCCGATGAGGGCAGACCCGTCCGCGGGGCCGAACAGGAAGACGGTCCGGTTGCTCACTGCGAACGGGAAGTAGCGCCCGGGATAGACGCGAACGGCGTATTTCTGGCCGACTGCGTGATTGATACCGCGGTCGATGTCGCAGTCGGGATCAGCGCGCGATCCATCGCCGGTATCGCAGCCGAAGCCGCCGTGGGCGCGGACGTAGACCACCGAGTCCTCCGCGAGGCACCTGCCTGGTCCCATGCTGGTGGCAGCATTCTGGTCGCACACGTCGCTTTGACACTGGCTGTGTGCCGCGCATGGCTGGCACACATTCGCCAGGCACGCCAGGCCACCGGGACAGTCCGACTCCTGGGTGCAGCTGACCGGCGTTGCCTGTGTCAGCGGCGTGCTGTCCGCCTGCGTGGCGGTGCCGGGATCGAGATCGTCGGGTGCGCCGCAGCCGACTGCACATATCGTGGCCACAGCGCACCAATGAATCATCCGGTTACCCTCATTCATACGGGCCTCCTTCCCCCTGTGCGAAGGCAAGTTCGAGACCAGGATCACGGGCGCCCGTGCTGGGGATGCACCGAGGATTCGCGAACGCCTCACATCGCACGCGAGCACGCAGTGCAGTAGATGCGCCGCGCTGCCGCCTGCTGGAAAGTTCTCGTTCTCCTGGACTAACCCGGGTCGGGTCTCGCGGGTCGGGTCTCGCGCGGGTCTCGCGGGCGAATTCCCGCGGTTGGGGAGCACCAGCGTGAACGTCGCACCGCGACCGGGCCCCTTGCTCTCGGCGGTCAAGCTTCCTCCGGCCGCCGCCGCGGAGTTGGCGAACCTGTGGAGGCTGCCGCCTCGCCGGTCCAGCTTGCTGCTGAACCCGCTGTGGAAGATCCGGGTGAGCTGTTCGCCCGGAATCGGAGGCGCCGCCACCTCGCGAACCAGCTGGCTTGCCGCTCGGTCTCGCGAGCTCGGCGTCGAACAACGACGTCCACACCTCGTGGCGATGCTCGACGTGGGCCGGCGGTTCAGCGCCCGGGCAGGCGCTCGAACATCAGGATGTGGACGTCATCGCCGTGGTCGGCCGCAGCCCGTCATGCGCCGAGCTCCCTGGCGATCGCCCACGCGGCCTTGGCCAGCGGGCCGATGCCCTCGGCGATGCGCGACGGTTGGTCGCTCGTGGCCGTGCCGTCGCGCACGCGCCCGAGGATGCCCTGGAGGATGCAGGCCGAGCGAAACAGGTGGAAGCCTCGTACCAGGCGAACGACTCGATGCGCGGGCGGCCGGCGCGCGCGCAGTACGAGGCAGCGTACGCGTCGAGGGTGGGGAGGCCGTGCGCGGCGAGGTCGAGCTCGTTGAACGGGCCCGAGCGGAACCACGGCAGGCAGAGGTAGGTGAAATCGCCGAGCGGGTGACCGAGCGTCGAGATCTCCCAGTCGAGCACGGCGACGACGCGTGGCTCGGTGGGGTGAATGATGGTGTTATCGAGCTTGAAGTCGCCGTGGACGATCGTCGTCTCGTCGCCCGGCGGGAGGGTGCGCAGCAGCCAGTCGTTCAGCGCGTCCATCTCGGTGTGCGGCGGGTCGACCGAGGCGCAGTACTGCTTGAACCAGCGCGCGATCTGCCTCGCGAAGTAGTTCCCCGGCCGGCCGAAGTCCTCGAGCCTTCAGCGGCGCCCTTGGACAGATCCACTCCGCGGCGGCTTCGTGAACCAGTGACCGCGGCCACCGCGGCGCTTTCGTGATCCACCACGACCACAGAGCTGCGCGTCCCGAAGTCCGCCCTGCGCGGCGACCACGGG
>JBGQCL010000826.1:0-3155 GCA_041495365.1 Kofleriaceae bacterium | reverse complement strand
GGCCGTCCCCGCCGAAACCAAAGCCGCCGTCGTCGTGCACAAATGACGACCGGACGAGCCGCACAGATCTCCGGTTGAGCTTGCCCGACCGACCGCCGCGCGCAGAAGCAGCGCGGCGGTCGCCGTGCGGCATCAGCGGCCCTCCGGCGGCAAGGTTTCAGACCGCCCCTGCGCTGGGAACGTGTGCGCGCTGTAGCGCGGGCGCATGGGCCTGACTACGCGCTGTAGCGCGGGCATGCTCGGGACCCGCGGCGCGGCCTAGAGTACCCGCCTGCGGAAGGCTATCCGCCTGCTCCGCGTCGTCGCCGATCGCCGCGCGCCATGGCGGCGCAGTTCGGTCAGCGGGCGGTCGTCGGCCACGGGCCACGGGATGTGCAGCATGGCGCTGCAGCTGGGCGGTGCGGGGCCAAACGCCGGCAGGTCGGTGGGGGCGTGGTCGAGCGGCCGGGCGGCGCGGTCGTCGGCGGCGGCGGAGGCGATGGCTTGCTCCGTTTCTGGGACGCAGAGACCGGCCGGGGCGATGACCTCGACAGAAAGCCGAACGGCAAGGGACCTTCGAGGTAGCGGGCCGCGGGCGCCGCGCACGGGCGCTCGCGTGTTCACTGCGACGCGAAGGCCATTGGCCACTGCCATTGATCGCGGGCGGTCACGTGCTCACGCTCGGGGATCCCCGCCGGCAGCGCTGCGAGGCCTTTACGCATGCGCAGCCGGCCGCGCATAACGCAGCAGAGCGCGTGGCCCCTCGGGTGGGAGCGGCGACTGGAGCACGTCATTGGGTATCCCCATGTTCGCGAGCACGTAGTGCAGCCCCCGGGCCACGCGCCACAAACGCTCAGCTTGCACTGCCCAGTAGTACCGTGACCCGACGGAATCGAGTTCGTCCCACACTGCCAGTGTCGCGTTCAGAAACGGCTGGTGCCGTTCCCTGCGGATGAGCCACGTCTGGTTATCCGACGAGAGCAGCCCAAGGATGCCCCACGGTGTTTGCAGCGAGGCGACGAACATCGCCTCTTCCTCTTTCGATGGCACGGTCGGGTCCGTGCGCAGGTCGCCGAGCGGGTCCTCGGCGAGCCGCCACGGCGCGAAGCAATGAAAATTCGGAACCGGCCCCAGGATGCTTCGGACCATCACGATCAGCCCTGCGTGGTCGGCCGTGTCGAGCATCCCATCCTTGGTCATCAGCTCGATCAGTCCAGCGCCGCGCTTGAGCTGAGTGACGACCTTGCGCATGCGGCGCTTCACCGTCGGCCAGTCGCCATATTGGATCGCAGGCAGCAACATGTTTACGCTCCGACCGGAGCCAGCACGACCATCAGCATCAGGAGCAGGGCACCGCCAAGCGTGAGGGTGGTCACCGCCTGCTGCTGTTCGCGAGTCAAGGGCTTCAGCTCGAAGCGCCAGCGACGCTCGCCAACCGGTACCGGGTAGGGCAGAGGAATCGGAACGAGCCGGCCTCGACGGTACTGGTAGACGATCACGCCGGGCTGCGGTGACCAGAAGGTACACACGCCGCCCGGCGCGGGGATACCGCCCTCGGTTCCCGGCTCGCCGGGGGATCCAAGTTGCATCGCGATGCCAGCACGACCGAACAGGCCCACGTAGAGCGCTGCCTGGGCAGCACCGAGCGTCTGTGCTGCAACTGGCTTGATCTCGTAAAGGTGCAGGCGCGTCAGGTTCACGAGATCAGGCTTCATGTCACTCTCGGGGTCGCTGAGTGCGGCGTCGTCTGGCGCATGCCCGAGATTCCGTCTGAGGAGAAGCAGGATGCTGGACATGGGGTAGTAGTTCGAGCGCACGACGTCCGAACCATGTGCTCCTTCGTATTGCCTCGCGATCGCCTTGTGCACCTCGTTACCGATGTAGAAGCCGCCCGGCTGATCACCCGGTGGCTCCCACGGACCTGGCTCGACCGGTGGCGGCAGAGCCGTGCTGGCCATCGGCCCCAGGTCAGCGGACATCGCATCGCTTGACGGCGCGCGCCTACCGTTGCCACCGCCCAGCTCCGGCGCAGATCCCGCGGCGCCTTGCTCGCGCATCGCGAGCACACCCTCCACGAGGGTCGTTACCTCCATGCTCACGCCGCGGCGATGGAGCATCCACGAGAGGATCTGTAGCTGCAGGTCGGTGGGTACCTGGTCGAGCGCGACTGCGGCGCGCTGCAGCGCCGGGTGATACGGCGTGATCCGCGAGAGCCGCGTGAGCTCCGCGGCGTACAGCGCGGCGTTCAAGCGTAGTGATGCGCTGACGCGCGGCTCAAGCTTCAGCGCGTGCCCACAGGCGACGGCATCGCTGAGCTCGTCAAGCAGCCGCTGCGGATCGAGCCTTTCGAGGTAGGCGACCAGCGGATCGCTTCCGAGACTTGGCTGCCACGGCGCACCGATCAGGTAGGCCAGCTCGTCATCGCCGCGACTCGCCTGTGTGTCGGGACCAGTAGCTGTAGGGGCGGCCCGACTCGGTGCGCCCGGCGTGTCCCCGGCCGTCTTCCGCTGCACTGGAGTTGACGTCCCGATCGCTCCGGGCGCTGCACCTGTCTCGATGTTGTGGGTGGTCGGCCCAGGACCTGGCGCACGGACCTGGGGCTGCACAGTGAGCTGTTCGACGAGCGAGATCTTGCCAGGCGGGAGGAAGTCCTCACGCCGCAAAGAACTTCGTGGGATGCCTGCTAGGTCGCTGTCCCGTCCATCACGCTGGGGCATGGGTTGCTTTATCACCTGCGCTGGTGACAGACGGCCGCCGGTTCGCGGAGTTCATGGTGAGCCTGACGCCCTGTGCTGCGCCTTGATCATGCCATCGGCTAGTACCTCGCCGCAGAGGATCTGACCGGTTCACGCGGCAACCTTGATGGAGCGGGAAGCAGGCTGCGGATAGACACGGGCGAGCTTCTCGCGAGCACGGTCGACTGTAAAGATCCACTCGATGCAAGCTCCGGCGGCGTTGCGACGCCGCTCCCATGCCGCGACCTCGGAGATCAGCATCGCCTTGTCGGGAATGCGACGATCGAGGCACTGCCCGACCATGACGCCGATTTGTAACCACCCGATAGTCGACGTCTCGTAAAGCCGGCGGGCAGATGCGAGGGTGGTGGCGATGGCGAATGCAGTGCCGAAGACCCGCCGAGGTCGCCGCGCAGGTGGCGGCCACGCCGCCGCCGTAGC
>JBGQCL010000825.1:0-3156 GCA_041495365.1 Kofleriaceae bacterium | reverse complement strand
GCGCGCCGCTGCGCGCGATCAACGGCTTCAGCCAGATCCTCGTCGAGGATCACGCCGCCGCGCTCGGCACCGGCCGCCAGTACCTCGACCGGATCCGCGCCGCGACCCGGCGGATGGCCGGCCTGATCGACGACCTGCTCCGGTTCTCCCAGATGGCGACCGGCGAGCTCGCCCGCCGCCGGTTCGACCTCGCCCACCAGGCGCGCGACATCCTCGACGAGCTGCGCGCCGCCGAGCCGGAGCGCCGGGTCGACGTCGCGATCCCGGCCGCGCTCCCCGCGCACGGCGACCCCCGGCTGGTCCGCGTCGTGCTCGAGAACCTGCTGCGCAACGCCTGGAAGTTCACCTCCAAGCGCGACGCGGCGCGGATCGAGCTCGGCGCTGCGGGCAACGCGTTCTTCGTCCGCGACAACGGTGCCGGGTTCGACCCCGCCCGCGCCGACAAGCTGTTCACGCCGTTCCATCGCCTGCACACCGCGGCCGACTTCGAGGGCACCGGCGTCGGCCTGGCGACCGCCCAGCGCATCGTGCATCGCCACGGCGGCCGGATCTGGGCCGAGAGCGCCCCCGAGCGCGGCGCCACCTTCTACTTCACGCTGGGTTGACCGACCACACCGGGTTGACCGACGGCTGCTCAGCCTTTCCGGGTGAGCGTTCTGCCCACCGTCGGATTTGCGACACCCACGCCCGGCGCACGACCCCGAGTCCGCGCACGCAGCGTTGCATCGCCGGGGCTTGGCCTCGGACGGTTTCCGGGTACCATCCGCCGCAAGCAGTCGCGGCGATCGCTGCGCAGGAGTCAGCAGATGCCCACGATCGACATCACAGGCCCGCTCACCACAGCCTCCGGGTCCGACGGTGGTCGCGTGTTCACGCCCGACGCGCTCCGGTTCGTCGGCGATCTGGAGGCCAGGTTCGGGCCGGTCCGCACCAGCCTGCTCCAGGCCCGGCGCGCGCGCGATGCCGAGATCAAGGCCGGCGCCTCGTACGGCCTGCTCGCCGAGACCGAGTCGGTCCGCCGCGGCAGCTGGAAGATCGCGCCGACCCCGGCCGATCTGCAGCGCCGCCACGTCGAGATCACCGGCCCGGTCGAGCCCAAGATGCTGATCAACGCGCTCAACTCGGGCGCGGACATCTTCATGGCCGACTTCGAGGACTCGCTGTCCCCGACCTGGGACAACGTGGTCACCGGCCAGGCCGGGCTGATGGACGCCGTGCGGCGCACGCTGAGCTTCACCTCGCCCGAGGGCAAGAAGTACGCGCTCGGCGACAAGCTCGCGACCCTGGTCATCCGCCCGCGCGGCTGGCACCTCACCGAGAAGCACGCCGCGCTCGACGGCCGGCCGGTGTCGGCGAGCCTGTTCGACTTCGGCCTGTACTTCTTCCACAACGCCCGCGCGCTGACCGAGCGCGGCACCGGGCCGTACTTCTACCTGCCCAAGCTCGAGAGCCACCGCGAGGCCCGGCTGTGGAACGACGTGTTCGTCGCCGCGCAGGACGCGCTCGGCGTGCCGCGCGGCACGATCCGCGCCACCGTCCTGATCGAGACCCTGCCCGCGGCGTTCGAGATGGACGAGATCCTGTACGAGCTGCGCGATCACGCCAGCGGCCTCAACGCCGGCCGCTGGGACTACCTGTTCAGCGCGATCAAGAAGCTGCGCGATCGGCCCGGCCTTGCCATCCCGGATCGCGGCCAGCTGCTGATGACCGTGCCGTTCATGCGCGCGTACACCGAGCGGCTGGTCCGGACCTGCCACCACCGCGGCGCGCACGCGATGGGCGGCATGGCGCCGTTCATCCCGAGCCGCAAGAACCCCGAGATCAACACCGCCGCGCTCGCCAAGGTGCGCGACGACAAGCTGCGCGAGGTCAAGGACGGCTTCGACGGCACCTGGGTCGCCCACCCCGACCTCGTGCCGACCGCCGCCGAGGTGTTCACCGGCGCGCTCGGCGACAAGCCCCACCAGAAGGAGCGGCTGCGCGAGGACGTCCAGGTCACCGACGCCCAGCTGCTGGATCTCACGGTCGCCGGCGGCACGATCACCGAGGCCGGCGTCCGCAACAACATCAGCGTCGCGCTCCAGTACCTGTCGGCGTGGCTCGCCGGCAACGGCGCGGTCGCGATCTTCAACCTGATGGAGGACGCGGCGACCGCCGAGATCTCGCGGGCCCAGCTGTGGTTCTGGGTCCACCACGGCGGGACGCTCGACGACGGGCGCCGGGTCGACGCCGCGCTGTATCGCGCGCTGCGCGACGACGAGGCCGGCAAGCTCGCCGGCCTGCCCACCGAGGCCCAGCTGCCCACGGCCCAGGCCCTGCTCGATCGCCTGGTCGAGAGCAGCGACTTCCTCGACTTCCTGACCAGCCCGGCCTACGAGCACCTGGGGTGATCGTCGCCCCGGCCGCTACTTGCCGAGGAACTCGAGCACCGCGCGCGTGAACTCCGCCGGCTTCTCGACCTGCGGGATGTGCCCGCAGTGGTCGAGCACCACCAGCTGGGCGCCGGCGATGCCGTCGCGCAGCTTCTCGCCGGACGCCAGCGGGATCAGCTCGTCCTCGCGCCCCCACACGATCAGCGTCGGCGCGCGGATCGATCCGAGCCTGGCGTCCTCGAACTGGGGCGACGCGAAGCCGGCGAACGTGCGCTGGATCGTGTAGCCGTCGTTGTTGCGCAGGTGATCGGCGAACACCTGGCGCACGATCGGCTCGGTCACCCGCTTCTTGTCGTAGAACAGCGCCTCCATCAGCGCGCGGGTCGCGGCGAGCGACGCCGGGTTGAGGTCGACCGGCGCCGGGTGCAGGAAGGTCAGCCCCGCGGCGTCGACCAGCACCAGCCGGTCCACCAGGTCGGGGTGCTGGATCGCGAACTCCAGGGCGATCCAGCCGCCGAGCGAGTTACCGACCAGCGTCACCTTGCCGAGGTTCTGCGCCACCAGGAAGCCGTGCAGGAAGTCGACGAACGTCGCGATCTTGTAGTCGAGGTGCGGCTTGTCGGAGCGGCCGAAGCCGATCTGGTCGAGCGCGTACACGTGGTACCCGGCGGCGAGCGCACCGACGCTCGGCAGCCAGGTCTCCTTGGTCGCGCCGAGGCCGTGCAGCAGGATCACCGGCGGGCCGCGGCCGGCCTCGACGTAGTGGATGTGCTGGTCGAGCACG
>JBGQCL010000824.1:0-3197 GCA_041495365.1 Kofleriaceae bacterium | reverse complement strand
TGTTCAGTCCGGTGGACCAACGAAAGAAGGCGCCATCGACGATCGCGCTGGAGCCTCGGACGCTCGAGCTGGTCCGCGGTCACCGTCGCTACCTGATCGAGCGGAACCATCCCGGCCTCGCGACCGGGCTCCTGTTCCCCTCCGAAGCAGGCACGCGGCCGGTCGGCAACGACCAGCTCAACGACGTCTGGCGAGAGGCGCAGGTGAAGGCCCGGATCGAGTGTCCCGTGACGGTGCACGGGATCAGGCACAGCTTCCACGACCTCGCCAGGCAGCAAGGTGTGCCCGATGCGGTGGTGAAGGCCATGGCCGGCCGTGCAGGCACCGAGGTCGCGCTGCGCGGGCAGGACAAGCACCTGCACTACAGCCGGGGCGTGACGGTGGAGGAGATGCGCCAGGCATCGATGGCCCTCCTGCAGCTGGTCCCTACCGAGCCGGCCGCAGGGCCGAAAGGTAGGGACCGCGGTAGGGACGTTGGTGGTAGGGACCGGGATTCGGATGATGAACTGGCTGCGGCCACCGGACCTTAGCCGCCGAGCGGCGTGAAGTTGTCCGGTGTCCGGCCGGGATCCGGACGCGCGTCCGGGATCCGGACGGATCCCGGACAGCCGATCCGGTGCGGGGTGCGCGATGATCGCTGCGCCGAGGTGCGCCGTATGTTCCGGATCCGGTGTCGTCCCGAGCAGTTGCGAGGGCGGGATCGGCGGGCGCGCCGGGTTGCACGGGCGGGGTGCCACGCGGCCGCGCGGTGGAATGCGGCTTGCTGGCTGCCGGGGCCATGACCATCGCGATCTCGAACCACGCCATGGAACCGGATGCCGTCGGCGAGCTGCTCGGCGATCTCACGGACCGGCCGCGCGAGCGGCTGTGGCGATGCGGTCCGCAAGCGCTGGGCGACGCCGAGCTGATCGCGGTGGTGCTCGGCACCGGGGTCCGCGACTGTCCGGTGCTGGAGCTGTCGGGCGCGCTGGTGCGCGCGGTCGGCGGCATCTCGCCGCTGTCGCGGGCATCGCCGCACGAGCTCGCGCAGTTCAACGGCATCGGCCCGGCGCGCGGGGCGCGGCTGTCGGCGGCGTTCGAGCTCGGGAGGCGCGCGGTGGAGGTCGTGCACCATCGCCGCACGCTGGGCGGCGCGGCCGACGTGTACCGCTGCGTGGCGTCGCGGCTGGCCGGCGTGTCGCAGGAGCTGTTCTTCGTGATCGGCGTCGACGTCCGCAACGGCTTGCTCGACGTCGTCGAGGTCGCGCGCGGCAGCATCGCGCACGTCGAGGTTCACCCGCGCGAGGTGTTTCGCCCGCTGGTTCGCATGGCGGCGGCCGGCGGGCTGCTCGTTCACAACCACCCGTCGGGCGACCCGACGCCGAGCCGGCAGGACTGCGCGCTGACCGTGCGGCTGTGCGAGGTCGGCCGGCTGCTCGGCATCCCGATCATCGACCACGTGGTGATCGGTGGCCGGTCGTATCGCTCGATCGCGGAGTGGATGGGTGGGGCGTTTTGAGCGGCGCAGACGCGCGCTCCCCGGACGGGGAGGTGCGCATGCGCACGCCCGCGCGCGGGGGGAGCGGCGGGATGGCCGGTCTTGCAGTCCTGGGGTGCCTGTGGTGATCGAGCAACGCCCGAACTGCCTTCGGCCGTTCTCACCCCGGCACGCCCGGGCGATCGGCGGGCGCGTAGGTCGAAGCAATTGGCGGGGTTGTGCGTGCCCCGGAGGCTGGCCCCGTCGATGCAAGGACGTGGAGTGGGGGCTGTCCGACAACCCTTCACCGCAGAGAACCCGTATGACGTCCAAGCTCGCATTCCCATCCTCCTTCCTCGCGGCCGTCGCGTCGGTCGTGCTGGCCGGGGCGACCCCCGCGCACGCACAGCCGGCTCCGTCCGATGTGCCCGAGGATCCGTACGACGACTCCGAAGACCTGGCGCCGCCCGACCAGCAGGCGGCGCCGGATGACGCGCCAGCGCCGGCGTCGCAGCCGCCGAACGTTCAGCCGCCTCCGCCGCCGGCCGCGCCCCCCGCGGTGCAGCAGCAGGTGCAACCGGCGCCGCAGGCGCAGGCGGCGCCGGGCGGCCAGTGGGTCCACACGCAGCAGTACGGCTGGGTGTGGATGCCGTACGGCAACCAGTACGTCTACACGCCCGAGGACACGTCGGGGTCTGACAATCCGTATGCGTACGTCTACGATCCGACGTACGGCTGGACCTGGCTGGCGGCGCCGTGGGTCTGGGGCTGGGGCCCGCACGTGTACTTCAGCATCGGCCGGCCGGGGTACTTCGGCTGGTACCATCACCCGCATTTCATCGGCGGCTACCGCGGCCACGGCTTCGTGCGCGGGTTCCGTGGACCGGTCTACCGCGGCGGCTACGCGCACACGGTTCGCGCTCCGGTGTACCGCGGCGGCTTCCGGGGCGGCGTCGGCCACGTCGGCGGCGGGTACCGTGGCTTCAGCGGCGGCGGGCACGTCGGCGGCGGGTACCGTGGCTTCAGCGGCGGCGGGTACCGTGGCTTCAGCGGCGGCGGGCACGTCGGCGGCGGGCACGGCAGCGGCGGGCACGGCAGCGGCGGGCACGGTGGCGGGCATGGTCACCGCTGATTCGCGGTGATGGCCGCGGGCTGCTGGTCCGACAGCCTCGCGCCATCTATCCATCGCTTTTTCTAGATCTCGCTTACCGAGCTTCTGGCACCTGGCGAGCGCGTGAGTCACGATGCCTCGTCGCAGCGGGCCGACCTGTGTAGGCTGCGACCGCACCGCGGAACGCCTCGCGCCGCGGATTGACCGGCGCTCGTCGCCGAGACTACCGTGCGCGCCACATGGAGGTGCCTCGTGCGATCTCGGCTGGCTCGTCCCCGCTCTCTCGCGCTCGCTGCCGCCGGTAGCGCGCTGCTCGTGTTCGGCGTCGCCGGAGGTGCCCCGACGGTGGGCTCGCCGAACACGGCCACCGCCGATCCGCCGGTGGCCGTTCCGGATACGACACCCTGCGTGGTGCCGCTGTTCTCCGGCCTGACGTTCGCGGATTTCTCGCCCAAGCTGTTCAGCTACGCGCCGCCGGCCGGGTGCGCCGGACCGTGGGCGAAGGTCGTGCTCGCGGCCGACTTCTCGGTGACGGCCGGCCGCCAGTTCGATCGCACCGCCAGCATCTGGCTCGGCGGCACCAGCGTGTACTTCGGCACGACCGCCGAGCCGTCGCGCACGGTGGCGCCG
>JBGQCL010000823.1:0-3212 GCA_041495365.1 Kofleriaceae bacterium | reverse complement strand
CGCGCCGTGAGCACGTCGACGTCGAGCCCCCTCGCCTGCGGTGGCGGCAACGGCTCGTGGCTCGACATCCGGATCGCCTCGTACTGCCCGGGGCCATCCATCACCAACCCGATCGACAGGCTCGCGCCGTCGCGGCGGCAGCGATCGTCGCCCGGACAGCGCGCTACCAGCACACGGTCGCGGTAGACGCGCAGCTCCACGTGAGGCTCGTCCACCCGCACACGCGCGCGCAGCGTGTTGCCGATCGCCGGTCCGCCCTGCCGGTTCGGCGGCCCGGTGCGCTCCACCGCCACCTGCAGGGCCGGCAGCTCGCCATCGCCACAGCGCAGGATCAGCAACACCAGCGCAGCGACAGTTGCCACCGCCGCCGCGGCGATCGGGCGCCACGGCACGCGTCGCGGCGGCTTCACCGTACGCCGGGGCTTCGCCTCGCGCCGCCAGCGCTCCACCGCGCGGTCTTCCCAGCCCGGGGCCGGCTCGACCAGATCGACGTCGCCGATCCTACCGATCAGGCGCTGATAGACCGCGCGCGTCTCCTCCTCGTCCTTCGACCGCGCCGGCAGATCGCGCTCCAGGCGCTCGACCAGCTCCGCGTCCGGGTGCGGCCGGTCCCGGTCCGTCACGGCTTCACGCCCTTGCGCTCGAGGCAGTCACGCAGCTCCGGCATGGCCCGACTCACCCGGATGCGCAGGGTGTCGGCCTTCTCGCCCGTGGCCGCCGCCAGCTCGCTGTATTCCAGGTGCGCGAAGAACCTGCCCACGACCGCGGCGCGCTTGTCGGGCGGCAGCGCGTCCAGGCAGTCCTGCAGCGCGCGGCGCTCCTCGTGGCTGGTCAGGGCCGCCAGGGCCGCCAGCGCGGGCGCGGTGTCGTCGCCCGCCACCTGCTGCGCGACCGCGGTCCGGTGCGCGTCCGCGCGCTTCTCCGAGCGCAGAATGTCGAGGCTCCTGTGCCAGGCGATGCTCTTCAGCCACGCCCCGAGGCGCTTGGGATCGCGCAGGGTGTCGAGGGTCTCGTACGCCTTCGTGAAGGTCTCTTGCATCACGTCCTCCGCCCGCGCCTGATCCTTGAGGAGCCGGTAGCTGACGGTTTGCACGACTTTGCCATATTGGCGAACCAGTCGCCGGAACGCGGCTTCCTGATCGCCGCGCTGCAGCGCCTCATAGATCTCGATGTCGACGGCTTCGTCGTCTGTCGGAGCAGCCACAGCCTCATGCTAGACGCCTTCGGATCGGGGGGCCATCCGATGGTCGTCGCTCGGCGGGCGAACCGAGCGGTCCTTCCGCGCTGCGAACCACCCGATCGCGCAAGCGCGCGCCGTCATGGCGATCCCCCAGGGCTGCGTTCGGTTGCTGACCCGCTCGGCGTCTCGTGGGTATCCACCCAGGAGCTCTCCATGGAGATGTACGACCTCTTCGACCGCTACCTCACATCTATCACTCCCAGCGAGAGCGAGGTGTCACGTGCGCGGACACACCGCGACACGGTGGTCGGCCGGATCGATCTCGACGGCTTCGTCGAGACAGTGAACAGCGGGAGCTACATCAAGAAAATCGCACTGCGTCCGCTCGAGGACATCGACCTGTTCGTCGGGTTCGACGTCCGGGACTACGAGCCGATCGCTGCCGAGTTCGAGCGGGGCCCGCGCTCGCAGAGACGTCCCGTGTCGCCGCCTCCGCGATCTGGCGCGAGATCTTGCCCGGGTTCCCGGCTCCTTGATTTTCAGGGACGCTGGGTCGGCGCCAGAACGAGGTCTGCCTCGTCCACGTCGTCGCGCAGCGCGATCTGGTACTGCTCGCCGCCATCCAGCTGGAGGAGAGCGATAGCGGCTTTGCCGTTGCGGAAGGCGGACGGCGCGGAGTCGCCGTCGCCCAGCGCGCCATAGAAGCCGATCGCGAAGGCGCGGGCTGTATCGTCGGGAATGGCTCCGGTCGTGCCAATGACACACCCGACCTGCGTGAGCAGATCGGCCACGAGCGTGGCGCTGAAGCAGGCGTTCAGGACCACGACCTTCACCATCAATCCCGCCGCTGCGATCGCAGCCGCGAGCGCCGCGGGATCGATCTGGTGCGGATCACCGTTGCCGTCCTGGAAGAACAGGCCACCGCGGTTGCCGTGGCCGCTGAAGTGCAAGACCGCCGGCTTGAGGCTGCGCAGTTCGCGCAAGATGTCGAGCGGCTGCGCCGCCCATCGCGTGTGGAATTCGAACCAGTCACGTCGTCCCGCGCGTGCGATCTCGGCGCGGATCTCTCGCGCCTCCTGATCGAGCGCCACGGGAGTCATCGTGACGGGACTCGATGCCAGGAACAGGATGGTCTTCATCTGACCGCCCGTCTCGTACGCGACGGCGTACTGGTTGTGTCGGTGGTGGAGCACCCGGAGATCCGGGAAGTAATGCGGGTTGATCATGCGGCCGACGATGAAGGCCAGCGTGACCGGCCCCGCGACGACCACCGCGAGCGCGTCGCACCGCGGGTACCAGGTACGGAGCTCGGACGTGGCCTGGCGCAGCTCGCGCACCGCAACGAGCACGGTCGTCGCATCCAGCGCCGTTGTCGCTTGCGCCTCGACCGCAGCCAGGATGGCGTCACCATCGCTCGAGAGCGTCTGCTCGACGTCGTGCACCGAGATCTCGAGTCCCGAGTGGATCGCGCAGGACACGATGAGCGGCGCGCGGCCGCGGGTCGCGACCGGCTTGATGGGCCAGGGCGACCGACGGAAGTACGTGGCGTCCGGCGGGGCCTCCCCATCGAGCGCCAGCACATCGATCGCACCCGAGTCGCGTGGGTTGACCAGCGTCACGCGAGCCTTGACCGACAGCCGATATCCAAGGTGGACGAACGCGGGCAGACCCGCTCGTCCGGCCACCCAGTACCGGCACGGCGTGCTGGAGGTCTCGTGGCCTCGTGCTGCGACTACCATCTGATCGATGGCCCTGATCGTGCCGGGCCAGTCGATCGGTGTGCCCCTGCGGGTGCGCTTCGCTCCGAAGTCGGTGGCGCGCAGGATCGTCGGCGCGAAATCGCCCGCAGGTACATGATCCAGCACCATCGAGTCGACGATCGGGTTCTCGTGCTGAGGGATCCCCTCGTTTGTAAGCGATCGATCTTGCTCCGGAATCGAGAAAGGCGAAAACGAGGGAATCCGGATCGATCGCGTCGTGTTGAGCGGCCATGCCCCGCTCCAAGTCTAAGGTATCGAAGTCGTCTCAGTCG
>JBGQCL010000822.1:0-3218 GCA_041495365.1 Kofleriaceae bacterium | reverse complement strand
CGCTCAACCGCGAGCTCGTGTTCGAGGGCGGCTACGGCTACCGCGCCGCGGACTCGGCGTCGCTGATCGGCGTCTCGGCGTGCGACTCGACCAGCGCCTTGCCCGGCTGCTTCTTCTACGACTACGCCGGCTCCAACCCCGAGCTCGGCGGCATGGAGCTGCACCGCACGACCCACGTCGGCGGCATGACCCTGTCGCGGATGCTGCTGCCGCGCGTGCTGATCGGCGCGACCGGCAAGTACTACCACTTCACCTCCAGCATGGCCGGCGAGTCCAATACCAGCGGCACGGCGTTCGATCTCGGCGCGACGCTCCGGCTCACCGACGTCATCAACCTCGGCGTGTCGGCCCAGAACCTGTGGGAGTCGAGCGCGACGCCCGAGTTCCCGCGCGCGGTCGGCGGCGGGGTCTACGCCCACCTCGCGTCGGTGCTCGCGCTCAGCTTCGACGCGCGCTGGAAGCTCGACGGCAGCGACCACAGCGCGCGGTTCGGCGGCGGCGGCGAGCTGTTCCTCAGCGGCAACCACGGCCAGAGCGGCTACCCGATCCGCGTCGGCGCGCTGCACGACAACGCACTCGGCGCGACCTACCTCTCGGCCGGCCTGGGCTATGCCTCGCTCAACTGGGGCATCGACCTCGCCGGCCGCCGTGAGTTCAAGGGCGGCAACGAGACCCTGATCATCGCCAGCATGCGGTTCTTCGGCCCGCGCCTCCCGGCACCGACCATGGAGTGATCGCCGCGGCGCGCGTCACCGGCGCGCGCCGCGCCGGCGCCGGTACGGCCGGAGCGCCCGGCCGAGCCCCGCGAGCATGCGCTGGAAGACCATCCACATGCCTCGAATCCGGTGCAAGCGGCTCGCCGCCTGGGCGCGTGCGGCGGCGCCCGCCGGGTCACGCCTGCCGCGCGGTCGTGCGCGCGTCCGGAGGCTTCTCGTGTGCGGACCGCCGCCGCCGTGCGTGCTCGCCGCGGCCGATCGCGTGTAGATTGCGGCTCCATGGCCAAGCACGACACCGAGCTCGCCGACGCGGCCGCCGGCTTCGATCAGGAGCTCGCCGCCTATACCCGGCTGGGCGAGCTGTTCGTCCAGGCCCCGGTGGGGAGCGTCAAGCAGCTCGAGCGGGCCAACACCACGCTCGCCGAGATCGCTGCATGCGAGGAACGCCTGCAGGCTGCCGCGCAGCGCCTGGTCCAGGCCCTCGGCGCGGCGCGTGCGCGCCAGGAGCAGCTCGCCAGGGACGTCGTCGATCGCGTCCCGGTCGTGCGCGACCGCAACCGGCAGCTCCAGGAGCTGATGGCCGATCTCGCCGGGGTCGCGACGCAGGTCGGTGCGCTCAACACCGTGCTCGCCGGCAAGCGCGACAACGGCGACCCGACCCAGCCGCCGACCGCCGAGGCCGCGCGCGACGTCTCCGCCACCCTGCTCGCGCTGTCCGAGCGCGCATCCCAGCTCGCCACCGCCGCGCGCGACGCGGAGTTCGAGGAGCTCGCGACCCAGGCCCACGCGCTGTTTCAGCGCCTGCAGGCGATCGGCAAGAAGCTGCACCAGGCCGCCATGGGCGACTAGGAATGTGTAGCGCGTAGCGCTCGGGAGAACGCCCACACGCGGACTCGCCAGGGGGCTGCTGCGCGGCTGGGTGTCGGAGCCGCGCCCGCCGAAATCACCACCCGTCCTGCGCGGACCCCGCGAGGTATGTGCGGAGCAAGACCCGGCCTATCCAAATCACGGTCGCGGGGTCCGACCCCATCCGCTCGCGGTCGCCCCCCGGCGAGTCCGCGTTGACGTCTGGCGATCGCTCCCATCCGGTTCTGATCGTCTGATCCATGAGGGTCGTGAAGACATCACGGCGGGGGCACGCGGCGGGCCTGCACGAAGTGCACGATCGCGACGATCACCGCGATCACGATCAGGATGTGGATCGCGCCGGACGCGACGTGGAACACGGTGAAGCCGAGCAGCCAGGCGATGGCGATGATGGCAGCGAGTGCGAGCAGCATGTGGGTCCTCCTGCGCGACCGAGGTGCACGCCTCGCGCCAGCAGCATGCGAGTTCCGCGGTCGCTCGAATCTCGTAGCGGCGTGCGTCATGCGGCTCGCGGCGTGGCCGCTCCCAGTGCACTCGTCGCACGAGCGGCTCTGCAGAGCGCGCACACGCTCGCTCACGGCGATGGAGGGGCCTAGCCCGGATTATTCATGCGTGCGCGTGCCCGGTACCTGAAGCGGCTGGAGCAGGTCGATGGGGCGTCAACGCTGGCTCGAGGAGTCGCTGAGGCGGGATCGATTTTGCGCCGACCTTGCTCGAAGCCGAGTCACTTGGGCCCAAGGCGAGTTGTCGGCAAAGCTGCGCCTACCGCAGCAGACTGCGGATCGCCACCCCGTCGGTCAGCGTGCGGATAGGAGCGTCATCCATCTGGCCCGTGGACGAGACGCCAGGCGATCAGTGACCACACCGCTTGCCATGGGTGGCTCGAGCTCAGGTGAAACCAGATTCGACGTGCGGTACTCGCCACCTGCACGCCGATCTTGAGGAGCCGAAGGCGAAGCGTGTCCATCTGGACTTGCTCCAGCTCGGTGCCGTGAGCGGCGCGGCGAAGCTCGTACATGAGCACGTAGGCCGCGGCATGGAGCAAGAGCCGAAATTGGTTCGCCCAGAACCGGTGGCAGCTCAGCCGGTCCGCCTTCAGCACGTTCTTGAGATCCTTGATCGAGTTCTCACAGGCCTCGGCGCGTTCGACGTAACACTCATCGTAGAGCTCTTGCGCTCGGCCCTGGAGCGTCGTCACGACAAAGCGGACGTTGACACCGATGGACTGGTGCTCCGCCTTGATCAGGACGCGATACGACCGCGGCCAGCGACGACGCGCGCGATACCGCGTCGAGGTAAACAGGCGCGCCTTCTCGTTGGTGCGGAGGAAGCGTCGCTTGGCCTTCTCCTGGAGCGGGGCAGCGATCTTCTTGAGCCGGCTGTTCGGACCCAGGCCCAAGAGGAAGTCGACCTCGAGCTTTTCGCAGGCCACGTACATGTCGGGTGATGCGAAGCCACTGTCGCCGCGGATGAGGATGGGCACCCCCGGCCACTGCGCGCGGACGCGCTCGATGATCCGCCGCAAGACCGCGACCACGCCGCCCACGCCTTGCGGTTTGCCCGGTTGCAGCACGGTGGTCACCAGGTCGCCATCCTGGTCGTAGATCAGCAACGGCAGGTAGATGTGCTCGTCGT
>JBGQCL010000821.1:0-3229 GCA_041495365.1 Kofleriaceae bacterium | reverse complement strand
GCACGGTCGTGATGACCTGCCACGACCGCGAGATCATGAACCGCGTGGTCGGCAAGATCGTCGAGATCGACGGCGGCGCGCTGCGCTCGTACAGCGGCAACTACGAGTTCTACGAGCGGATGCGCGAGATCGAGGCGGCGCGGCGCGAGGCCGAGTACGCCCGCCAGCAGGCGCGGCTGGCCAAGGAGAATCGGTTCATCGAGCGGTTCAAGACCCACGTCGCCAAGGCGGCCCAGGTCCAGAGCCGGCTCAAGAAGCTCGACAAGGTCGAGAAGATCGCCGAGCCGCGCCGGATCGTCGAGAAGCGCTACGAGTTCCGCACCCCGGCGCGCTCGGGCGACGACGTGGTCAAGCTGAGCGGCCTGCGCAAGGCGTACGGCGCGCGCGTCGTCCACGCCGGGCTGACCCTCACCGTGCGGCGCAACGAGCGCTGGGCGGTGATGGGCGAGAACGGCGCCGGCAAGTCGACCCTGCTCAAGATGATCGCCGGGGCGCTGTCCCCCGACGCCGGCGAGGCCGTGATCGGAGCGTCGGTGGCGCTGGGCTACTTCGCACAGCACGTCATGGACCAGCTGTCCGGTGACCTGACGGTGCTCGCGGAGCTGGCCGAGCACGCGCCCGCCGCCAACCAGGGCACGCTGCGCAGCCTCGCCGGCGCGTTCGGGTTCCACGACGACGACGTGTTCAAGCCGGTCCGCGTGCTGTCGGGCGGCGAGAAGGCCCGGCTCGCGCTGGCCAAGCTGCTGTACGACGCGCCGAACCTGCTGGTGCTCGACGAGCCGACCAACCACCTCGACATCGCGACCAAGCGCGCGCTGGTCGCCGCGCTGGCCGGCTACGAGGGCACGCTGGTGTTCGTGTCGCACGATCGCCAGTTCCTGCGCGCGCTCGCCAACCGCGTGCTTGAGCTGTCGGCCGCCGGGCCGCGGATCTACGGCGGCGGCTACGACGAGTACGTCAGCTCGACCGGCCGCGAGGCGCCCGGCATGCGCGCGGCGTCGTGACCCGGGCGCAGGTTAACTTAACTTAGTGCTGCGAGTAGATGAACGTGACCACCGTGCAGACCGGCGCCGGCGTGCCGCCGATCCGGAACGGCCGGTAGGTCCAGGTCCGGATCTGCGCGATGATCTTGGCGTCGTAGGCCGGAAAGCCCGTGGACTTCAGCATCGCGACGCCGGCGATGCCGCCAGCCTCGGTGATGCACAGCTTGAATGAACCGATCACCCTCCCCCCGGCCCGGCTGCGCGCTATCTCGGTCTTGGTCGCGTCGTCCGGGTAGATGAAGTGTTCGCCGGACAGCCGGTTGGCCTCCACCACGAACGGCGGGACGTTCTGGGGCGGCGGCGGTGGCGGAGGGGGGGCGGGCCGATGAAACAGCTGAACACGCCGATCTGGCGGATACGCGATCAGATCGACCGCGCACGCGCGGACGGCCTTGCCATGGACCTCGAACGGCTTGAACTTCCACTTCGCCGCTGCCGCCATCACGGCGCGGACGTAGTCGTCATACTCCCGGGACCGCCGGACGATCCGGGCGCTCTCCAGCTCGCCGGTCCGGTCGACGCACGCCAGCAGCTGCACGAATGCGATGTCGTGCGGAGACCTCGCGAGGGACTCGCGAACCGCAGGCTCGGGCTCGACGGTCGCCGTTCCCGAGACCAGGTGGGACTCCAGGGCATCGGACGTGATCGGCGCGGCCTCGGGATCCGCGGCGAACGCCATGGCTGTGCCGATCCAGGCGACGACGCCGTCACGGATCCCGATCTCCAGCGCGATCCCCGGCTCGTAGACCAGCGATAACTGCCTCTCCCGCAGGTCTGGCGACTCGAAGCGCAGCCCACGAGGCGCGGCGTGCAAGCCGAGGCCCGACAGGCATTGCAGCAGCGCCGGTCGATTGGCGTCGGTCGGTGCGAACCGACCGGAGAACTGCTTCGCACACGGCGCCGAATCGAACCACAGCGACGAGAGCTCCGTGTCCGGTGGCACGAGCCGGGCAAACGCCACGGCATCCTGCCTGGCGATGGCATCGAGCAGCGCTTGCACCGTCGCGTTCTCGGAGGCTTCGCCGCCGGGAATCGGTGGTGGCGGCGGCGGCACGGCCTCCCATCCGCGGTCCAGCGGATAGGTGAACAGCTCCAGCCCGCACACCCGGACCGGCTTGCCGTGCGCCACGAACGGCGCGAACGTGCGCGCCGCTGCCGCCGCCTCGACGGCGCGGACGTAGCCGTCGAACGCCGCCGAGCGCTTGAGGATCCGGGTGCTCTCCAGCTTGCCGGCCCTGTCGACGCAGGTCATCAGCTCGACGAACGCTGCCCCGCCCGGCGCCTGCGCGATCGCCTCGCGAACCGCCGGCTCGGGCTCGATCCGGGGGTTGCCGCCGAACACGTGACTTGCCAGCGCGCCCTGCGTGACCGGAGCGGCGGTCGGCTCGCCGAGCCAGAGCGAGCGCATCGCCATGATCTCGCCGCGGTACACGTCGAACGACAGCGCGACGCCCGGCGCGTAGACGAGGGTCATCCGGCTCTCTGGTCCGTCCGGCGCCGCACGCAATCCAAGGGTCGCGAGGCACCGGAGGAAGGCCCCGTGGCGCTCCGCCGAGAGCTCGAGCACACCGGAGAACTGCCGTGCACAGTCCGGGTCCTCGAACCAGATCGAGCGCAGACTGACATCCCAGCGCACCAGCCTGGCGAACGCCGCCGTGTCCTGGCTCGCGACCGCGTCGAGCACGGCCTGCACGGTGGCCTCGATCGCGGGAACGGCACCCGCGGTTCCTCCGAACGCACACACGATCCACAACGCCAGCACACCCCGCATCGCGACACAGGGTATACGCAGAGCGAGCACACGACCATCCCGAAGACGCGATCGTGGCCTCACGCATGCGGGACACCAGGCGGTCCGAGGACTTGACGCGCTTGCGCCCCGGCGCTCCCGTCCCCATCCTGATCGGTACACCATGGACATCCAAAACGTCGGGGGCACGCCGGGTGGGACGCGCACGTTCCTGCTCGGCATGATCATGGCGATCGCCGGCGGCTACCTGCTGTTCCAGCAGGTGTCGGTCGGCGGCGGCTACTGGAGCTGGGCCATGTTCGGCGGTGCCGGGCGCAGCTTCAGGATCACGTTGCTGCCGCTGCTGCTCGGCATCGGCATCCTGTTCGCCAACGGCAGGTCGCTGGTCGGGCGGGTGCTGACGTTCGGCAGCGCGCTGGTCATCGTCGTCGGGATC
>JBGQCL010000820.1:0-3300 GCA_041495365.1 Kofleriaceae bacterium | reverse complement strand
GGAAGGATCCAGAGCATTCTCGACCGCAGCCTCGATGCCAGGTGCTTCGCGTTCCCGTCCGACCAGCGCATCGTGTTCGATGACGGCAAGCGGTACGTGTATCCCGACGTGAGCGTGGTCTGCGGTCCGATCGCTCTGCAGGATGGAACCAGCGACGTCGTGGCGAACCCGTCGATCCTGGTCGAGGTGCTGTCGAGCACGACCGAGCCGTACGACCGCGGCCTGAAGTGGGAAGGCTATCAGCGCCTCGCCTCGCTCACCGACGACCTCCTCGTTGCCCAGCACGAGGTCCGCATCGAGCACTACCAGCGCGCCCCGGACCGAGGCTGGTTCTATCGGACGCACGGACCTGGTGAACGCATCATGCTCGGCAACGGCGCACAGCTCGAGGTCGACGCGATCTACGCGCGCGCGTTCGAGCTCCCCGGCGATTGAGCGTCACGCCGTACTGGATGCGGTACATCTCGATGCTGCACGCCGTGTACAGGAAGTCATGGCGGCCGACGTCATCGGCGGCGATCGTGAGCATCGGCCGGCTCCGGCTCGGTCGGGCACAATACCTGGATGAGCAAGCCTCCGCGCAGCCGGTCGTCTGCTTCCGAGCCGACCCTTCGCGTCACAGCCGCGCAGTGGGGGGCCTGGCTTGCCGACCACCACGCATCCGCGACCGGCGCCCTCGTCATGATCACCAAGGGCACGGGGCGACCGGCGCTGTCGTACGCCGAGGCGCTGGACATCGCCCTGGCGTGGGGCTGGATCGATGGCCAGAAGCGTGCGCACGACGATCGCGCCTGGCTGCAGCGGTTCTCGCCGAGGCGCCCGCGCATCGCGTGGTCGAAGATCAACTGCGAGAAAGCCGAAGCGCTGATGCGCGCCGGCAAGATGCGACCTCCCGGCTTGAGGGCGGTGGAGCGGGCCAAGCAGGACGGTCGCTGGGACGCGGCCTACGACTCTGCGCGTACGTCGCAGGTCCCCGATGACCTCGCGCGAGCGCTGGCCGGCAGCAAGGCCGCGGCGGCGTTCTTCGATACGCTGGACGGAGCCAACCGCTACGCGATCCTCTACCGGGTGCAGACCGCCAAGAAGCCCGAGACCCGCGCAGCGCGGATCGCCAAGTTCGTGGCGATGCTCGCGAAGCACGAGACACTGCATCCGCCTCGCCAGAAGCGCACGACCGCCGGGGGCCGTCGACCGGCACGGTAGACTTTTTCTGCGGGCGCTGGGCTTGACGCAGTACCGACGCCCCACCTCGGTTCTGGTAACCTGCTTCTGGATGCACATCGAGAAGATCCTGCTGCGAGACGTCGGTCCGTTCGACGACGTGACGATCGAGTTCCCCAAGGGCACCGATCCGCAGCTGGCCGACGTGTATCTGCTCACCGGGCCCAACGGCACCGGCAAGAGCACGATCCTCTATGCGCTCGCGTGGCTCATTGGAGGGCTCGCGCCGGACACCGACCAAGTCGAGCTAGGGCACGATCTGCTGGCGGTACGTATTCGCTCGAAAACCGCACTGGCTGCGCTCATGACCGACGACAGGCAGGTCCTGGCAGCAACGCATCCAATGTATCATCCCATCAGCGATCTTCTGCATGCTCGATTCGGTGGTCCTCAGGACCTTGGTTCCACTCTCGTAGGTGATAGTGGCGGCGCGCTTGTCCATTGGCATGCTCAAATTCCTCAGCGCTATGCGAACGTAGCCGCTTCGTTTCGCATAGATGATCCACTGGAGTTCCGGCCTACTTTCGCATGGGCAGCGTTCGCGTATGCTGGCCTGCGCTCGGTCGCGGATGTTGAAATCACGGCGATTCAGGAGCCGAAGCGCAGTCCTTTTGAGAAGAGCCTTTCGTTCCTCCAGACTGCCGACACGAATCAGCTCGCGAACTGGATCGCGAGTCAGAACTTTCGGCGTCTGAAGGCCAAGGAGGCTGGTCACGCTGAGCGAGCAGAGCAGATGGCGCGCAGCGTGCGCGATATCGAGACTGTCATTGGCCGGATCGTCGAGGACCCAGACTTCGGGTTCGTCATCACCGATGAGGACGACAACGTCCGGGTGCGATGGAACGGCACGGTCATCCGGCTGGGTCTCTTGCCAGATGGCCTCAAGTCGATTGTCAGCTGGGTCGCCGACTTGTTGATGCGCCTCGATCGAATCCCGTGGCAGGACAACACACCGGTCCTGCAGCGCCGTTTCCTGCTCCTCCTCGATGAGGTGGATATCCACCTGCATCCAGCCTGGCAGCGCAAAGTGTTGCCACTGGCGCAGCAGATGTTCCCCAACGCACAGATCATCGCGTCGACGCACTCGCCGTTCGTCGTGGCGTCGGTGGACGACGCGCGCATCATCACGCTCGGCTTCCGGGGGCGGTCCTCGGTGGTCACCAACGTTTCTTCGCCGCAGATCGGGGTCAGCTACACCGCTGTTCTGCGCTCCATCTTCGGCATCGAATCGGAGTTTGACATCGACACCGAGCGGCACCTCAACGAGTTCCACGACGCCAAGCGCCGGCTACTCACCGGCGACCCAGCCGCCAGAGCAGATGTCGATCGACTCGCCGAGTTGCTGTCGCATCGCAGCGAGGAGCTTCGAGAGGTCGTGGCGCTGGAGCTCGGACAGCTGCAACGCCAGCTCGCTCGTCGCGCCGCGCCATGACGCCCTGCACGCGGGGACCGGCGCCGGAGGTGCTTGTGCGCGAAGGGGCACGGCTCGGGCGTGACTACGCCGCGCGGCGGCGCGAGAACCCACACTTTCGCTTCCAGTGGTCGCGGTCTGTGCTCGACGCCGTGCGCGAAGCACTCGCCGTGATGACCGCAGGTCACTGCAGCTATTGCGACGGTCATCCGCTGGACGCAACCAGCGTCGAGACGGTGGACCACTTCCGCCCGAAGGGTCGTCCGGAGTTCCACGAGCTGGTCTGTACCTGGACCAACCTGTTCCTGACCTGCACGGCGTGCAACCATGCAAAGCGCGAGCAGTGGGATGAGGCACTGCTCCGGCCAGATGACGTGGACTTTCGCTTCGAGGGCTACTTCGAGGTCCGCTTCGACTCAGGCATCCTGGAGCCGGCGGCGGGCGCGGACGCGGTCGAGCAGCAGCGAGCTCGCCGGACCATCGAGATCCTCGACCTGAACCGGCCAGGCCTGTGCAAGAACCGGCTGCGGAGCATCCGCGAGATGCGGCGTGGCGACGCCGCCGACGAGCCCGACAGCTGGGCCTACCGCTACCTGCTCCCGCTGTGCCGCGCGGTGTGAGCGTCAGTGCTTGGCCGAGCCGGGCCGGGTGCGCCTGGCGGCCTGGGC
>JBGQCL010000819.1:0-3301 GCA_041495365.1 Kofleriaceae bacterium | reverse complement strand
TGGAGCGACCGCGCGGCGCGCTTCACCCGGATCCACACCCAGGCCGACGGGACCGGTGGCGAGCCGGTAGAGAATTGGGCGACAGCGCACGGCGCGGCGACGGTGGACGTTGTGGCGAGCGCGATTGACGACGCTGCGCCGCCGTGTCGTCGCGCTCCCGAGCTACAGCGGTAACGCGGCCCCGCCGCTCTTGATCGACCTCGAGCGCTATCGCGTCATCGGGCAGCTTGAGGGCCATGTCGGCCGAGTGTTCTCCGCACGCTGGGTTTCGGGGAGGCGCATCATCACTGCTGGTGCTGACGCCACGGCCCGCTTGTGGGACGGCACGATGGGTCGACTCCTTCAGACGTATCACGGTGGTTCACGGTTTCTCGCCGACGCGACGCTCACGTCCGACGGACGTGTGGTCGCGGGCGATGCTGATGGGCTTGTACGATTCTGGGATGCAGCAAGCGGCGTAAAGCTCTGGACGCTCCAGGCGCACAAGTTGGCCGTGATCGGAGTCCACCTCGAGGACGGGGACGTCGTGACGCGCGGATTTACTGGAGAAATCTCACGATGGCGGTTACCGAAACCCGACGAGGTACTTGACGCGTGCGCCGGCCACCCCCCCTGCGCTATCGTGCCACCATGAAGAAATCACTACCCAAGCTCGCATTGCGTAAGGAGCTCTGCGGACACTCTCCGGCGTGCACCTTGCTCGCGTCGCCGGAGGTACCTCGGGCGCGGCAGACCTACTCGGGCCGACGCACGAGAAAGAGTGCCCCGCAGCCGCCGCCGTCAATGCCGGTAAATGAAGACGCCGTCCGGACGCCGTGAGCGCCGGCTGGAACTACGTCATGCCCACCATGCGTCGCCCTCCCTCACGAACACCCGGCCTGCTTTTGCGTTGCACGCCCCGAGGCAGTGCTCGTTGCAGAGCGGTTGGCAGTAGGCACGCGTGCCTGATGTGGCCTCGTTGCAGATCGACCGTCTGCGGTTCTGGGATGCAGCAAGCGGCGGCAAGCTCTGGACACTGCAGGTGCACAGGTCGGCCGTGATCGGCGTCCACATCGAGGACGGGGACATCGTGACGCGCGGATTTGCTGGAGAAATATCACGATGGCGGCTGCCGAGGCCCGATCAAGTAATCAGCGCGTGCGCCGACCATATCCCCTGCGCTATCGTGTCACAATGAGGAAATCACCACCGAAGCTCGTATTGCGCAAGGAAACCGTTCGGGCGCTCTCCGGCATGGATCTCGCCCGCGTCATCGGAGGCGACCCCGACGCGGCTAACCTCGTCGCGCAGACCGGTGCCAAACAGTGCAGCAGTGGCGGCGCCGCCATTATTCCAGGCGGATGAGCGCGCCGGCGTCGACGCTCCGAGCGCACGCGTCCAGATCATGCCGCTTGAGTGTTGCACCCCTGCCGACGTAAGATATTGATTCTCATAGCTTCTGGTGGGCCGCGCGGGGAGACCCGGTGGGACAATACGGCCCGCCCGCCTCGGCGGGTTACGAGACTTCACCTGGGTCCCGGTGACGCCGGTGGATCTGGTACCCGCCGTCGCCGGTGGCCGGCACGCGCGTTGTGTCGCGGGGTACGGCGAGGTGGCCGCTCAGGTCCGGCGGTTCGGCGACGCCGGGAGCGGCTCCCAGCGGTCGGCCCGGGGCGCTCGCGGTCGGCCCCTCGCCGCCCGATCTACGGTTATCCGTAGGCCGCACGCGGTGTACGTCGTCGGCCGACCTAGAAGATACGCATCCGGCCATTCGGCCAGTCGCCATCCCATCCGCAGGGGAAGTGGCCTGCGTGGAACCACGTGAGTTGCTCGCGGAAGTACGTGCACTCGACCTCCGGTGAGGCGATGTTCTCCGCGAGCAGCATCGAGACAAATTCATATAGATGTTCAAACAACAGGTTTCGATACTCTTGATCTAGCGATTTCGGAGCCCAACCGGTCAGCGTCGTATATTGCGTCGCTTCCTCGCGAGCCTTTTGCCACCAGCCCTCTCGTTCTGGAACCCGCGCGAACACTGGATCGATGCGATCGCAAGGCGCCTGAAGGACTCCGTTTACGTTGTAGCGTGGATCGTCGTATCGGCTGTCCTTGCCGAAGATCGTCAGCGCTTCCTCCCAGGACCTAACCACCTTCACGCGGTTCTCGTCAAAGCTTTCACCAGGCGTGTCGAGCCAAGGCTCGCCAACGCGCTGGAGCCACTGCGTGTCGCCCATGGTCTCAAGCGCGCACACAACGGCATGGCTATTCGGCCCATACTGCTCCGTCACGTCGCTGAATCGACGTGACAGCAGCTTTGTCCAGGGCGTGAGCTTCGAGGTCGTCATCTAGTGATCCCGCACTTGCAGATTGTCCGGAAGACTATACCGTCCGCGTGGTGGTTCGCGCGGCCACTGTGCGCTATGGCTCGGCGAAAGCGCTCGATCGGCCCAATGGTTCAGCTTGTCGAGGAATTCGGCGTAACCGTTCGACGACTGGATCATGGCGCGCAAGTCGCGATGCATGGTGCCTGCACCGGATGCACCATGCCGGAACCGTGCCCCGATCGTCGCGTCGGTGAAGGTGCGACCATCCCGGATCGTCTTCATCGAGACGCCCCACTGCTTGAACCGTCGCGCCTCGGCGACCATCAACCACTCGTGCTTGCCGCGGGGGTGCCGGATGCTGTCACCGACCACTTCCGCTGCGCCCGTCAAGCCATCCCGGCTTTCGTCGGCGAGCAGCTCGTCGAGCTCGCGGAGAGACAGACTGTCGAACCACTCGTTGAACGCGTCGCCAGGCGGCGGCACATGCTTGGCGAGCGTGGTCCGCGTCTCTTTCCCGGCCCGGGGCGGCGACCTCCGTTTGCTCTCTGCACCTTCCGCGTCCTTCGCTACACCGCCGCCCTCCACCTCCGCCGAGCTCCCACGTCCCTCGCTGGCTCGCCGGTCGCGCCGTTCCTGCGCTCGCGACTCGCCGACATCCTTCTCGCGGAGCCGATCGACGTCTGGCCCTTCGCCGAGCGCGGCCTTCTCCTTATCGCTCAACCGCTCCGCGGCACTGCCGACCACGCCGATCCCCCCAACGCCTGGCCCGATCGAGACGCCGGTTACCGGCTCGGCCCCGCCGACCGTCGGGCCGCCGACGGTCGCCAGCGCCGGCAGGCCGCCGGTCGGCATGTTGTTCGCGATCTTGAGCGCGTTGCGGTAGTTGGTCTTGGCACCGGCGTAGCTGAGCGCTGCGACGGCGACCGCAACGAGCATGCGGAGGAACTCCTTGCTCGCTTCGACGACCAGCTCGGGCTTACCGTGGGCCGTCCAAGCGG
>JBGQCL010000818.1:0-3303 GCA_041495365.1 Kofleriaceae bacterium | reverse complement strand
GCCGCCGCCGCTCAGCCCGCCGCTCAGCCCGCCGCTCAGCCCGCCGCTCAGCCCGCCGCTCAGCCCGCCGCTCAGCCCGCCGCTCAGCCCGCCGCTCAGCCCGCCGCTCAGCCCGCCGCTCAGCCCGCCGCGCCGCGGCTACATCGAGCTCGACGGCAGCGACCCGCCGTGTCCGCCGTACACCGCGCGCAACGTGACGATGTACAGCTTCACGCTGGAGGCCGACGTCGACCGGCTGCAGGCGCTGTGCGATCGCCAGCTCAACCTCGGCGGCCCGGTCGAGTACCGGCCGCTCGGGCCGTTCGTGTTCTTCGTCGCCGCGACCATGTCGCCGATCTCGCCGGCCAGCCCCGCGGCGTGGACCGACGAGAAGGACTTCGGGTTCTGGGTCCCGCTGGTCGCCGGCCGCCGCGGCGCAGGCGGCGCGTTCCACGCCGAGCGGCCGGTGTTCTACATCCCGTACCTGTGGGTCGACAGCGCCCTCGCGGCGCAGGCCGGGCGCGAGGTGTTCGGCTACCCCAAGGCGGTCGGCCGGCTCGCGAACCCGAGCTCGCCCGACGACGCGGCCGAGTTCTCGATCGACGCGCTGGTCGTCCCCGAGCCCGGTCCGCCCGGCGCGCCCGGCGCGCGCTGGCAGTGGCGCCGGCTGGTCACCGCGTCGCGCCGCGGCGCCGGGGTGCTGGGCAGCCTGGCCGGCGAGCTGGGCTCGATCGTCGAGCTCGGCCGCGCCGCAGCCTCCGCGATCGCGAGCCGGATCGGCGACCATGCGCTGCCCGCGCCCAGCCTCGCGCTGCTGGGGAGCCTCGCCCGCGACGCGCTCGCGCTCGACGTGCCGATGGTGTTCCTCAAGCAGTTCCGCGACGCCGCCGACGGCACGGCCGCGTGCTACCAGGCGATCGTCGAGGCGCCCAACCGGATGACCGGCGATCCGGTCGAGGCCGGCTTCCTGCACGGCGACTGGGAGCTCGCGATCGAGCAGTTCCCGACCGTGCGGCTGATCGACCGGCTCGGCCTGCGGGTGCGCGAGGACGGCAAGCTGGCCGCCCTGCTCCATATCTGGGTCAAGTTCGGGTTCACCGCCGAGCCCGGCCAGGTGATCTGGCGCGCGGTGTAGCCGATCAGCGGTGGCGGCGGACGAACGCGGCCATCGCGGCGCCGAACCGCTCGAGCAGCACGCGGGTCGACGGATCGGTCAGCCGGCCGTCGGCGTCGAACCGCTCCTTGGCGCGCGGGATCAGCACCTCGGGCTGGCTCAGGCACGGCGAGTCGCTGTAGACCATGACCTGGCGCAGGTGTGTCTGCGCGCGGATCGAGCCGCTCATCCCCGACGCGGCGCCGACCATGCCGACCGGCTTGCCGCGCAGCGGCGACTGGTCGGGCGGCCGCGACACCCAGTCGAGCGCGTTCTTGAGCCCGCCCGGGATGCTGTAGTTGTACTCCGGCACGCTGAACACCACGCCGTCGGCCGCGGCGACCGCGGCCTTGAGCCGGACCACTCCCGGCGGATCCTCGAGGTCGTTGTTGAAGATCGGCAGGTCGAGATCGTCGTGCAGCGTCATCTGGACATCCGGCGGCAGCGCGTCGCGCACCGCGACGAGCAGCGCGCGGTTGAGCGACGCCTTGCGCAGGCTGCCGCAGATCCCCAGGAGCCTCATCTCGGCGAACCTAGCACTCCTGCCAGGTGTCAGAGCCGTTACTTTCGCCGCCGGCGGCGTATGGTACGCATGGGGATGTTCTTCAGCTCGAAGAAGCTCCGCATGCCGAAGCCGGACGAGGCGCTGCCCGGCCGGCCGACCGCGATGCAGGTCGGCGACACGCACTTCGTCAATGGCCATCGGGCCGTGCCGCCGTTTCCCGACGGGATGCGGCGCGCGATGTTCGGCATGGGCTGCTTCTGGGGCGCCGAGCGCAAGTTCTGGCAGACCCGCGGCGTGTACGCGACCGCGGTCGGCTACGCCGGTGGCGTGACGCCGAACCCGACCTACGAGGAGGTCTGCTCGGGGCTGACCGGGCACAACGAGGTCGTCCTGGTGGTCCACGACCCGCGCGAGATCAGCTACGACCAGCTGCTCGCGGTGTTCTGGGAGAACCACGATCCGACCCAGGGCATGCGGCAGGGCAACGACAGCGGCACGCAGTACCGCAGCGGGATCTACGCGTTCGACGCCGACCAGCGCGCTGCGGCCGAGGCGTCGAAGGCGACCTACGCGCCGCGGCTCGCGGCGGCCGGCTACGGCCCGATCACCACCGAGATCGTCGACGCGCCACCGTTCTATTACGCCGAGGACTACCACCAGCAGTACCTCGGCAAGAACCCCGGCGGCTACTGCGGCCTGGGCGGCACCGGCGTGTCGTGCCCGATCGGCCTGGGCGCGGCGACGGCCCGCTAGCGCGATCTCATTGGCCGACGACCAGGATGTACGAGAACCGGACGGTCGCGCCGCGCGCGTAGAGCACCGCCTGGGTCGGCGTGTTGCCGTCGGTCGTCAGCTGGATTGCACCGCTGTTGGCCTCGCTGTCGCTAGCCAGCGCGCAGGTCGCCGTGGCGCCCTCGAGCTGCTGTAGAAGGCGGTACCGGCCGGCGGGGTTGAACACGTTGGTGACCGGCTTGACGCTCTGGTCCGATGTCCCCTCGGAGTCGGACTTCAGCAGGAGCGCGTCGGCTCCGCTGCTGCGCGAGCCTCCGCACTGGACCCTGGAAGCCCCCATCGGCAGGCCCAGCGTCGCGCTCGCCACGGCGGCATCGGCCTGGGCCGCGCCGGCGGCGACGCCGTCGATCCGGTAGGCGGCGTAGATCGTCATGTGGTTGGTCGCGGTGGCGAGAGGTAACTTCAGCTCCTCTGCCACGTCGGGCGCAGCGGGTGTCACGATCGCCTCGCCGTTCTGGAACTTCCAGTCGGCCCCGGCGTTCGCTACCGCGGTGTTGAAGCCGTTGAATAGCAGGATCTTGTCCCCCTGCGTGCGAGTGTCGGGGTCGCACGGGTTATCCACAGCGTCACCATCGGCGTCGGCCTGCGACGGCGGTGGGGCGATCGGGCAATGGTCGCACTCGTCGCCGATGCCATCGCCGTCCTCGTCGTTGGCGCCGCCGGCCATGTGCTGGCAGAAGTCCTTGCCGTTGGGGATGCCATCGCCGTCCATGTCACCGCTGGCGTCGACGCACACCTGGCCGCCCGGATTGGTGCGATCGCAGATCTGGCCATTGTCGCACTTGTTGCTGGCGTCGCACGCGCCGCCGACGTGGGTCGAGGGTGAGGTCGAGGCGCCGCAGGCCAGCAGGGTCGCCGATATCGTCGAGCACAT
>JBGQCL010000817.1:0-3309 GCA_041495365.1 Kofleriaceae bacterium | reverse complement strand
GCCGAGCAGTTGGCGCGCATCTTGGGGGTCCGGAAGACGCGCATGTCGCTGCAGCCACGTCTTGTCGGTTCTACCGGAGAGGAGATCCCTCTGCCTGAGCCGATGTTTCATCTCTTGGCGCGGATAGCAGAGGTACTCGCGTGCGGCGATGCCGTCACCATCGTGCCCGTTGGCCAAGAGCTTACGACTCAGCAGGCGGCCGATCTGCTCAACGTCTCGCGGCAGTACCTGATCCGGCTGCTCGATGAGAACGAGCTCCCTTGCACTCGTACAGGGGGAAAGCATCGACGCCTCCGAATCGAGGACGTGCTCGCCTACAAGGCGAAGCGTGACCACGAACGAGAGGAAGCGCTCGACGAACTCGCTGCGATGACCCAGGACATGGGCGGATACCCGGAACTCAAGTAAGATAACCGGGCCGCTGCGTCGGCCTCGCCATGTTTCCAGCTCCATTTCGGGTGGTCGTTGACGCGTGCGCTTTGATGCCGGTGACTTTGTGCGACACCCTTCTGCGCGCCGCCGCCGCTGGCTTTTTTCAGATCTACTGGTCAGAGGAGATCCTCGAAGAGACCCGACGCAATCTCGTGGCCAAGCTAAGACTCACCGACGAGCAGGCTGCGAACCGCACGGCGTCGCGTCGGGCGATCCCGACGATCACAGCGTGCTGCTGTGGACGCGCCGCCCGCCGCTTGCCGGCGACGTCGCGCGCCGCGTGACGGTCGAGGTCGCCACCGACGCGGCGTTCGAGCGCGTGGTCGCCTCGGCGAACGCCGAGCTGTCGGAGGCCAGCAACTGGACGGCGCGCGTGCTCGCCGCCGGCCTGGCCCCGGCGCGGGTCTACTGGTACCGGTTCGTCGACGAGCGCGGCAACGGCAGCCGGATCGGCCGCACGATCACCGCGCCGGCGCCCGGCGATCCGCGGCCGGTCCAGTTCGCGTTCGTCAGCTGCCAGAACGTCTGCCAGGGCGCGCAGACCGCCTACCGCCGGATGATCTTCGACGACGAGCAGCGCGCGGAGGCCGATCGGCTCGGCTTCGTGCTGCACCTCGGCGACTTCATCTACGAGGTCACGTGGTACCCCGAGGACCGCCCGCAGGGGATGTACGCGCGCCGGCTGCGCGACGTCGTGCGGTTCACCACCGGCGAGAAGATCCGCGACTTCCACGTCCCGGTCACGCTCGACGACTACCGCGCGCTGTACCGCGGCTACCTCCAGGATCCGGATCTGCAGGACGCGCGGGCGCGCTGGCCATTCGTCTGCATGTGGGACAACCACGAGTTCTCGTGGCGAGGCTTCCAGGGCCTGGTCAAGTTCGACGGGGCGCGCCCGGCCCAGACCCGCAAGGTCGCCGCCGCCCAGGCGTGGTTCGAGTTCCAGCCCGCGCGCGTCGCCGATCCGGGCGGCCAGCGGGTCGCGCAGTTCACCGCGCCCGCCGTCCGCGACGCGCCGGTCGAGCGGTTCGACGACCACGGGCTGGGCCAGGAGCCCAACAACCTGGCCGCGATCCGCGCGCTCCGGCTGTACCGCACGCTGCGCTGGGGAGCGCACCTCGAGCTGATCCTCACCGACAACCGCTCGTTCCAGATGGAGGCGGTGATGGATCGCCCCGAAGCCGAGCCGTTCCAGAGCAAGCCGCACCGCACCTTCGTCCCCGAGGACGTGATCGCCGTGCTCGACGCCGGCCGCAGCTTCGCGGGCGGCAAGCCGCCGGCGACGATCCGGTTCGGCGGCCGCGACGTGCCCAACCCGCGCGCGCAGCACCCGCCGCAGACCGCCCTGGGCGTCGACCAGAAGGCCTGGTTCCTCGACCGCCTGGCGCGCTCGACCGCGACCTGGAAGGTGTGGGGCAACTCGTTCGGCACGCTCGACGCGCGCACCGATCTCCACAACCTGCCGCCCGGGCTGGGCGCCGCGTGGCCGGGTGCCGGGTTCGCCTCGATCGGCGGCACCGACTGGACCGGCTACCGCACCGAGCGCGCCGAGATCTTCGACTTCGTCCGCGATCGCCGGCTGACCGGGTTCGCGATCGTCAGCGGCGATCGCCACGCGTTCTGGGCCGGCCGGGTGTCGCGCTCGCTGCCGCCCGGGCCGTTCGAGCCGGTCGGCGTCGAGTTCGTCACCGGCTCGGTCTCGGCGCCGGGGCTGATCGAGTCCGCGGAGTTCGGCATGGCGCCCGACGATCCGCTGCGCTCGCTGTACGTCCACGCCGCCTCGCCCGGCGCGCCGGTCCAGTCTACGCTGAATCTGTTGCTGCTGCACGGCGTGCGGTCGTGCCTGGGGTACGTCCACACCGGCGATCTGCCGCGCGCGCTCGCGCTGTCCAACCCCGACCTCGCGCCGCACCTGTCGTTCCTCGACCTCGGCGGGCATGGCTACGCGGCGGTCCGGCTCGACGGTGCCGCGCTGGAGACCGAGTTCGTGTGCATCCCGCGCCCGCTGGAGCGCAGCGACCGGCCCGACGGCGGCCCGCTGCTCTACCGGGTCGCCCACCGCACGCCGCTGTGGCGCCCCGGCGAGCCGCCGCGGCTCGAGCGCACCCGGCTCGAGGGCACGCCGCCGCTCGCGACGTAGGTCACGGACCGGCCCTCACCGATTCACGGTGACACGCGCTTGCCACACCGCCGGATGGCCAACCCGGCGACAGCGGGCGCGGCACGTCGGGCATGGCGATTGCTCTGCATGCGAGCCATGTGGATCGGCCGCGGCCTCGCCGCCGCGTGCCTGCTGACGTCCGCCTGCATCGAGCTCCCCGCCAGCGCGGAGGCCTCGGGCAGCGGGGTGACGACCGGACTGCAAATCCAGTCGGTGCACTGCGGTGCGAGCGCGTGGCACCACGATGGGCGGCTACCTCGCCGTCCCCACGGCGCCCGGACCGCACCCCGCGATCTTCGTGATCCAGGAGATCTTCGGCGTGAACGCGCACATCCGCGACGTGACCGACCGCTTCGCGCGCGCCGGCTACCTCGCGGTCGCGCCCGAGATCTTCATACGTCAACATCGAGTTCTCGGGCGTGAACCACGGGTTCTTCTGCGACGAGCGCAGCGACTATGCCGCCGGCGCCGCCGCCAGGCGTGGGCGCTCACGCTCGCGATCCTCGACCACTGGCTGAACGCGCCCTGAGCGGGCGGCGGCGGACGCGGTCGGAGCTAGCCGGCCAGCGCGTGCGTCCACCGGCGCAGCGCCCGGTGGAGTGCTCGCCACCGGCGGACCGGGTGCTCGGCGAGCCAGCGCAGCTGGGTCCCGATCGCGTGGATCGCCCGGGGCGACGCGGCAGGCGCCGGGGCGACGGGCTCGCCGGGCTCTGCAG
>JBGQCL010000816.1:0-3364 GCA_041495365.1 Kofleriaceae bacterium | reverse complement strand
CCGCGTCCGCTGCTAACAGGATCGCCGCGCAGTATCGCTCGTCCGCCACCGCCGCGAGCTTGTCGACATCGCTCGCAGCAACGGCCACGATCTCCGAGTCCTGCACCTTGATCGTGAACGAGAGGTCGACCGGGCCGATCACCTTGTTCTTCACCGCGTACTTCACTAGCGATGACAGCACGGCGGTGATGTTGTTCACCGTCTTGCGGTCGAGGCCGCGGCGGAGCTGCTGAGCGACGAGCTGATCAATGTCCTCTTGCCGGAGCGCATCGAGGCGCACATGGCCAAGCGCCGGCAGGATGTACGCGTTGAGCCGCTGCCGCTTGTCGAGCTTGGTGCTCGGCTTCGAGCCCGGCTTGTACGTGTCCAAAAACTTCTCGCTGTACTCTCTGATCGTCGGCACCTCCTTGATAGCGGTCGGCTGCACGATCGGCTTGCCGTGCAAGGCCTCGCTGATCGCACGCTGCTCGGCCGCTTGCGCCCCGACCTTGGTCGCCGCGAGGTCCTGGTACGCACCCGGAACACCGGGCGTACCGAAGAGGCGCAGCTTCTTTCCGTCGGGGGTCTTGACGGTGGTCCGGAAGAACCAGCCACCCGTCCTGGGATCGCGTCGTACAGGCATCGTTACTGCCCTTCCTTCGCGTCCTGCGATGACCACGATCCCAACCATCGCACGAGCGCGGCGCGGCTCAACCGGATCGCCCGCCCGATCCGGCGGTGCGGGATCTCCCCGCGGCCGATCGCGTCGTAGACCGCGTTGCGCCCGAGCCGGAGAAACTTCGCGGCCTGCTCGACCGTGAGGACGTCGTCGTCCTGGGGGGCGCCGCTGTCGGGGGGGTCGCTCATGCCCTGCCGCTCCCGACAGCGCCGAGGTGGCTGGCCATCGCCGCCACGGCAGTGTCCCCGGCGTGCAGCCCGCCGTGGGCTTGCAGCCATCGACCAGGCCACCCGGACCTGGGCGAGGACCTTCCGCGCAAGGTCCGCGGCACCATGTGGACGTCGGTCGGCGACATCGGATCCGCTACGGGTGGCCCTCGTGGAGGTGGAACAGCTCGTCGCGCACGGAGACCTTTTTCAGCGCCTCCGCGATCGACCACCCGTTCTGCGCAGCGATGGCCATGAGCTCGCCCGCCGCCAGGGAGGCCTCTCGAAGCGCATCGGGTGGCAGGTCGTGCGTGGAGAACCCTGACCGGAGGTCAGCGACGAAGCCCGTGACCGTCGGGGCGAGCGAGTCGCAGGACCACGCGGCGGTGTGGAGGCGCTGCGCGCAGGAGCGGATGGCGCTCAGGACTTGATCGGCAGCGCGCTCATCGGCGCTGACGAGGGGACGCTGGCGGTGCGGGTGCTTGTGGTTCATCGTGCTCCTCCGATCAGGCGGTTCATCGGTGCCTTCGGTCGCGACGAACACGATCACCGGGTGTGCCCAGGTCTTGCTGCATCCTCGACCGGCTCGCGATCCACGCGCGGAGCTCGGCGATCGGAACGCGCACGGCGCGGCCGATGCGGAGCGTCGGCAACTCGCCGCTCCGCGCCATCGCGTACGCCTTGGTGCGTGAGATCTGGAGCGCTCTGGCTGCGCCGATGACGGTGAGGGTCAGTGGCTCCATGTGGTGGGCGGGGCAACGCAGAACATCGTGGTGACACGACCATGCCTGAGCTGGTAGGGTGGTAACAGTCCTACAAGGGCCCTACATGGCGAGAAGGTCCCATCCGGCTACCCCAGACCGCGTCTGGCCGCGGTTCTCGCGCTACATGATCGCCGGTGGCTATCTCCGGCCGGCACCTGACGCAACGCTGTCCTGGTACGACCCCTGGGCCGATTTCATCTCCGTGCGGTGCAGCTCCGCCTCGGCCGAGGTCGCGCTCGACAGCCTCCTTCGGCTGCTGGACCGGGCGAGGGTGAAAATGCCCAGCGCGGATGAGATCGCCCGCGTCGCACGCCGGCACGTGTCGCCCTCCAAGGAGGACGGCGGGCTCCTCCGCCCGGCGCTGGTGACGTACGCGATCGACGAGCCGACGGTGCTCGCCTGGGTGGCCGAGCATGGCCTGCTCGGCCTGCTTCACCACCGCCTGGAAGCCGCGCATTCCTACGACCGCGGCGTCTTGTCATCGTTCGTCTCCTGGTCGCGAGGAGCCTGGCGCCGCGTCGAGAACGAGGTGGACGCCGGGAGCCGGGATGCACTTCGCTCGACGGCGCGAGACCGAGGCGAACCGAACGAGTCGTACGCCGTCGTCCGACCGCTCGCGGCGCCCGGCGCGGAGGTGAGGCTGTCCGACAAGGCATGGGCGGCCTACTTCCCTACGCTGACCAAGGCGGACCTGGCCAGCGTGCCGGACATGCTCGCGGACGGCTCGGCATGGCCGCACTACGCCGAGTCGATCGACGACTTCATCGGCGCGGCGGTCTCGTTGCGGACCCTCCTGACCTCGCTGCGCGAGCCGAATCGACGCGGCTTCGACGCCGGCAGCGGGCTGCTCTTCCTAGAGGAGCTGCTGCAGCCGGTGCGCCGAACCCTTCGCGTCGGCGCCGGCGGCGTGCTCGAGCCCACCTGGGCGTCGCCGTCGTTGGTCGGCAACATCGGCGCCATGATCTTCGACGATCTCACGCGCCAGGGCCGGGTTGCGGAGTGCGTGAGGTGCGGGCGCCCGCGGATCTCACGGCGCGCGTCGTACTGCTCGGAGGCGTGCAAGAAGGCCGCGGAGATGGCGCGATATCGAGCGCGGCAGAAGACGGACCGGCGGCGATAGTGGACTTTCCCGCGTGAACTGCTGAGGATTCTATCTGGCTGTATTTTCTGGATAATATCAGCTTGTCATCAGGCTGTTATCCCCTGCGGGCAAGCGCGGTCCCCGCGCACCGCGGTGCCGGCCCCGGAGAATTGCCCGCCTGCACTATCATGGATATGTGCGTCAAAACGATGGAGCATCCATGCAGGCCAAGCTACCCAGGCGGTCGATCACCACATCGGTCGCGATTCCGGTCGAGCTACGCGTACGTCTCGAGCACCTTCGGCTCGCCCGCGCGCAACGCGGGATGAGGTTGCCGCGGCTGCGCGACCTCGTCCTCGAGGCCCTGAACGCGCTCGTCGCGGGGGAGGCGCAGGCGGCCTAGACGCGGCGACGCCACCGGCGGGGCCAACCGGCGGCGACGTCGCCAACACCATCAATCGATCACTACTTCGTATCACATGGGCGTCATCGAAAGTGACTGGCCACGGGGGCGTGGAGGACGTCAACTAGATTCTCCCATTAACGACATCTACATCTCCCCATCGACCTCGGTTCGTTGAATGCGGTTCTTGGTCTTCCTGAGTTTCGTCGTGGGATCCTCCTTGGTGAGTGGGTGAGCGGTTGCTGGGGTTGT
>JBGQCL010000815.1:0-3386 GCA_041495365.1 Kofleriaceae bacterium | reverse complement strand
GCCCTAGTACCTCGCCGCAGAGATTTTGATCGGTTGACCGCTGTGATGAAGCTCGTCGATTCTCGATCGATTCCCGGACCTTGCCAACCGGTCATCTTCTCTGCGGCGAGGTACTAGTGGGCTGGCCCCCCCACTCCCGCGGCCGCCGGGTGCCGGACCACCTATGTAAGTGATCTCGCAGTGCGGCAAACTCCGGTGAGCTCCACTTCGCGCTGCAAGGCTGCGCGATCCCCGTGCAGGAAACCTTCGGTTTTGCTACAAAACCCTCATGCGGTACGCCGGTCTCGCGCTGATGGCCTGCCTTGCGGGCTGTTCGCTGACGCCCGGAACCGGGGGCGAGTGCGTCAACGACTCGCAGTGCGGCGACGACGTCTGCACGCGCGGCGGCGAGTGCCTCGCCCGGTCCAGCGTGCGCGAGGTCAGGGTGAACTGGACGGTCGATGGCGCGGCGGCCAGCGTCACGACCTGTGACGCCCACCGCGATCTCTACCTGCAGTTCAACGGCACCGACTACGGCGACACCCTGCGGTTCGAGCCGGTGGTGTGCAGCCAGGGCTCGTTCTTCGTCGACAAGCTGCCCAAGCGCTACCAGCGGGTCGAGCTCGGCATCCAGGGCGGCACCGGCACCGTGCTGGCGATCGACGCGACCACCGCGCCGACCCAGTTCGATCTGTTCCAGTAACGGACAGGCCGCGGACACGCCGCCTGGCGCCTGTCGGGGGGGCGTGCCGGCTGATCGAAGTTCGCCCCGGCCGGTCGCAACGCCGGAGCGCTTTGGTATGGTCGCGGCGTGGTGACCGCCCCCATGACCACCCCTGAGTCCGTGCGCATCGAGCCCGAGGAGTCGGTCGAGACCACCGTCGAGGAGCTCGCGCCGCTGTACCGCCAGATGCTGGCGATCCGCCGGATGGAGGAAGCCGCGGCCAAGGCGTACTCGCAGGGCGGCAAGATCGGCGGCTTCCTCCACCTGATCATCGGCCAGGAGGCGGTGTGCGTCGGCGCGACCGCGGCGCTCCAGCCCGACGACTACGTGGTTGCGACCTACCGCGAGCACGGCCACGCCTACGCCAAGGGCGTGCCGGCGCGGGCGATCCTCGCCGAGCTCTACGGCAAGAAGACCGGCGTGGTGAAGGGCCTGGGCGGCTCGATGCACATCTTCGACAAGAAGACCAACTTCCTGGGCGGCTACGGCATCGTCGGCGGCCACGTCCCGATCGGCGCCGGCGCCGCGTTCGCGTCCAAGTACCGCGGCGATGGCCGCGTCACGCTGTGCTTCTTCGGCGAGGGCGCGTCGACGATCGGCGGGTTCGCCGAGGGCGTCGCGCTCGCCGCACTGTGGAAGCTGCCGATCGTGCTGATCTGCGAGAACAACCAGTACTCGATGGGCACCCCGCTATACCGCTCGCTCGCGGTCGAGGACGTCTCGCTGCGCGCGCTGGCCCACGGCATGGCGCGCGACCGGTTCGACGGCGACGACGTCATCAAGGTGAAGCGCCGGATCGGCGAGGCGGTCGAGCGCGCCCGGGCGACCAGCGAGCCGACCCTGGTCGAGATCGTGACCTACCGGTTCCGCGGCCACTCGATGAGCGATCCCGGCCTGTACCGGACCAAGGAGGAGGTCGAGGAGTGGCGGCGGCGCGATCCACTCGCCCGGTGCCGCCAGCGGGTGGTCGAGCTCGGCATGAAGGATGCACCGCTCGAAGAGCTGGAGGCGGACGTCAAGGCCGAGATCGAGGACGCGGTGAAGTTCGCCGAGGAGTCCCCGCCCGCCGACGCGTACCTCCCGTACGTGATCAAGGAGTAACCATGCCGGTGATCAGCTATCGCGAGGCGCTCAACCAGGCGATGCGCGAGGAGATGGAGCGCGACCCCGACGTGTTCATCATGGGCGAGGAGGTCGGCCACTACAACGGCGCCTACAAGGTCACCCAGGGCCTGCTCCAGCGGTTCAGCGAGCGGAGGATCGTCGACGCGCCGATCGCCGAGATGGGGTTCGCCGGGATCGGGGTCGGCGCGGCGATGGTCGGGCTGCGGCCGATCATCGAGTTCATGACCTTCAACTTCTCGCTGGTCGCGATCGATCAGATCATCAACAACGCCGCGAAGATCTACCAGATGAGCGGCGGGCAGTACCACGTGCCGATCGTGTTCCGCGGCCCCGGCGGCCCGGCGGTCCAGGTCGCCGCGCAGCACAGCCAGGCGCTCGAGAGCTTCTACGCCCACGTCCCGGGGCTCAAGGTCGCGATGCCGTCGACCGCGCTCGACGCCAAGGGCCTGCTCAAGACCGCGATCCGCGACGACAACCCGGTGGTGTTCATCGAGGGCGAGACGCTCTACAACACGACCTGGGAGGTCCCCGAGGGCGAGCTCTTGATCCCGCTCGGCCAGGCCGACGTCAAGCGCGCCGGCAACGACATCACGCTGATCGCGTGGTCGAAGATGGTGTGGACCTGCCTCGATGCGGCCAGGCAGCTCGCCGACGACGGCATCGACTGCGAGGTCGTCGACATCCGGTCGCTGCGGCCGCTCGACGTCGACACGCTCGCCGCGTCGGTGCGCAGGACCGGCCGGTGCGTGATCGTGGAGATCGGCTGGCCGGTCGCAGGGTTCGGCGCCGAGGTCGCCTACCAGATCCAGCGGCTGTGCATGGACTCGCTCGACGCCCCGATCGAGCGGGTGACCAGCGACGACGTGCCGATGCCGTACGCCAAGAACCTGGAGGACGAGGTCCAGCCCCAGGTCAAGGACGTGGTCGCCGCGGTCCGCCGCGCGCTCTACCTCGATTGAGGCTCGCCTGAACCTCGCCTGAACCTCGCCTGAACCTCGCCTGAACCTCGCCTGAACCTCGACGCAACGCTGTCTCGCTCTCGTCTGAACCTCGTCTGAACCTCGTCGCAGTGTCGACGCATCGGAGTTAGGCCATGGCCCAGATCATCGGTTTGCCCAAGCTGTCGCCCACGATGGAGGAAGGCGTCCTCGTGCGGTGGACCAAGAAGGAAGGCGAGAAGGTCTCGCCCGGAGACCTGGTCGCCGAGGTCGAGACCGACAAGGCGAACATGGACTTCAACATCGAGGACGAGGGCGTGCTGCTCAAGTTCCTCGTCAAGGAGGGCGACACGGTCAAGCTCGGCGCGCCGGTCATGATCATCGGCAAGGCCGGCGAGGACATCACCGCGTTGACCGCATCCGGGGGCTCTGCCCCCGGATCCCCCCCATCCGGGGGCTCTGCCCCCGGATCCCCCCGGGAGGGTGCTCGCGCCGAGGCCCCGTCCGGGGGCTCTGCCCCCGGATCCCCCCGGGATTCGGCGCCCACCACCGCCCCTGCAAAGCCCGCCGCCGCCAAGCCCACCGCCACCGCCACCGCCACCCCTGCCCCTGCCTCCAAG
>JBGQCL010000814.1:0-3390 GCA_041495365.1 Kofleriaceae bacterium | reverse complement strand
CGTCGCTGCTCGACGCGCGCGATCCCGGACTGCCGCCGCCCAGTCACATGTGCGATGGGCTCGATCGCAACCGGCCGCATGGCCACGCCGTGATCGAGGACAATTGTCTGACTCGTGTTTCGCCCTTTTCGGGGGTAGTCAAGCCGCGAGCTCGGGGCAGCACTTCTTGGTCTTGATGCCGCTGCCGCAGGGGCATGGAGCATTACGGCCGGCCTTCGGGGCGACGCGGGTCGGCGTAGCCGGGTTGAGCGCACGTTCGACGTCGGTAATGTCCTCGCGCTTGTCGGGCTCGACTCCGACGATGCACACGATGCCGTGGTCGTTGCACAGCGCCATGATCTGCTGAGCGCGATCCACGGTCTGGACGCGTACGATCGCGGGCTGTTGCCTGGTCCCGAGTCTTGTCACGTGATCCTCCATGGCATAGGGAGAGGGATCCCCATGCCTGAGCTCTTGGTTGCCTTCTTGGACTGGCTGCGAGTCTATCGCGTGGCCCTGACGGAGCCCGGGTTCGAGAATCTCCGCGTGATCGTCGTCGGCTGGGTCCAGACGACGGGACGCCATGCCGTCACCCAGTCGCTGGTCGCGACGGACGTGGCGAAGCGTCGCCACCACGAGGCGTTCCACCGGTTCTTCTCGCGCGGCACCTGGAGTCCCGACCGCCTCGGGTACTGGCTGTTCGAGCGCGTCCGTGGGGTGCTTGATCTCGACCAGCACGGGCTACGCGTCGTGATCGACGACACGCTCGCGGCGAAGAAGGGCGCGCATGTGTTCGGCATCGGCAGCCACCTCGACGCCGTGCGGTCGACGAAGCGGTTCCGCGTGTTCTGCTTCGGCCACTGCTGGGTCGTGCTCGCGGTCCTGGTACGGGTGCCGTTCTCGCGTCGGCCGTGGGCGTTGCCGATCCTGTTCCGGCTCTATCGCAACAAGAAGGAGTGCACGCGCAAACGCCACCCGTACCGCAAGAAGACCGAGTTGGCGCGCGACATGCTCGACGTGTTCCACCGCTGGGTCGGTGACCATCGGGTCGAGGTCGCTGCCGACGCCGCGTACTGCAACGACACCGTGACCCGCGGACTGCCCGCCTCGTTCGTACTGTTCGGCGCAATGCGGCCCGACGCCGTCCTCACCGAGTTTGGATCCGAGCCGTAGTGTCGATAACTTGCGCCGCTCGAAGCCGCGCGCTGGCTCCTCAACGGGACTACGCGGCACACACCCGATCAACTGCGTCACATAAGGGCGAAACACGAGTCTGAGTCACGGTCGCCGCCACATCGTCGACGAAGCCGAGAACTTCCCCGCCGAGTGCCGGCACGTGCTCGAAGCCCTCGGCAAGGTGTTCAAGATCGATGGGCAGTGCAAGGAGCAAGCGCTGTCCGATGACGAGCGTCTCGCGGTTCATCAGCGAGACAGCGCGCCGGTGATGGCCGAGCTCCAGCGATGGATGCGCGCTGAGCTCGACGAAAAACGCGTCGAGCCCAACTCGGGCCTCGGCGACGCGTTCGACTACTTGATCAAGCGCTGGGACAAGCTGACCTTGTTCCTTCGTGTCCCCGGCGCGCCCCTCGACAATAATGTCTGTGAGCGCGCGCTCAAGATGGCCATTCGCCATCGCAACAACTCGCTGTTCTATCGCAGCCAGCGCGGGGCTCGCGTCGGCGACATCTACATGGCGCTGATCTACACCGCCGAGCTGCACGGCGAGAACCCGTTCGACTACCTCGTCGCGCTGTTCGTTCATTCCGCCGACGTCGCCGCCGATCCGGCCGCGTGGCTGCCGTGGACGTTTCGCGCCACGCTCGCGCGCGCGTCGCCCGTAGCCGCCTAACGCCGGCTCCTCTCGACGCGTCGCCCGATCCGCGCAAGCGCGATCAACGCGCTCGCGATCCACGTGCGGACCTGGTGCCCAGCCACGCGCCGGCCGCCGAGTCGTGTGCCTGGTGATGGCGGCCGCTCCGCGCGCGGCAAGCGTGCGCGCCAGCGTGCCTTCGGTGTGTTCGGCGCGGCGACCTCGTCGGCAGCGGGCCCGGCCCCTACCGAGGGTATCAGGCCCTGGCTGGTTCTTCACGCATCGGTGCCGGAAGGACACACTGGAGTGGCGACCATCAAGGGAATCGGGCTCGCGATCGCGTATCGCCGCGGTGATCGCGCCGGCTCGCGCCGCCGCCAGCGCCACGCACCCGCCGTCGCTCCGGGTGGACGCCGCTCTTGGCCGTGACGCGGTTCTCGCGGGATGGTGCGCGGCGGTCAGGGCAGCGCGCGCTTGGTCCAGAGGGTGTACGCGTCGACACGGCAGCTGGCGCTGCTTCCGAACGCGTGATCGCGATGGGTTCTACCGCTCCTCGCTGGTCGCCGACGCAGGGTGACCGGCCGACTCACGCAGGGCCCGATCATCGGCTTGTCGTCGCCGGCGCCTTGCGCGCTGTCGGCGCTCGTGGTGCCGCGCCTCACGCGCCTCGCGCAGCCGGCGCCTGTGCTCGTCGGTGCCCGGGGCGCTGGCCGCCGCCTGCTGGTTGCCGAGCTGCCGCGGTGCGGCTTCGATCTGGCCAGGCGGCGGCGAGTTGGCGGCCGGCGCTTGGCGGCCCGGCGGGGCGGCGGCGGGCGAGATCGCGGGTGTCACCGGCGCGGCGGTGGGCTCCGCCGCCACCGGCGGGGCGGCGACCGGCTCCGTCGCTGCGGCTCGGACCGAACTCGCCGCTGGCGCCGAGGTCGCCGACCGCCGTGATCGCTTGGCGGGTGCGCGCCGCGGACGCCTTGCGCGCAGCGCTGTCGACCCCGCCGTCCCGAGCTGCTCGACCTGCTGCCGGACCAGCTCGAGGGCGAGCTCGCGCAGGCCCTGCTCGAGCCGGGCGACAGCGGCGGCGAGGGCGTTGCTGGGATCGGAGCGGCTGAAGGACTTCACGCGCGCCATCATGGCCGGCCGTGCGCCGGAGGCAAGTGCGTGGGTGCTGCAGTGCTCGGCCTCGAGCTCCTCACGGACCGCCGTCGACGCGCTCGCCGGAACGGACGTCGGCTGACAAAGCCCTGCGCCGGACGGTAGTCTCCGAAAGCTCAGATCAGGGTCGTCGCTGGAACTGCGAGCCGGTTCCGCTGCGCACCGGCAGCGTTACGCTGCACCTGCGTGGCCGATCATTGCCCACCAACCCGCGTCCCCGATCTGCATCGAGGACGACGGCCTGCGCGAGCCGGTTCCGCATGCTCCGCGCGGTTTCAACCCGCGTCCCCGATCTGCATCGAGGACGACGCGACCTCGAGCTGATGTTCGTCGCTGCGATGAAGTTTCAACCCGCGTCCCCGATCTGCATCGAGGACGACGATCACTGCCGGGTTCATCGGCTACAGCGGTGCGGGTTTCAACCCGCGTCCCCGATCAACCCGCGTCCCCGATCT
>JBGQCL010000813.1:0-3418 GCA_041495365.1 Kofleriaceae bacterium | reverse complement strand
GCGGTCGAACCGGTCACGAGCTCGGCCGTCGATCTGCTATGCGCTCGTGCCGCGGATCGACGTGCTGCGCGCCGAGATCACCTCGGAGCACGAGCGCCAGCAGCTCCTGGTCACCGCGGCGCAGATCATCGAGCAGGCCGAGGACGCCTACTGGGACGTCGTCCAGGCGCTCTACCAGTACGATCTCGGCCTGCGGTCGTGCAAGCTCGCCGAGGACCAGCTCGCGCTGACCCACCGCCAGATCGACGCCGGGATGACCCCGCCGTCCGATCTGATCTCGGCCGAGAGCACGCTCGCCCAGCGCAGGCTGCAGCTGTTGTCCGCCGAGCAGCAGATCGAGCAGGCGTCCGACCGGCTGCGCGGCGTCGTCCACCTGCCGCGCGACCAGTGGGCGCGGCCGATCCTGCCGACCGAAATCCCGCGGTTCACCGCCGAGGCCACCCGGGCCGAGGACCTGCTCGCGGTCGCGCTCCACAACCGGCCCGAGTTCGCCCAGCTCGACCTCGACCTCCGGGCCCAGGAGCTCGCCGTCCGCAAGGCCGACAACGACAGGCTGCCGCGGATCGATGTCGGCGTGTCGGGGACGCTGATCGGCCAGGACGCGGGCTACCCCGGCGCACTCGATCAGGTCGGTCGGGCCGACGCGCCGGGCTACACCGTGGTCCTCAAGCACCATGCTCGACCGGCTACCGTGCTCGTGCTCCAAGTGGCGGATGCGCGTGCCGAGTGTCTCTCGAATCCGGACCTGGGTTCTGGCTCCCAATGGAGCGGTTGTGGTCGCAGTTGGCGCCGCGCAAGCAGGCGAGCGAGATCGCAGGTGTCCTCATGGACACGGTCCGGCCCCGACGCGAGCTGGTGCTCGAGAACGCTGTGCTTCGCCACCAGGTCAACGTCCTGCGACGCCGCAGCAAGCGCCCGAAGCTCCACTTCGTCGATCGGCTGAAGCTACTCCTCGGTGCGAGGTGGTTGCCGTTGTGGCGGCGAGCGATCGTCCTCGTCCAGCCCGAGACCGTTCTGCGTTGGCATCGCGCCGGCTTCCGCCGCTTCTGGCGGCGGCGATCCCGGCCGCGAAAGACGTCGCCGCTGCCACCCGAGACCATCAACCTGATCCGCGACATGGCGGCGCGGGGACGGCTGTGGGGCGCCGAGCGCATCCGCGGCGAGTTGCTCAAGCTCGGCATCAAGGTCAGCAAGCGAACGATCCAGAAGTACATGCGCGGGGTTCGCGGCAAGAGCGGCGGCGGCCAGCGCTGGGCGACCTTCGTGAAGAACCACGCCGAACGGATGTGGGCCTGCGACTTCATCCAGACCCACGATCTCCTGTTCCGCCAAGTCTACGCGTTCTTCATCGTCCACCTGGCGTCGCGGCGGGTGGTCTACGTCGCTGCGACGCGCCATCCGACCCAGGCATGGACGGCGCAACGGCTGCGCAACGCCACCATGGACGGCGACGCGCCGGCCGTGCTGCTGCGGGATCGCGACGACAAGTTCGGCCCGGCGTTCGACCGAGCGGCGCAGGGCGTCGGCGCGAAAGTGATCCGGACGGCGGTTCGGCGCCGAACATGAACGCGGTCGCGGAGCGCTTCGTCAAGGCTCGAAGATACCTCGCATTTCACGCTGGCTAACTTTCGGCACACGACGCGGTGCGCAAGCCTGCGTGGTCACTGCAGGATCGCGAGATCGTTGAAGGTCTCGGCTTGCGCCAGCAGGGTTCAATACCCGAGCGACGGCAGCGCGAGCTGGGTCAGCAGCATCGCCTCGGACATCGAGCTCTCGGTCGCGATCCGCCGCAGGTCGTACGGGTCGAATGCCATCGCGCTGCGCAGCGCGGCCGGCCACAGCGGATTGACGCCGCCGACGTTGGCGAACCCGACCCGGTACCCGGCGCCGGCGATCGCGGCGCGGATCCGCGGCTGCTGGATCGGGCGGCCGACCGGGTACGCGATCGCCTCGACCGGACGGCCGATCTCGCGCTCGAGATCCAGCCGCGCGCCGAGCAGCTCGTCGCGCAGCGCATCGTCGTCGAGCGTGTCGAGCACGCGGTGGTTCCGGGTGTGGGACTGGACCGACATGCCGGCGTCGGCGAGCGCCCGCACATGCGCGCGGGTCATGATCAGCCGGTCGGCGTGCTCGGCCTCGATCGCCGGGCTCCACTCGACGTCCAGCGCGCGGCACAGCTCGTCGAGGAAGCGCTCGACGTCGAGCGACCAGGTCTGCTTGATCAGATCGTCGAGCGCGCGGCGCGTCCCCGGATCGCGCGCGTCGATCTCGATCGGCCGCGGGTACGTGATCACCGCGCGCGGCCGGCGGGCCGCGTGCAGCGCCAGCGCGATGCGCTCCCACCAGTACAGCCGGCGCTCGGCGACGAACGAGGTCGCGATGAAGAACGTCGCGGGGACGCCGAGCCGGCGCAGGATCGGCAGCGCGACGTCATGACAGCTCCGGTAGCCGTCGTCGAACGTGATCATCAGCGGGTTGGTCGGCAGCGCCGCGCCGCCGAGCCCGCGCAGCAGCTCGGCCATCGTGATCGGCGTGCCGATCCGCAGCAGGGTCTCCAGGTGGCGCCGGAACTGCTGTGGCGTCGCGTCGGCGACCTCCGGGTCGTAGGGATACGAGGCATCCTCGGCCGCGTCGTGGATGTGGTGAAATGTGAAGATCCCGACGATCGGCAGCGGGGACAGCCGCCGCAGCTGCATCACCCCCCGCAGCACGCCGGTGCGATCCAGGATATCGACCAACCGCTCCCGCTTGCCCTCGAGTGCCAGCACAGATCCTCCTTTGCCCATCGCAGAGCAATGGACATGCCCACAAGCGTCCCCTTCCAAGATAGCGGCACCGCCCCGGGTGTCCAGCCGGATCCGGACAGCATCGACGACCTCACCGGCAGGTCCTGCATCCAGCGCGTGGCCGCGCACGGAGCGCGGCAACCCACTCAGAACGTGCAGGGACCGATCGACGCGATGCCCACGCCGGCCCGCTCGGCGTCGCAGCCGGTCGAGTATTGCTTGCCACCGCAGCCGCACACGATCGCGACAGTCACGACAGTGGCCGCGCAGATCCTGCGCGATCGGCCGGTGGCGGCGCGAAGCGGGGGCTGCGGGCGCCGGGGGCCGGCACCCGGCTGCGGCATACCCCATGAACCGCGTCGAGCGATGTCGCGATCCGCGATCGGCCGCCACTGGCAGACTCGGGCACAACCCCGGCCGCGCGGGGATCGCCCGACCGGCCGCGCGCGAGGTCGATCGTGACCGCTGGGGTCGGGTGTCCCCCGACGACCGTCCCCGCCACCGCCGACCCCGGCGCGGGGCTGTCGAGCGCCGTGGCCGCGCGCCGGCTCGCCGTGGTCGGTGGCAACGAGCTGCGCCGCGCCGTGGCGACGCCGGCGTGGCGGATCTTCGCCGACCAGCTGACCAGCCCG
>JBGQCL010000812.1:0-3449 GCA_041495365.1 Kofleriaceae bacterium | reverse complement strand
GTGCTCCGCACCTCGCGGTCGATGAACGCCGCTGCGGCTCGCCTGGAGATGGCGTTGGTGTCGTTGAGCAGGTGGTTCTCACGCCGCAAGCTGCCCCGCGAGTAGCCTCGGGACTGTCAGCCGACGCTGGGGCTGTGGTCTCGCGAGGTTGCACGCGGTGGCTCGCTACCTGAAAACGGGGTTGACGAGTGTTAAACGCAGTGTTACCTTGTGGACCATGACGACAAACACCCGCAACCGCCGCGCCGGAACCCCGGCCGCTGCCCTGCTCGCCGGCGGTCTGAGCCGGCACGGCCGGCACTGTCCGTGCCCCTACTGCCGCGCGGAGTACGCGCCGGCCGCGGAGGCCCCGATCCCGGCCGCGGAAGCTGCCAACCTCGCTCATCCGATCCGCCGCGGTGCGCTCTGCAGACTCCTCGGCGGCGGTGTCGTCCGCGCGTACCCCGACCTCACGATCGGCGCACCCTGGGACGGCTCGTACCGCGTCCGGCCCGACGGTGAGGTCACCTGGCGCGGTGGCGTCGAGCGTGCCGAGCTGGAGCCGCTGACCGACGATGAGCAGCACGCGTACCACGCCGCGCGCGCGGCTGGCCGGTGAGCGCGCCTGGAGCGCGCGATGCTCGCGATCGCGCGCTGCGGGAGCCGCTTACCGGCTCAGAAACGGGTGAAGACCATGTCCAAGTCACGCAAGACCGAGAAGACGCAAGCGAAGTACACCGACGAGCCAGCACTGGGCGCGCTCGCCGACTACGACCAGGGGCTCATCAGCAGCATCCTGTTCGCCCAGCGGAGTGGGTTCAAGCTCGAGCAGGTTACAGCGATGCTCGGAGTCTTCAATCTCGCGCCTGATGTCCGGCGCCAGATCAATGACATCGCTGGCCCATTGGTCCGTCGTTGTGTCAAGCGGTACGGGTGGCACCACCAGTGCCTGAATCTGCTCAAGGTCGTGGAGTCCGCCGGCGCGCCGTTCGAGATTGCCGACGCGTTCACGCTGAGCCCCGACCAGTGGGATGTGCGGCCGGCCGCCGCGGGGGCCGCGTAGCCATGGGGGCCGGCGGGACACCGTGTGCAACGTCGGTAACCGGCGTGCTACAAGAGCCGGACATGACCGGCACGAGGAAGCGCGGCAAGTTCATCGGCGTATGGGTGACCGAGGCCGAGCACGCGGCATGGAGCGCAGCAGCTGAGACCGACGGCCGCCCGCTCTCGACGTGGGTTGCGAGGCGCTGCAACGGCCAGCCGACGATCCCGCCGGTGTTCCCGCCGCCCCAGGCCGCACAGCTCGTACAGCCTCCCGCGGCGCCTACGCAGCGCCCAGCGCGGCGAAAGGGACGGTGAGCCATGGGCATCTACCGACGCGGCACGATTCTCTGGCTCCGTTGGAAGGGCGCCGATGGCAAGTGGCACGATCGCTCGTCCGGCTACGCGATCGGCGAAGAGTCCAAGGCGCGCGAGATGTACACCGAGCTCGTGCGCCAATCCGCACCGCCCCCCGCTGAGCCGGCCGCGGCCCCGGGCGGCGCGCTCACGGTGCGCGCATGGGTCGCCGAGTGGCTACCCAAGCGCGGCGAACAGGGCCTGGACTGGAAAGGCGACGACAGCAGGCTACGGCTGCACGTGCTGCCGTTTCTCGGCGATCTGATGCTGCGCGATGTCCGCACGCGCAGCATCCTCGACATGATGCACGCGCTGCGCACCGACCGCGAGCGCGACCTGAGCCCACGCTCCATCTGGCACGTCTACTCGATCACCAAAGCGCTGTTCCGCGATGCGCAGCTCGCCGAGTTGATCGAGCACTCACCGTGCGTGCTGGACGAGCGCCAGCTGGGGCCGGTCGTCGACCGGGATCCAGAGTGGCGCTCCGGAGCCACGTTCACGCATGACGAGGTGGAGACGATCATCACCGACGACCAGATCCCGGCCGATCGTCACATGGTCTACGGCCTCGAGCTCCTCGCTGGCGTGCGCCCCGGCGAAGCTGCGGCGCTGCGATGGCGGCACTACACCGCGACGAAGCAACCGCTCGGCGAGTTGTTGGTGGCCAAGGCGTTCAACACGAAGCGCAACCTCGAGAAGTCCACCAAAACTGGTTCGGTCAAGCACGTCCCTGTCCACCCGACCCTCGCCGCGATGCTCGCGGAGTGGAAGCTCGGTGGCTGGCAGGCGATGATGGGGCGCGCGCCTGGCCCGGACGACCTGATCGTGCCGCTGCCGCCGGATGCCGCCGAGCGACGGCGGACGCGCGGCGGGGAGCCGTACCGACCGAACGACTACTCGTGCAAGCGATGGCTTGAAGACGTCGCGGCGCTCGGTTGGCGGCATCGTCGGCACTACGACATGCGTGCGACTTTCATCACACTTTCCATCGAGGATGGCGCCGATCCGGAGATCCTCGAGAACCGCGTGACCCACACCCGCCAGCGGCGCAGCGCGTTCGACGGCTACGACCGCGGCGAGCACTGGGCGCGGACGTGTGCCGAGGTGGCCAAGTTGCGGATCACCCGGAGGGGCCGCGAGGTGGCTACGGTCGCCGCTGCAGCCACTCCGGACGAATCCGCTGCAGTGCCGCTGCAGTCGATCGCAAGTACGCGAAAGTCAAGCTATCTAGTTCTGCCGGCAACGGCTGCCGGTGCGGCTGCCGGTGCCGGCTGCCGGTGCCGGGGCTTTGCCCAATGATCACCCGCGCCGACTGAATCGCTGGGCAGCGGTCTGAATCATTGGGCAGACGGCCCGGACCGGGCGGGATCTGCACCCGCCGAAAAAGCAGAAGCGGTGGCCATCGCCACCGCTTCTCTGGCGCTCTGCGCCCCATGGGGCATCTACTGGTTGCCAGTCGCCGACTTAGCGGCCGCCTGCTCGACGCGCCTCACGGCCCCGATCGTCGCGCCGAACCCGAGACACACTGCGCCAAACAGCATCAGCAGCAAACCGGATTGTTCTTGCGGTACGAAGCGCGCGAAGAGGAATCCCGCGGCCCCGTCGAGCAACGCCAGGATGCCGATCAGCCACAGCACGACCATCACGATTTTTGTAAGCATGCCAAGACCTTACACCAGGTTCGACATGTCGTGTCCGCTATCGCACCTCTGACTAATCCGGCACCGGCTGCTTCCAGTAGGGGCAGGTCGACGGCGGCGTGAACCGTCCTGCGAGCAGATCGTCGATCGGCGCCCCCAGGAAGCGCGCCACGCGGAACGCCATGCTCGCGCTGACCGGCGTGCGCCCGTACACCATGTCCGTCACCGTGCTGCGCGCGAACCGCAGCGACTTCGCGACGACCATCCAGTCGCGGACCCGCGCGTGGTTCACTGACGATCCACGTCACGTCCGTCGGTAGCACCGTCATCGTCGGCAGCGATCAGTCCCAGAGTATCGTTGCCGATGCTGCTGCGTTGCAGATCGCCATCGCGTCCGCGTCCAACGGCTCGTTGAGCCATGCGGCATCGTCG
>JBGQCL010000811.1:0-3466 GCA_041495365.1 Kofleriaceae bacterium | reverse complement strand
TTGAACGTGACGCCCTCGGCGAGCAGCTCGTCGGGCGGCGCCGGCGCGGGCGCGTTGGGATTCATCGACACCAGCGGCGCGCTGTCCCGGCTCATCGGCGAGGTCGCGGCGCGGCGCGGCTGGATCTCGCGCGGCGGCGGGGTCTTGGCGCTCCGGATGTAGTCGGGCAGGTCCGAGAGCTGGATCAGATCGTGATCGCAGAACGACACGGCGCGCTCGACGACGTTGACCAGCTCGCGCACGTTGCCCGGCCACGGGTAGGCCTGCAGCGCGAACAGCGCCTCGCGCGACACGCCGCGCACCGCCGGCGCGTTGGGCTTGCGGTTGAACGCGCCGTTCTCCAGGAAGTGCTGGATCAGCAGCGGGATGTCGTCGGTGCGGTCGTGCAGCGCCGGCAGGTGCAGCCGCACCACGCTGAGCCGGTAGAACAGGTCCTGGCGGAACCGGCCGGCGCGGACCTCGTCCTCGAGGTTGCGGTTGGTCGCGGCGATGATCCGGACGTCGACCTTGGCGGCCTTGGCCGAGCCGACCCGGCGGACCTCGCGCTGCTCGAGCGCGCGCAGCAGCTTGGGCTGGAGGTCGAGCGGCAGCTCGCCGAGCTCGTCGAGGAACAGCGTGCCGCCGTCGGCCTGCTCGAACAGCCCCTGGCGGGTCATCACCGCGCCGGTGAAGCTGCCCTTCTCGTGGCCGAACAGCTCGCTCTCGATCAGGTTGGGCGGCACCGCGCCGCAGTCGAACACCACCAGGTCGTTGCGCGAGCGCGGCGACAGCGAGTGGATCGCCTGGGCGACGACCTCCTTGCCGGTGCCGGTCTCACCGTCGATCACCACGGTCGTCGCGGTCGGCGCGATCTTCTCGATGATCGAGTAGATCTCGCGCATCCGCGAGTTGCCGCCGATCAGGCCGGCGCAGCGGTCGGAGGGCGAGGGGGTGATCTCGACCTCCTCCTCGCGGGCGTTGAACCGGAGCTGGCTCTGGCCGACCGAGACGATCGAGCCCGGCTTGAGGAACGCCTCGCGGATCCGGACCTTGTTGATGAAGGTGCCGTTGGTCGAGCGCAGGTCGATCAGGACGTAGCCGTTGTCCTCCTGCGTGATCTTGCAGTGGTAGCGCGACACCGTGTCGTCGCCGATCACGACATCGTTGTCTTCCATCGAGCCGATCCGGATCTCTTCCTTGTCGAACGTCCACTCGCGCCCCGGATCGTCCACCGACTGCAGCGTGCAGCGCCGGACATGCAGCGTCGGACCGCGGTCGAGGTAACTGACTTTGGTTGGCGGTACGAAGTCTGGAAACTTCTTCATGACCTGCGCCGTCGGCGCATCATATCCCCAAACCACCCGGCGTGCCGGCCGGTGGGTTGGTTCCTGACATGTTTACGGTGCGGGCGGGCGATCTCTACCTCCTGCACAGCCAGATTCGCTCCACGTCGCCCGGCGCGGGGAGCGGGGTGGTGCCGGAGCGCTGGACCACCGCGTCCGAGGCGGCGCGCGGCAGGACCGGAAACTGATCCGCGAGCGCCGGGCCGAGCACGAGGAACGCGAGCAACAGGACGGCCTTCATGCGCGAGAAAAACAGCATTCGCCGTGCCACCCGCCGGGATTGCGTGTTTCCGCTCGCTCGATCGAGCGCGGCGCCGCACGCACACGCGGGCATGTCGCATGCACGAGGTCCGGACATGTCGGTTGGACATCCGCGGCGTGCGCCGGGGACACCCACGCCGGAGACGCCCGGCGCACGGTCGTTTCTGCCTGTGGAGCGCACCCTGGCCGCGATGCGCGCCGCGGTCGTCACGTGTCGCGGCTGCCCGCTGTACCGCCACGCCACACAGGCGGTGTTCGGTGAGGGCAGAGCGCACGCCCGCGTCATGATGATCGGCGAGCAGCCCGGCGACTCGGAGGATCTGGCAGGCCGGCCGTTCGTCGGTCCGGCCGGGCGCGTGCTCGACGGCGCGCTCGCCGCGGCCGGGATCCCACGCGAGGACGTCTACGTGACCAACGTGGTCAAGCACTTCAAGTTCACGCTCCGCGGCAAGCGCCGGATCCACGACAAGCCGACCCAGTACGAGGTCGCCGCGTGCCGGCCGTGGCTGGACGGCGAGCTCGAGCGGGTCGCACCCGACATCGTCGTCGTGCTCGGCGCCACCGCGGCGCAATCGCTGCTCGGCCGGATGTTCCGCGTCACCCGGGAGCGCGGGGTCGAGCGCGCGACCCCGCTCGCACCGCACACGTTCGCGACCGTCCACCCCGCGTCGGTGCTGCGCGCGCCGGACGAGGCGCAGCGCGAGGAGGCGCGGCTCGCGTTCTTCGCCGACCTGCAGGCCGTCGGCGAGTGCTACCGCCGGCTGCAAGAGCTCACCGCGCGCGCCGCCTCGCCAGCGTGATCGCGCCCGCCAGGACCGCCACGGCGGCGGCCGCCGCGCCGACGATCGCGCCGGCCGGCGCGCCCGATGCCGGCGGGGCGCGCGTGCAGGCGGCGTCCGGCGCCACCACCGCCTTGGGTCCGGCGGTGAACGCGAGCGCGATCCCCCCGGTCGGGCCGGCGGCGCCGAGCACGGGGGTGGGGCCGATGATCTTGTAGTCGACGCCGGGGTCGCCGTCGTCGCCGACCCGTGCGCGGTCGATCGCGACCCCCGGGCTGTCCTCGAACCGGATCTCGGTCTCGCCGGGGTGCGCGAGCTCGAACCGGTCGCGGAGCTCGATCGCGTGCGCGCCGCGCGGCGGGGTCACGCAGATCGCCGCGATCAGGTCGATCGAGAACGTCCCGGCGGTCGCGCTCGGCGTGCCCATCCCGACGACCACCTGCGACCAGGTCACCGGCCGGCGGGCGCCGTCGACCGTGAGCTCGAGCGCGGCGGCGAGCCGGTTCGCGATCCGGGCGCCGAACGCCTGGCTCTCGGCGTCGTCGATCGCGCCGTCGCGGTTGGCGTCGATCGCCTTGCGCAGCTCGGCGCCGGGGACCTCGCCGTAGAACACCGTGTAGGCCAGCCGGACGCGGTCGCCCAGCGGCGTGAGCTTGAGGTAGCGGTTGTTGTCGCCGACCGACGGTGTGACGTGGGCGTCGGCGAGGTGGACCGCGAGCGCGGCGACCAGGGCCCAGCGCCCGGTCCGGCGCGCGCTCGCCGCGATGCTCGGCATGGCGGCATCGTGACACGTCACGGAGGTCCGGTGTGCCGGCGCGACCCGGCGCGCGCTGTGCCGGCGGGGACGGCACCGGCGCGCGACCCGCGCGGTTGACCGTCGGGATCCGGCGTGGTTAGGTCGCGCCGTGACCCTGCCGCTGCTGCTGGCCTCGGCGTCGCCGCGCCGCCGCGAGCTCCTGGAGCGCGTCGGCGTGCCGGTCGAGGTCCGGCCGGCCGACATCGACGAGAGCACCCGCGACGGCGAGGCGCCCGAGGCCTACGTCGCGCGGCTCGCACGCGCCAAGGCGATCGCGGTCGAGCGCAGCGAGACGGGGGGTGGGGACC
>JBGQCL010000810.1:0-3484 GCA_041495365.1 Kofleriaceae bacterium | reverse complement strand
TCGCCGATCTCGTCGAGGAACAACGTGCCGCCATCGGCGGCCTCGAAGAAACCGACCTTGCGACGCTCGGCGCCGGTGAACGCGCCGCGCTCGTAGCCGAACAGCTCGCTCTCGAGCAGGCTCTCGGGCAGCGCCGCGCAGTTGAGCTTGATCAGCGGCCGGTCGCGGCGGGCCTGGCGCCGCCCGCCCCGCACCTGTTCTTCTCGCGGATCACCCGGTTCGCGACGATCGACGCCCTGCCGGCGGATCGGGTCGGGGGCCTCGGGATCGCCTTCCGGGACGGCGCGCTGCTGCTCGGCGGGCTCGGCAGCGACGGCATGCCGGTGCCCCAGGTCGAGCTCTTCGATCCGGCGACCGGCCAGGTCACCATGCTCGGTTCGGTGCTCGCGCGCACGCACCCGGTCGAGGCGTCGATCGGCATGTCCCCGCCGCGCGTGATCGTGCTCGACGGCACCGTGCTGATCAGCGGCGGCACCACCGTGCCGCTTCCCGCGGAGCGCTACAACCCGCCGCCGGATGGCCGCCGCTGAACGAGAGCAGATCAGTTAGGCGGAGTAGGCGGAGTCGGGGCCATGTTCCTGCCGGAAGTGCGAGGTAGCAAGCATGGACTCGGGGGGCCCGCCGCCAGGCTTCCAGATCGATCTCGGCGAAGCCGTCGCGTGCAACGAATCCGCGAACGTTGTAGCGTGTCCAAGTGCAGGTCGATGATCTCGCTCGGGTGGGCCTCGTCGCTCTCCCGTCGGCGAACGGTGACGGGATGCGCTCCGTCACGGTAAGCGATCTCAAGGACGACCCCGACGCGGCTGCAGAGTGGGACCATGATGTGCGCCCCAGGCTCGGACGTGACCGTGCCGACCACGGATGGAGCTGGCAGAGCTTGTATCGGTTCACGTTGATTCCCCTCCGCCCGCGGAAGGGTTTCGTCCTGCGCGCCGATGGCAGAGTCGTGGGCCTCGTGCTCTCCAATCCGCGTTCCTATCTGCTCACCGATCGCGAGCAACTCGCCTCGTACGTTTGGTTCATGTCGGCGGCACCGAGCGCACCGGTCGAACGGATCGGACGGGGCTTGCTGTTCTGCGTCGTGCGAGAGAGCTTCCTGGTCGGTCATCGCGGGTGCATCTCGCTCCATGCAGACCCAGGCGGAGGAGCGGATCTTCTCCAGATCTATCAACGGCTTGGCCTTCTTCAGGTGCCTGGAAACCTTGCGGGATACCCGGTCCAAGGGGCCGTCTCGCGCCTCCGGAACCAGCAGCCCAACGATGGCCGGTTTTTTGAGCTAACCTGTGATGCAGCCAGGGCTTTCGTGGCACGCACCCATGCGCTCGGCATGCTAGGGTAGAGGCATGAGCAGTACGATGGATATCTCCGTCATCGGTTCGCCGCACGCGCCGACCGTGATGGGGCTCGTTGCTGCCCAGTTCGGCAACGTCGATCCATCCGACCGCGCCGCGGTCGAGAGGTTTTTTGCGACGTTATCCTCTCTCGACCCTGAGATCCAAGCAGCGGTTGTCGATGAGGTAGAGCGACTGAGCCTCGCGAGCGAGATCGATCCCGAGTTTCACGGCGAGCCCGAGTTTCACGGCGAGGCCGAGCCTGCGACCACGGGGGTAGCCTCCCGAAGCGAGGCGCGATCACTTTCTCATGCGGGGCAGGTGACGGCCCATCGGTCACACGACGCCGTAAGTGCCACCATTGATCGACGTGGTCCACGAGATGTCGACTTCGCCTTGGTGGTGGGCGTCGAACATTATCCTCGGTTTCGCTCGCTGCAGGGTGCCTTGGCTGATGCCACCCGGGTTCATACGTGGTTGTGCGAGCCCGACGGTGGCGGTGTCGCGGCACAGCACTCTCGGCTCTTGCTCTCGGGATCCGACCAGACTGTCCTGTCTCAGGAGCAGGTAGATGAGGAACTGCTCGAACTGGTGACAGAAGCCGACGCGATCGGCGGCGGGCGTCGCCTCTACATGTATTTCTCCGGGCATGGCGCCGCTAGTCCGGCCACGTCGGGCCAAGACGTCGCACTGTTGTTACCGAACTGGTCGTCGAGACTCGCTCGACTCGCGCTCAGCGCCGATGCCTATCGCAGTGCTCTGAGCGGGATGGGATTGTTCGAGGAGATTGTGATGATGCTCGACTGCTGTCGGACGGCGGAGGTGCAGGTTGTCGGTATGCCACCAACGATCACGTATCGGCCTGAGACGAAGCCACGCGACACGCATACGTTCATCGCGTATGCCGGCGAAGCGGGGACCCCGGCCTTCGAGCGTCGGGGTCAGCACCACTGGCAAGGCGTATTTACCAGCCGGCTCCTCTCCATCCTCAGCGAGTCAACACACGGCATCAGTGCATCCGAGCTGGCACAAGCGCTGAAAGACGAGGTGGCGTCTACCGGTCAGCGGCTTCATGTCGTCAACGGTCTTCGCGAGGACAGCGTGATCGGCCGCCAGAAGCTCGTGATCACATTCGTTCACGCCCGTGAGCGCGTCCGTTTATGGAACGGCCACCGTACCATGGTCGCCGAGCGCGACGTCACCTCCGAACCGTGGGAGCTGTCCTTGGAGGAAGGGCTGTACAAGTTGGAGGACGTTACCGGAAGGTCGATGCTGTTCGATCACGCGGGCGAGGCCGTGACTCGCGTCGCGCTTTGAAGCTGGGATCCGCCGGCTATCCGTTGTCGGTGCGCTGGGGCGGGGGCTTGAGGCCGTACTTCTCCATCTTGTAGATCAGCGCGCGGCGCGACAGGCCGAGCCGGCGGGCGGCGCGGGTCTGGTTGCCGGACTCGGCGTCGAGCGCGGCGACGATCGCGGCGCGCTCGACCTCGGCGAGCTGGCCGCGGACGTCGGCGCCGGTCGCGACCGGCGGGCGGACCCGGTGCGAGGCGTCGTGCAGCCGCTCGGGCAGGTCGGTGGCGGTGATCGTGTCGCTGGCGAGCACCAGGGCGCGTTCGAGGGCGTTGCGCAGCTCGCGGACGTTGCCCGGCCAGTCGTAGCCGGCGAGCGCGTCGCGCGCGTCGTCGGACATCACCGGCGGGACCCGGGCCTGCTCGGCGGCGGCGGTGCGCACGAAGTGCTCGGCGAGCGGGATGATCTCGGACGGCCGGTCGCGCAGCGGCGGCACCGCGATCGTGAAGCCGCCGATCCGGAACAGCAGGTCCTGGCGGAACCGGCCGGAGCGGACGTCGTTGTCGAGGTTGCGGTGGGTCGCCGCGATCAGCCGGGCGTCGGTCGCGACCTCGCTGGTGCCGCCGACCCGGGTGATCACCTTGCGCTCGAGGACGCGCAGCAGCTTGGCCTGGAGCGGCAGCGGCATGTCGCCGATCTCGTCGAGGAACAGCGTGCCGCCGTCGGCGGCCTCGAAGAATCCGACCTTGCGCTTGTCGGCGCCGGTGAACGCGCCGCGCTCGTAGCCGAACAGCTCGCTCTCGAGCAGGCTCTCGGGCAGCGCCGCGCAGTTGAGCTTGATCAGCGGCCGGTCGCGGCGGCTG
>JBGQCL010000809.1:0-3492 GCA_041495365.1 Kofleriaceae bacterium | reverse complement strand
CGGTACTGGGACCGGATCGTCACCGAGCTCGCCGGCGTGGAGTGGGGCACGTTCCTCGGCCCGGGACACCTGGCGCGGCTCGACCTGGGCCAGGTGCGGGCCAGCGGCGCGTTCGCGCGGGTCGTCGAGCTGGCGGCTGGGCAGCTCGTGTACCTGCAGGTCAGCGAGGATCCGACCGAGGACCTGACGGAGGGGGTCGAGGCGAAGCTGCAGGAGGCGCGGCGTGCCCTGGCGCCGGTGCTGATGGACGTCTCGGGGATCTCGCTCGAGTAGAAGGGTCGGCGCGCCGACTCGCGGCGGACCCGGCGGGGACCGTCTTCTCCCTGAACACCCCCCGCCGTGCGCGGATTTACGCTAAGGCCCGTCGGACCGGGGGCACTGGGCAATCCCTTGGCCGCGAGCTACTGCTTCGGCGGCAGCGCGGCCTGACCATACGGGCATCCAGTCGCGGGACTGCCCGTTCCCGCCTGCTGTGCGTCCGGGTCGCCGCCGGCGACCCGAGCGAGGTCCAATTGAGCGAGGGCCCGGAGGGTCTCGCGACGCATGGTGAGCTTTAGCGTTGATTTCTTCATCATGCTATGATACCGCGACGCAAGGTTGCGTGGCTACTTTTCTGCGGTTGCGACCGGCGCACATGTGCTGGCCTGGCACGCTCCTATGACTTTGTCCGGCGATGGCAGCGCCCAACGTGCGACCTCTCCAGCGAATCCACGCGTGATGAGGTCGTTGCCTTCGAAGTGCACACCGATGACGTAGGACCTGTGCGCCTGCAGCATCCAGAGCAAGCGCTCGCTCGAGGTGTCCCAAAACCGCAGGAACCCATCACTACCGCCGGCAACGACGACGGATCCGTCAGGGGCGAGTGCTGCATCGACGAGGAAGTGCGAATCCCCGCGAAAGCTCTTGCGCAGACGACCGGTCACCGCGTCCCACAGCCGTGCCGTCCCATCCTCGCCGGCCGTGAGGATTTCGTGTTCGCCGCCGAGCTCCTCGAAGCGCGCCGTAAATACTCGTCCTAAGTGACCCTCAAGCCGTGCAATGAGCCGGTACTGGTCAAGATCCCATAGCACCGGCGGGGTCTGCTCGTTCGTGGTCGAAATGGTGACCAGTCGTTTACTGTCCGATGATGGGCGCAGCAACCTGACAGGGGATGGTGCGTGGAGGTCCATCAGCAGTGTGCCATTCGACGCAATAACTCGCAGTCGGTCGCTGGCATCAGCTGCCACCACGCGGCCATCAGCAAGAATGGCCGCAGCATCGATCGCCGCGCTCGACCTCGGCAGCGCGATCGGATCATTCTTATCGTGCGTGATCAGGAGAGAACCGTCGACAGCACCACTGACCACGTCATGGCCCGCAGGTGCGAACGCAACGGCACTGACTGCCGCCGAATTGACGATCGTGCGAAGGAGCTGGCCGCTAGGGAGTGCATAGAGCTCCACCGTGTTGCCTCGGGCGATCGCCGCTTGGTCGCCGGACACAGTCAGCGCGGGGAGTGCTGAGGTGTAGTTTCCCTTGACGGTGGTTACGCCGGGTAGCTCCGCAAGTAGCTCACCACGCGCGGTGTCCCAGACATGGGTGCCATGGTTTCGGCAGCTGAGTGCGATGAACCGCTGATCGGGAACAAGGCTATCCTCGGTATCGCATTCCGCACCGATCTGCGGCGAGTCCCAGCGGCGATACGGCGAGGCAGCATTCCATACTCGGGCAGTGCCGTCCCATGACGCACCGACGACGCGGCGCTCCTCTGGATCGAAGTGAGCGGCGATGATGAGACTCTTGGGGCCTTCCAGCCTGGCAACACGCATCCCCGTTGCGACGTTCGAGACGACAACCGCGCCATCCGCGCCGGCAGAAAGGATGAATTCGCCGGTTCGGGAGAACTCAATCGCATAGATCTTGTCGTGATGTGAATTGAACTGGGTACGCAAACTGCCCGATGCCGCATTCCACACCTGTTCCATACCGTCACGACTCGCTGCCGCGATGAGTGCGCCATCGGGAGAGAATGCGACGGAATCGACTGACGCACCCGCGTCGCGCAAGGATTGGACGCGTAGGCCGCTTGGCACATCCCAAATCGAGACAACCCCATCATAGGTCCCAACTACAAGGCGTGGGCCGGTCGGGTCGAAGCTCAGGGAGCGAACGCGCGGCCCGGCAATCCTGACTGCACGCCGCCACGTTGAGGTGTCGAAAACGCTCACGTCATCGCCACCGGAAGCGGCGAGCCATTGGCCGCTTGGGCTGAACGCGATTAATGGGCTTTCGGACGCGTCATCGGCCAGCTCGGTGAGCTCGGCGACCTGCGCTCCGGTCTCTTCATCCCAGACGTGCACAATCTGCCCCGTCACATCGATCGCAGCCACGAAGTGCGATGACGCCGCAATGGCGTAATAGCGCAACCGCTTCGCTATCGGCACCCGGTACCTCAGCTCATGGATGGGAGCCCCGGTTGCGGCGTTCCAGATCCGGACGGTGCCGTCTCTTCCGGCAGTGACGACCCGCGAGCCGTCCTGGCTGAACACGGCCCCATATACCGTATCGCCATGGCTCATCGTAAACAGCAGCTGGCTCGACGACGCGTCCCACATCCGGGCTGCCTTGTCGTCGGTCGTAAGCACCCGCTTGCCATCGGGCGCAAACACTGCCGACCACATCCGCCCAGAGCCCGTGAACCGTGCGAGCTCGGACATGCGAGGCTGCAGCGCCCGGGCAAGCATGAACTCCACAGCCGATGAGTGCTCGCCGCGTTGATATGCCGGTTCGAGGTGGCGCGCCGCTTCACTCGACTCGCCACGGAGGAGCGCCTGCCAGCCATGGTCGACCTCGGACTGGATCGCGAGTCGCTCGTTCATGCGAGCTTGCATCACCGCATAAATCAGCAACACTCCGACCGCCACGATCCCGGCAAGCGCTACCAGCCCCCGCCGACCCCACAGGCGACGGCGAGCTCGTCGCTGGCTGGCGACGACGAACGAGCACTCCAGCTCAGTGAGCTGGCTCTTGACCGCGGTGCTCGCCACGACCCCAACGTTTGCGAGCATGCCATCGCCCCACAGCAGGTCAGGCAGGCGAGCCCGGTCCTCCCACTGCTGGGCCGCAGACCGAAGCTGCTCGCGATCGCTCGCTCGCAGCACCGCGCGCAGGTCCGCTGCCAACTCGAGCACGCTTGGCTGCCGACTCTCCGGGTCCTTGCTCAGCGCGCGCCGCAGGACGCGATCGATCTCCTCGGACACGCGCGACGGCGCGGCGATGCCAACCGGCGGGACATCGCCCTGGCGATGCAGTTTCTTGTATTCCTCAGCGTTCTTTCCAGCGAACGGCCGACGGCCTGTTAGCGCCTCGTAAGTCACGACGCCGAGTGCATAGATGTGGGTCTCCTCCAGGTTTAGTGGAAGCGCGATCGCCGAGATCTGGTCGTAGCAGGGCACAGGAGGGCTTCAACGCCCGTTTGGTGAGGATGCGCACATGCATCCGAAGACCCATGGT
>JBGQCL010000808.1:0-3502 GCA_041495365.1 Kofleriaceae bacterium | reverse complement strand
GCCACGCGATCGAGGTCAAGATCCGCCGCGATACCGAGACCGAATCCGAGGCGCTGGAACAGGTCGCGGGCTATCTGGATCGCGCAGGGCTCGGCGAAGGCTGGCTCGTGATGTTCGACCTGCGCAAGGACCTGCCCTGGGCGGACAAGCTGTTCGTCCGCGAGGTGGCGCACGGCGCCCGGACCGTCCGCCTGGTGGGCTGCTGACGGCCAGGCCCGAGCCCATGATGGTCAAGCACGGTGTCGATCCGACCTCCGTCGAGGGCCTGGCCGAGTCGCCGTACCTCGAGAGCACCGGCGCGCTGCGCGTCACGCTGCACTCGCCGAAGACCGCGATCCCGGTCCTGTGGTGGCGCTCGGTCGTCCTGAGCCGCGACCGGGTCGTGCGCTTCCGCTCCCTCGATCGCGTAGCGACGCGCGTCGATCTGGGCGGGCTGTTCGCCTTCCTCCGGAGCGGCCTCGAGCAGCCACCACCCGACGTCCCGGCGCGATCGCGCGTCATCCCCACGGCGCGCGACTGGCTGAGGTTCATGTCCAACGCGCTCCGCTACGGCATCCGCACGCCGAAATCGTGAGCGGTGCGGTGCGACACGCGGATTTCAGACAGCAGACAACGACGCGTAAGTATGCGAAATTGCGTAGTTTACCCTCGACCGAGACCGCGCCGGTAGTAGCAACACGAGCGTGTTCTTCAACGTGCGCGGCGTATCGGGCGGCACGTTCTTCGCGTCGTCGTTCTTCCCGCACGATCCACGCAGCGCCCGCGAGCTCTTGATCGACGACACCGCGTTCACCACGACGTCCGGCGGCCGCGATCTGCAGGGCATCCTGCGCCACGAGACCGGGCACACGCTCGGGTTTCGCCACGAACACATCTGGATCGACTGCACCGGCGAGCTCCATCGCGCGCGATGACACGACCTCGCCCCCCACGGTGCTGCCTGGCTCGGGGCAACAACGGTTCGCATGGGAAGCAAGAAACTTGACAAGGGTGGCCTGTCGTCGAAGATTTGAACGATGGGCGCCGCCGAAAAGCTCACGCCGTCGATCTCGGAGCCGCTGACGTGGGCGGAGATTTGCCAGGAGTATCCCGACCAATGGGTCTGCCTGGTCGAGATCGATCACATCCATCCGCGCGGGTTTGACTTCCGTACGGCACGCGTTGTCGGGCATGGGAAGACGCGACGCGAGCCGCTCGATCAGGCTGCCGCATGCGCCGATACGTACAACGTGATCGGCCACTACTTCACAGGGCGAATCGCAGTTCGACCACCACGCCCATCCTTGGTCCTCGATGACGAGACTCGCGACGCCTTTCGCTATCGACGATGACCTGATCATCGTCGAGGTGCTCGTGACCGGCCCACGTGGGACGAAGATCGGGCGCTTCGTGCTCGATACGGGCTCCGCGGTGACGACAGTCGTGCCCGAGATCGTCGACTCGGTCGGCTATGGTGCTCGCGATGGCTTCAAGCGCACCCGCGTGCATACGGCGATCGGCGAGGAGGCTGGCTACGCACTGCGCGTAGCGGAGCTCGTCGTGCTCGGCGTCACGATGACGAGCTTTCCGGTCAACGTGTTCGACCTCGGCCACGAGAACATCGATGGTCTGCTGGGGATGAACTTCTTGAGCGAATTCAACTACGAGATTCGATCGGCCGAACGCCGCATCCTCGTCGAGAGAATCGCGCTCTGAGCGCAGCCCTCCATCGGCTGCGCCGGGTGCCTCCCCGAGCATGTGGCAGGTGCACGACCGTGTCACACCGTGGAGCAACCGCAGGAACCGCCACCGCAGCTGGATCCGCGGTGGTGACCTCCTCCGCGAGGCATGAGCACGGCGAAGCCACGGATGAGGGCTCCGACGCTCGCTGGCCTCGACGCCCGTGCCTCCGGGCATCGTCGGCGAGATCGTCGAGAGTGTACTCGACACGATGACGAAGCCGGGCATGTCGCGTCGTGCGTCCACGCTCGGGCGGTGATGCTCGATCCGTCGCGCCGCCGCCTTGCTGCGCCGTCGGGCCCGCTGCTACGGTTGCGGCGTGTCGCTCTCGTTCAACATCGCGGGACCGTGCATCCCGGGCGAGCACTACATGCTCCCGCCCGAGCGGCGCCTCGGCCGCGTCCTGCAGCTGATCGACGAGCACAAGTTCTTCACGCTGCACGCCGGCCGGCAGACCGGCAAGACCACGTCGCTGATGTGGCTGGAGCGGCACCTGAATGACTCGGGCCGCTTGCGCGCCGTATGGGTCGATCTGGAGACGGCTCGCGAGCAGCCGGATCCAGCCCTCGCGATGCCCACGGTCCTGGAGATCTTCGACCGTGCGCTGCGCATGCGACACGCGGACCTGGCTCGACCCAGTGCGGAGGAGATCGAGACCGCGCTTCTGGACCCCCCGACGGCGATCCTGAACTACCTCACCCGACTCGCCGCGCTCGATGACCGCCCGCTGGTACTCCTGCTCGACGAGGCGGATGGGCTGGTAGGGCCGGCCATGGTGTCTTTCCTGACCCAGCTGCGCGCCGGCTACATCGAGCGGAGCGAGACTCCCTTCCCGCCGAGCGTCGTTCTGGTCGGGCAGCGGCAGGTGCGAGACTACGTGCTCAGCGCCGACGACCGCCGGGCGCTGTCCTGGCGCGGCACGACCTCGCCGTTCAACGTCACGGCCGAGGCCACCACGCTCGGTCCGTTCACCGAGGCCGAGGTCGGGGAGCTGCTCGCGCAGCACACGGCGGCGACCGGCCAGCGCTTCGCGCCCGAGGCGGTCCACCGGATCTGGGAGCTCGCGCAGGGGCACCCCTGGTTGACCAACGCGCTCGCCGACCAGATCGTCGGGCAGGACCTGCGGGATCGCAGCGCTCCGGTGACCGCGCAGCACGTCGAGTCGGCCAGGGACACGATCATCGTGGAACGGAGGTCCCACATCGACTCGCTGGTCGCCCGGCTGCGCGAGCCGCGGGTCCGGAGGATCGTGGAGCCCATGCTCGCCGGGACGGCGCTCCCCGCGGACGCGCTCGACGACGACCTGAGCTACACCCTGGGGCTCGGCCTGGTCCGCGTGGAGCGCGGAGAGCTCCAGATCGCCAACCCGATCTACCGCGAGGTGATCCCGCGCGCGCTGTCGTGGGCGCAGCAGATCAGCATCCATCAGCCCACCGAGTGGTACGTCCGGCCCGATGGCAGCCTCGACATGCCCAGGCTGATGGCCGCCTGGCAGGTGTTCTGGCGCAAGGATGGGCACCTTGCGGCGGAGGGCTTCAGCTATCGCGAGGCCGGTCCGCACCTGATGCTGATGGCGTTCCTGCAGCGCGTCGTCAACGGCGGCGGGCGGGTGGAGCGCGAGTACGGGCTCGGCCGCGGCGCGCTCGACCTGATGATCTTCTGGCGGGCGGAGCGCCACGCGATCGAGGTCAAGATCCGCCGCGATACCGAGACCGAATCCGAGGCGCTGGAACAGGTCGCGGGCTATCTGGATCGCGCAGGGCTCGGCGAAGGCTGGCTCGTG
>JBGQCL010000807.1:0-3534 GCA_041495365.1 Kofleriaceae bacterium | reverse complement strand
GTCGCGGCATGCAACGGGCGCGCCGAGAACGATGCGTGCTCGATGACGCACGACGGGCACGACGTCGCCGGGACCTGCCTGCACGGCCGTCGCAACGGGCCGCTGGCGTGCCGGCCGGCGGGCGCGGCGCAACGGCACTGACCCCGGAGCGCCGCGCGCGAGGCGCGAACGAGGCGCGCCGTTCCACAGCAGGAACCGGACGACCCCGGTCTTTCGAGGCCAGGCCCGAGCTCCACGCGTCGGCCGCGCGATCATGTCGCGGTCTGACCACCCTGACGGTTCTGGCGAACTTTGGGCCTGACCCGTCAAAACGACCGGTTGCCGGTCGGCGCGCAGCTGCCGCTCCGTAGGATGCCGGTGACGATGGTGGCGAACGGCATCCGAGCACGGCGGTTCGGGCGATGAGTGGCGCGTTCGATCCACGCGGACCTGCGCGTCCAGGCGCGGGTCCAACGACCAGCGACCTCGGGCCGCCCGGAACTCCGGCGATGCCCGGGAAGAGCACGCTCACCGCGGGCGCGCTGCCCAGGACGACGAGCGACCTGCCGCCCCCAGCGGGTCCGGTGCAGAAGCAGGAGGCATCGATGGACGCGTCTCCCCGGGCCGCTCCTGCCGCCACGCCGACGGGCCGCAGCGGTGCGACGGCCGCGGTGCAGCGGCGATCCGCGCCAGGGGCGCTCGTCACCGCGACCGAGTACCTGACGCTGAACGATCGGGCGGCCGGTGACGCGATCCTGCGTCACCTCCTCGCTGCCACGCCGCCGCCGCCTCATCCGCGGCTCGCCTGGCGCAACCTCGGGGCGTTCTACGAGCGCTTCTTCAAGCAGCTCGACCGCATCCTCTACGTCTTCGACAACCCGACGGACCTCGCGCAGCTCGTCCACCCGCAGGACCCGTACGCGACGATCGACGCGGTCCGCCCGGTCGCCGGCAAGCAGCATGGCGGCGCCGCCGGCCCGTGGGACTGGCAGCCGTCGGTCGGTGCCGCCCTGGCCGCGATGATCGAGGAGGCGCTCGTCGCGTCGCTGTACCGGATCGGTCCACGGTGGCTCCACATTGCCGAGCTGGCGGGCAATGTGTCGGGCACCGGCGTGATCGTCGATCCGGACGCGATCCCGCGATCGCACCCGATGGATCGCGCGGTCGTGCCGGCGCTCTGCCAGCAGGGCGTGCTCGACGTGCAGGCCGACCAGCAGCACAAGGCGAAGCCGAGGTCGTCGATCGAGCCGCGCGCACAGCCCGCAGGTGTGGGCCTCCGACCCGTCCAGTATGTCTGGCTCGGAAAGGAGACCCACGGCGAGCTGTGGAACTGGGTGCGCGCGACATCGCCGGTCGACGCGACCGTCGAAGAAGTCTCGGCGCAGCTGTTCAATGACACGGCCGAGAGCCACGGCGAGAAGCACGGGGACTACCTCGCGTTCGCCATGACCTCGGCGCCGCCGCTGTTCGGGTTGCCGGGCCACTGGGCGATCAAGTTCGAGGACGGCAAGACGTACGCACCGCCGACGGTCTCTGCGAGCAGCGACGAGTCGGCGAACAACCTCCTCACGCTCGCCGGCAGCAGCGTTGCCGACGCTCAGGCGCTCCGCGAGGCGAACGTCGCGCCAGATCCAAAGGGTGCGAAGCCCGCCGCCGGAGCCGGCGCTGCGGTTGGTGCGCTCGCCCAGGATGCGCTCTCGCAGGCCACGTACCTGAAGCAGACGCTGGCATCGTGGCACCTTGACAAGGCGGTCGATCCGACGCTGACGTTCCTCGGCCGCCGCATGGGCGAGCTCGCGGATCCGTCGAAGCCCACGACATGGCAGCCCGTGCTCGCCGGCCAGAAGGACAAGCTGTCGCGGGTCGGCGCCGGCATCGTCGAGCTCGATCGCGCCGTCGCGGCGATGGGGGTCTCCAACAAGCAGGGCGACGACGCCAGGCCGCTCCGCGACATCCTGCGCCTCTACGCGGACGCCGCCGGCGCCTCGCACCTGGTGCAGACCAGCGAGGGGCTGCTCCAGCGCGCAGCCGCACTCCAGGCGACGCTCCCGCTGCGCGGCATACAGAGCGCCACGCGGGATCTCGGGGCCTCGGCCGACCTGCTGCGCGACTCGACGCCAGTCGGCGACCCCGAGCGGAACCGGCTGAGCGGCGCAGCGAGCCAGATCGACGAGGACGCGCGCAAGCTGCAGAGCAGCCTGATGCGTGGCGGCAAGGTCGATCCGGACGAGATCGATCCGGTCATGGTCAACGCGAGCGAGATCGCACTCAAGAGCAAGGTCCACGCGATCGCGGTCCAGATCGAGGCCCTCGAGAAGGCCGCGCACGACGCTGGTGACGGCTTCTTCGCGGCGATGGCGGCGCTGTTCTCGAGCGACTTCCGTGGACTCGAGCTCGAGACGCAGGTCATGAAGGATAGCCTCGAGAGCATCACGCGCGACATGGACTGGCAGGCGAAAGCCGCCGGCCTCGGGCTGCGCGTCGAGAACGCGAGGGATCTCGACGACTACAACCGTGAAATGATACGCGTGCGCAAGGAAGCGCTGGCGCGCGCCCAGGGCCAGTTCGCCACGATGGCGGCCAACGACCGGATCAAGAACTTCCTCTCGAAGGGCGCCACGCTCGTCAAGTGGCAGTCGTTCCGCACCGCGTGCGTGAAGCTCGCAGCGCTGATCGGCGTCAGCATCGTCGGTGGCGCGATCGGCGGCATGGTCGCTCGCGGGGTAGGCGGCATGCTGATGAGTGGTGGCGGCGTCGCGGCGATGGAAGGCCTGTCGATGGGCGCGCAGGTCATCGCCCGTGGCTCCGGCCTGGCGACCGAGACCGCGGTCACGTCGGTCGGGCAGACGGCGGTGTTCGGCGACAAGCTCGGCGACTCGTTCCTCGAGAACATGCTGATGAGCCTCGGCAGCGCGGGGATCCTGAAGGCGATCGGCCACCAGGCGGAGACACTCGCGCAGCTCGAACGTGCATCGGAGGGCCTGTGGGCGAAGGCGGGCGCCGCCGGCAAGCTCGTCCTCAAGGAGGGCGCGGCGATCACCGGCCACACGATCATGGGCGCGGCGCTCGGCTACGTGTCCCACAGGCTCGTCACCGGCAAGACGCAGCCCCCGCCGGAGACGCTCGAGGAGTGGCTGCTCCAGGGTGCCTCGATCGCGGTCGGTCGCTACGTCGGAAAGGCGATGGAGGCACGCGCGGCCAACGCCAGGAGGCTCGCCGCGATCCAGGGGTTCGCGGCAGGCCAGAAGCTGCTGACCGCGACCACCGCACTGCACGAGCACGCGCTGCGAGCCGAAGCCAACCCGCAGCCCCAAGTGGCCGCCGAGCTTCTCGCGCGGCGTCATGAGGTGCTGTCCGACGAGGTCAAGGCGCTCGATGAGCTCGAAAAGTCGCCCGAATTGATGAAGGCGTCGGGCTGAGGGATCCCCTCGTTTGTAAGCGATCGATCTTGCTCCGGAATCGAGAAAGGCGAAAACGAGGGAATCCGGATCGATCGCGTCGTGTTGAGCGGCCATGCCCCGCTCCAAGTCTAAGGTATCGAAGTCGTCTCAGTCG
>JBGQCL010000806.1:0-3548 GCA_041495365.1 Kofleriaceae bacterium | reverse complement strand
CGGTCTGTATAACTTCGGGGGGAGCACCGAAGCGTCCGAACGCGACCGCGCGCTCGTCCTCGAGATGCGCGACGTGATCGCGCACCGTGGCCCCGACGACGGCGGCCTGTGGCAGAGCGACGACCGCCGCGTGGTGTTCGGCCATCGCCGGCTGGCGATCGTCGACCTCAGCCCCGCCGGGCACCAGCCGATGTCCAACGAGGACGGCTCGGTCTGGATCACGTTCAACGGCGAGATCTACAACCACGCCGAGCTCCGCGCCGAGCTCCGGCTCGACGATCGCCACCAGTTCCGGTCGCGCGCCGACACCGAGGTGATCATCCACCTCTACGAGGAGCGCCAGGTCGAGGTCCCGCAGGCGCTCGACGGGATGTTCGCGTTCGCGCTGTGGGACGGCAAGCGCCGTCGGCTGCTGCTCGCGCGCGACCGGATGGGCAAGAAGCCGCTGTACTACACGATCGCCGGCGGGCGGCTGCTGTTCGCGTCCGAGCTCAAGGCGCTGCTCGCCCACCCCGACGTCGCGCGCCGGCTCGACCCGGTGGCGCTCAACGAGTACCTGACGTTCTCCAACGTCCCCGAGCCGCGCACGCTGTTCGAGGGTATCCGCAAGCTGCCGGCCGGGCACACGCTGGTGTGCGATCCGCAGGGCAACCTGACGATCGCGCGCTACTGGTCGCCGCTCGACGGTCCGGCGTGGACCGCGCCGGCCAGCCGCGGCGAGGCGGTCGAGCGCGTCCGCGACCTGGTCAAGAGCGCGGTCAAGAAGCGCCTGATGGCCGATGTCCCGGTCGGCGCGTTCCTGAGCGGCGGCCTCGACTCGTCGACCAACGTCGCGCTGATGAGCCGGCTGGTGTCGACCCCGCTGCAGACCTTCACCATCGAGTTCACCGGGTTCGGGCCGGCCGAGAACTTCCACGACGTTCCGTATGCGCGCCAGGTGGCGGCGATGTTCGGCTGCCGCCACACCGAGGTCCAGGTCACCGCGGCCGAGGCGCTGGCGTACCTGCCCGAGATGGTGCAGCACCAGGACGAGCCGCTCGGCGATCCGGCCTGCCTGCCGATGCACTTCGTGTCGCGCGCGGCGCACGCCGCCGGGATCAAGGTCGTGCTGGTCGGCGAGGGCAGCGACGAGGTGTTCTGCGGCTACCCCGAGTTCCCCCGGCTGCTCGAGACCTACAACGGCAAGTGGTCGCAGCTCCGGCGCATGCCGCAGCTGCTCCGCCGGGTGGTCCAGCGCGGCGCCGAGCTCGCCGGCGCGCCGAGCGGCCGGGTCGACGTGCTGCGGCGCGCCGTCGAGGACGAGCCGCTGTACCTCGGGCTCGACGTGGTGTTCTTCGACTGGGAGAAGGAGCAGCTGTACACCGAGGCCGGCCGGCGCCGGATGCCGCGCAAGGCGGTCGACACCGTCGCGCAGTACTACCGCGAGATCGCCGAGCGGCGGCCCGACGCCGACTTCAGCCAGCAGATGTCGTACGTCGAGCTGCGCAACCGGCTGCCCGAGCTGCTGCTGATGCGGGTCGACAAGTTCTCGATGCAGCACTCGCTGGAGGCGCGCGCGCCGTTCCTCGATCACACGCTGGCGACCTACGCGCTGTCGCTGCCGGCCGCGATGAAGATCGACGGCACCCGGACCAAGGCGGTGCTCAAGGACGCGGCGCGCGAGTGGCTGCCCGACGACGTCATCGAGCGCACCAAGCAGGGGTTCCGCGTGCCGCTGCCGGCGTGGCTGCGCGGCGAGCTCGCGCCGTGGGGCGAGGATCTGCTCCGCCGCTCGCCGCTGCGCGAGCTCGGCATCTTCAACTTCGACCACATCCTCGAGCTGTGGCGGCGCCACAAGGACGGCGTCGCCGATCACTCGTTCGACCTGTGGTGCCTGATCAACCTGTCCGGCTGGTACGAGCATTGGTTTCCGACATGAAGAACGGAGCCCGCGACGATCTCCAGCGCGCCGGCAACGGGGCGCGCTCGGTGCTGTACATCATGGACACGCTCGGCCTGTCCGGGCGGACCAAGGGCTACATCGACCTCGCCCTGCACCTCGATCCGGCGCGCTACCGGCCGTCCTTCTGCTCGCTCGGCGAGGAGTCGAGCGAGCTGGTGGAGCGGCTGCACGAGCGCGCGATCCCGGTCGAGGTCCTGCCGCTGGCGGCCGGGCTGCGGCCCGACGGCGTGTGGAAGCTCGCGCAGCTGCTGCGCCGCCTCAAGATCGACGTCGTCCACCCGATCAACCCGCGGCCGCTGCTGTACGCCGGGCTGGCGGCGCGGCTGTCCGGGATCCACTCGGCAGTCGGCTCGCTCAGCGCGTTCGCCTGCCAGGTCCCCGACCGCACGTACAAGTTCCTGCCCCAGGAGCTGGTCAACCGCGGCCGCCGCCAGGCGCTGCGCAACCAGATGGCGTGCGGGCTGATGAACCACGTGGTCACGGTGTCCGACGAGCTGGGCGAGCGGTTCTGCAAGTTCACCGCCGAGGCCGTCGGGCCGTTCGCCGCCATCGGCTACCGCGCGCTGCGCCGCCGGATGCACACGATCAGCTACGGCATCGACCTCGGGCCCTATCGCGCGGTCACCGCCGCCGAGGCCACCGAGCTCCGCGCCCGGCTCGGCGCCACCGCCGACACCGTGCTGGTCGGCAGCGTCGGCCGGCTGGTCGAGCAGAAGGACTACCCGACCCAGCTCCGCGCGTTCGCCCTGGCGGCGCGCGCCGATCCGCGGCTGCGCATGGTGCTCGCCGGCGACGGCCCGCTGCGCAGCGCGATCGAGACCCACGCCGCCGAGCTCGGGATCGCCGACCGCCTGGTGCTGCTCGGCCACTGGGTCCGCGTGCCGGCGCTGCTCAAGGCGCTCGACGTGTTCGTGCTGGCGTCGAAGTTCGAGCCGTACGGCGTGGCGCTGCTCGAGGCCAAGTGCGCCGGCAGCGCGATCGTCGCGACCGCGGTCAACGAGATCCCCAGGCTGTTGCAAGACGGGGTCACCGGCCTGATCGTGCCGGCCGAGTCGCCCGAGCCGATGGCCCGGGCGTTCCTCCGGATGGCGCAAGACGCTGCGCTGCGACGCTCGCTGGCAATCGCGGCGTTCGCCGAGGCCGAGAGCAAGCACAGTATCGACGCCGTCGCTCGCGCCTACCAGGCGTTGTACGATACTCCTTCGTGAATCCATGTCAGCCATCTGTGGAATGATCGGAAAGTACGCGCGGCGCCCCGCCGCCGAGGCCGAGCTGTCCGCCATGCTCGACGCGCTGGCGCCCCGGGCGCCCGACGCCGCGACGACCTGGCACGCTCCCGACGGCGCGGCCCGGCTCGGCTTCCGCTGGCTGCGCACCCAGCCCGGCGAGCACAACCCGGGCGTGGTGGTCGCGCCCGACGGCAACCTCGCGATGGCGTGCGACGGCCACGTGTTTGCCGACGACGGCAAGCAGGGCCCGGAGCCGCTGCTCGAGCGGTTCGCGGCCAAGGGGCCCGAGGGCTGGCGCGGGCTCGACGCCCAGTTCGGTCTGGCGATCTGGGATGCCCGCCGCGGCCGGCTGAGCCTGGCGCGCGACCCGCTCGGCG
>JBGQCL010000805.1:0-3555 GCA_041495365.1 Kofleriaceae bacterium | reverse complement strand
GCCGGGTTCCCCTGGCGAACGACACGTCGTGCGGCGTTGGCTTCGCGCCGCTCACCGAGCTCGAGCGGATCGTGCTCGACGTCGAGCACGCGCTCAACGATCGCGCTGTGAAGGTGGAGCATCCGGAGCTCGGCAGCGACGTCAAGGTGATGGGCGTGCGCCATCGCGACCGGGTCGAGCTCACGATCGCGTGCGCGTTCATCGACCGGTACGTCGAGAGTATCGGTGGATACGTCGCCAGGAAATCGGATGCGCAGCAGCTGGCTGCTGCCGTGGTCTCCCGCGTGTCATCGCTACCCGCCTCGATCGCGGTCAACGCGGCGGACGATGCGAGCCGCGGCGACGTCTATCTCACGGTGACGGGTAGCTCGGCAGAAGCGGGAGACGACGGCGAGGTCGGTCGGGGCAATCGCGTCAACGGCCTCATCACGCCGTACCGGCCGATGACGATGGAGGCAGCAGCCGGCAAGAATCCGGTGAGCCACGTCGGCAAGCTCTACAACATCATCGCGAACCGGATCGCGAACGACATCGTCACGGAGATCCCCGACGCGGCAGCTGCGGCGTGCACGCTGGTGAGCCGCATCGGGACGCGAATCGACGAGCCCGCGCTCGCCGACGTGACCCTCGCAGCCATTCCGGGCGATCGCCTGCGTGCGCGGGTCGAGGACATCGTTCAGGGCGAGCTCTCGCGGTTCGATGCGCTACGCGATGAGCTGGTGAACGGTCGAACCACGATGTTCTGACCTGTAATCCGGCGGGTCACGGCGTGACTGGCAGGATCACGCTGGGGCGGTCGTCAAGCGTATGGTTCCGCCGCATTAGCTCGGGCTTGCGAATTGCACAAGGACGGGGCGATGGCCCGTCAGGTACTGATCGCCGCACCTGCCCGCGTCGCGCGCAAGCTGTCCGACGCGATTGGCGACCGGTTCGAGGTCACGACCTGCAGTGATCCCGAGAAAGCCGTGGCGCTCGTCGCGGCCGGCACCTACCTCGCGATCGTGAAGACCGCTGGGTTCGCGCAGTTGTCGACCGACATCCCGATCCTCCGCGTCGCAGACCCGGCGGGACCCGAGATCCTCGACGAGCTCGTAGCGATTCGTCATCGCGCTCGCCTCGATCAGCGCACGCGCGCGTCGAAGCTGGCGCATCTCGCTACGCTACCTTACGACGAGTACGTCGCGCTCGCCCGCGCTCGAACGACGCGCGACTACCTGCTCGCGCTCCTGCACCGGCATCGCGGCGTGGTCGCGGAGGCCGCGCGCGAAGCGGGCCTGTTGCGAGAGACGCTGCATCGGCTGATCCGCCGGCACGACATCGATCCCGATTGGTTTCGCGACGAACACGACTGATCCAGGTCCTTCGCATGCATGAGCGATGGTAATGCCTCACATGGAACCTCGTCACATGGAACATCGTCATGGCCTCGAGTCCACGGTTCCACCTTCTCCGCCGCTGGCGAAGGACCCCGTCTGCGGAATGACCGTAGATCCGGCGACCGCGAAGGGCGGGCGGGTCAAGCATGGTGGCCGCGAATACGCGTTCTGCGGGCCGAGATGTCGCGACAAGTTTCGCGCAGATCCTGCGGGCTACGCCGCTCGCGCGCAGGGCTCCGACCAACCGGCCGACGCGAAGGCGGCGCCGGCGCCGGCGCCCGCTGCGACGTACACGTGTCCGATGCATCCCGAGGTGAAAGCGGCCAGGCCCGGCAGCTGTCCCAAGTGCGGCATGGCGCTCGAGCCGAGCCTGCCGGTCCAGGCAGCACCGGCCGCGCAGTGGACGTGCCCCATGCACCCCGAGATCGTGCGCGATGCGCCGGGCACCTGCCCGATCTGCGGCATGGCGCTCGAGCCGCGGACGATCACCGCGGAGCCCGTCGAGGATCCCGAGCTCCGGGACATGAAGCGGCGTCTCCTGGTCGCCGCGCTCTTCACGATCCCGCTGCTCGCGATCGCGATGTCGGAGCTGTTCGCGTCGGCGTGGCTATCGGGCCGCACGCGCACCTACGTCGAGCTCGCGCTCGCGACGCCGGTGTGCCTGTGGTCCGCGTGGCCGTTCTACGTGCGGGCGGTGCAATCGATCGCGCACAAGAGCCTCAACATGTTCACGCTGATCGGCGTGGGGGTCAGCGTCGCGTACGGGTACAGTGTGATCGCAGCGCTGCTCCCCGGCATGTTCCCACCGGGCTTCCGCGACGAGGCCGGCCAGGTCGCCGTGTACTTCGAGGCGGCTGCGGTGATCGTGACCTTGATCTTGCTCGGCCAGGTGCTCGAGCTTCGCGCGCGCAGCCAGACCAGCGCCGCGATCAAGCAGCTGCTCGGCATGGCCGCCAAGTCGGCGCGGAGGGTCGCCGACGATGGTACAGAGGCCGACGTGCCGCTCGAGGCCGTGCGGGTCGGCGACCGCCTGCGCGTCCGACCCGGCGAGAAGGTGCCGGTCGATGGCGTCGTGCTCGAAGGCAAGACGTCGATCGACGAGTCGATGGTCACGGGCGAGCCGATCCCGGTCGAGAAGCAGCCGGGCGACCGCGTGATCGGCGCGACGATCAACGGGACCGGCGGCCTGGTGATGCGCGCCGAGAAGGTCGGCGCCGAGACCCTGCTGTCGCGCATCGTCGCGATGGTCGCCGAGGCCCAGCGCAGCCGCGCGCCGATCCAGAAGCTCGCCGACCTCGTGTCCGGCTACTTCGTCCCCGTGGTCGTCTTGATCGCGGTGGCCACGTTCGTCGTATGGGCGACGGTCGGGCCATCGCCGAAGCTGGCGCACGCGCTGATCAACGCCGTCGCCGTGCTGATCATCGCCTGTCCGTGTGCGCTCGGCCTGGCAACGCCGATGTCGATCATGGTGGCGACCGGCAAGGGGGCCACGATGGGCGTGCTGTTCCGCAACGCCGAGGCGATCGAGACCTTGCGCAAGGTCGACACGCTCGTCGTTGACAAGACGGGAACGTTGACCGAGGGCAAGCCGAAGCTCGTGGCGGTGGTCGCAACGCCGGGGTTCGACGAGACCACGGTGCTCGCGCTCGCTGCCGGGCTCGAGCGCGGCAGCGAGCACCCGCTCGCTGCGGCGATCGTTCGTGGCGCCGAGGACCGTGGCCTACCGCTCGCGCGCGCGACCGAGTTCGAGTCGATCACCGGCAAGGGCGTCAAGGGCCGGCTCGACGGCAAGGTCATCGTGCTCGGCAACCGCGCGCTGATGGACATGTCCGGCGTCGAGGTCGGAGAGCTGGGGGACCGCGCGGAAGCGTTGCGAAACGACGGTCAGACCGTCATGTTCGTCGCGATCGACGGCGAGCTCGCGGGGCTGGTCGGTGTTGCCGATCCGATCAAGACCAGCACGCCCGACGCGCTCGCAGCGCTCCACGCCGCGGGCGTTCGCATCGTGATGCTGACGGGCGACAGCGCGACCACGGCAAGGGCGGTCGCGAGCAAGCTCGGGATCGACGAGCTGCGCGCCGAGGTGCTGCCCGATCAGAAGGCCGACGAGGTCAAGCGCCTCCAGGCGCAGGGCCGGTTCGTCGCGATGGCCGGCGACGGCATCAACGATGCGCCGGCG
>JBGQCL010000804.1:0-3583 GCA_041495365.1 Kofleriaceae bacterium | reverse complement strand
AGGCCGCGGTGACATGGTGCGCTCCGCCGTCGGCGTGGACGCGGGCGCCGGCCACCGCGCGGCCCCGGTAGTAGCGCCGGGTCAGCGCCTCCAGCATCGCCCCGCGCGCCGCCGCGGACGCGGTCGACAGCCGCGGGACCAGCAGCGCGATCAGCGGCTGCGGGCAGTCGATCAGCGCGTCGACGCACGCCCCGAGCGCCTCGGGCCGCGCCGAGCGCTCCAGCGCATCGACGTGGCCCAGCGCATCCCGGTGGATCGCCGCGCGGGTCTGCTCGAACATCGGCTCGTCGAACAGCGCGTGGCGGACCTCGAGCGCCAGCTCGTGGACCGCCGGGAACCTGCGGCGGGCCGCCGCGATCACCTGGTTGAGCACGACGTGGAACTCGTCGCCGGCGACCGCGCCGCCCGCGCCGATCGCGAGCCGGCGGTCGAGGATCGCGGCGATCGCGAGCGCCTGCTCGTCGGCGCGCTCGTGGGCGCCGAAGATCCGCTGCACGGCGTCGCGCAGCGCGGGCGAGTCGTCGATCCTACGGGGGGCCCTGCCCCCCGCCCCGCCGGCCAAGCCGTCGGGGTCCCCACCCCCCGTCTCGCTGCGCTCGACCCCGGCCACCCCGTAGCGCGCGACCGTGCGCGCGAGCACCGCGAGGAACGCGGGCGGTAGCCCGGCGCCGCCGGTGTCGAGCTCGCGCAGGAACGTGGTCAGGTGCTGCTGCGCGCTGACCCGCGGGCCGGCGTCGGGCGCGGCCGGGTCGTCGCCGGCGTCGAGGCCGGGGCCGATGCCGAGGCCGAGATCGGGCTGGCGGCGCAGCAGGCTGTGGAGGTCGGCGAACATCGCGAGCGCCTCGACCTCGGCGCGCGCGAGCTCGGGGTCCCCCGGCGGCACCGCGGCCGACGCCACCTGCCAGGCCAGGGCGATCGCGCGCCCGGCCGCCTCGTCGGCGTCGTAGCCGAGCACCAGGCGGCGCAGCTCGCCGCGCGCCGCAGCGAACCGGCTGCGCGGATCGCCGGCCGGCGGCCGGGCCGGCAGCGCGAGCTCGCCGGGGATCACCGCCGGCGAGTCGTCGGCGGCGTGGTCGTAGACCACCAGCGGCGCGTCGAGATCGACCTGCGCGCCCGGCATGACCAGCAGCTCGCGGATCCGGCACGCGACCGGCGCGCCGACCGCGATCTCCATCTTCATCGCCTCCAGCACGATCACCGGCTGGCCGGCGGCGACTGCATCGCCCGGCGCGACCGGCGTGCGCAGCACGACCGCGGGCGACGGCGAGCGCACGACGCCGAGCGAGTCCTCGACCGCGATCTCGCTGACCGCGCCATCGACCTCGACGGTGTAGCGCCCGCGGGCGCCGGTCGTGTCGACCCGGTGGCTGCGCCCCGCGATCTCGAGCCGGCGGTCGCGGGGGCCGCGCTGATCGACCACCACGTCGCAGCTCGATTGTCCGGATCGCCCGGTGTCGATCCGGTAGGTCGCCGCGGCGATCTGCGCGACCATCAGCGGGTACGCCGCGCGGCCATGGCACAGCGTGATCCGGTGGCCGCCGGTGGCGCCCAGCCGCGGCCGGCCGTGCTCGGCGGTGCGGAAGAACCGCGCGGCGTCCACGGCGCGCTGCGCGCGATACGCCTCGATCGCGGCCGCGCACAGCGCGACGCCGACGGGCGCGTCGGGGCGGTCGCGGTCGATCACGGTGCTCGGGAAGTCGTCCGCCATGGCATCCTCCTCACGCGCCGGGGTCGACCGCGGCGGTCCGGTAGCCGCGCACCACCAGGCACGGCACGCCGTGCGCGTCGTCGACCTCGGCGTCGAACCCGCCGTCGCCGCGGGCATGGACGCGGGCGACGACGGGTCCGTCGGCGGGGCCGCCGTTCCAGCGCAGCTCCTCGACCTCGCGCGGCAGCGCCATCTGCCCGCCGTGCGCGCGCAGCTCCCAGATCCCCGCGGTCTGGAAGCACAGCTCGATCCGCCGCGGGTCGAGCAGCATCGCGCGGTCGGTGTCGGGCGGCAACTGCTCGGCCATGCGCCCGAGCGCGTCGTCGGCAGCGGTCCACACCGCGTCCAGCACCTGGTACGCCGGGCCGTGGAAGTACGTCCGGTAGATCTCGGCGCGCCCCACGGGCGGTGAGCCGTCCGGCAGCGCCGCGTGGGGGAGCGCCCGCACCTCGACGTGGTCGCTGGCCGGCGTGAGCCGGACCCGGCCGGTGAAGTGCACGGTGCGCTGCGGCTCGTCGCGGCCGGCCAGCCGGCGCACGCCGATCAGCCGGCACTCGGCGATCACCTCGCCGGCGGCGGGCACGAGCCACGCCTCCAGCTGCAGCGTGCGCGGCTCGTCGCGGTAGAACTTGATCGGCGCGTCGAACCGCACCTGCTCGACGGCGGTGACCCGCGCGCCCGGCACCACCAGCTGCGCGAGCTCGGCGAAGCCCTCGATGCCCATCACGCCGGGCAGCACCGCGGTGCCGTCGATCCGGTGGTCATCGAGGAACGGCGCCCGTGCCGGGTCGAGCGTGACCTCGGCGATCAGCGGCGTGTGCACGCCCATGCCGATCAGCCGGCCGATCATCGGCCCGTGCGGCACCGCCGCGACGCGCGCGGGGTCGAGCCCGCCCTCGGGGTCGCGCTCGGCGATCAGCCCGCCCAGCCCGCCGGCGATCACGACCTCGCCGCCGCCGTGGGCCAGCTCGCCGGCGACCGCCGGCACGCCGATCGCCGCCGGCAGCATCGCGATCCCGGCCGCCGCCATCACCTTCGGGATCGAGCCGCGCGACGCCATGCCGATGTCCGCCCACGCCGTCCAGTCGATCGCGACGCCGCGCACCTCGGGCCGGGTCCGGCGCAGGTTCGACACCAGCTTGCACAGCAGGTCGTTGGCCGCGCTGTAGTCGGTCTGCCCGGCGTTGCCGAACCGGCCGGCGATCGAGCTGAACACCACCACCGCGCCGAGCGGCGCCGCACCGAGCCCGGCGATCAGGTTGCACCAGCCGTCGGCCTTGACGTCGAACACCCGCTCGAACTCGGCGTACGACTTGTCGGGCAGCGCGTGGCTGATCTCCAGCCCGGCGGCGTGGATCAGCAGGTCGAGCCGTCCGGCGGCGCGGACCTCGGCGAGCGCCGCGGCGACCGCCGCCGGATCGCACAGGTCGACCTGGTGGTAGCGCACCGTGCCGCCGGCGCGGGTCACCGCGTCGATCGCGGCGAGCGCCGCGGCCTGGCGCTCCAGCCCCGCCAGCGCGCGCTCGATCATCGCCGGGGTCACCCGCTCGCCGCGCGCCTTGCCGCGCTCGAACAGCTCGCGCCGCAGCCCCTCGCGATCGGTCGCGAACCGCCGCAGGTCCGGATCCGCCGGGTCGGGCGCCGGCGCGAGGTCGAGCAGGTGAAACGTCCCGCCGCGCGCGCGGGCCGCCAGGTCCGCGGTGATCGCCGCGACGATGCTGCCGGCCGCGCCGGTCACCACGACCTGGCCGGCGGGCAGCGCCGCGGGAGCCGCAACCGGCGGCGTCTCGAGCAGGCCGATCGCGATCCGCCGGCCGTGCAGCGCGCCGACCTCGACCGCGCCGGGGTCGGCCAGGGTCTCGGCGATCAGCGCGT
>JBGQCL010000803.1:0-3604 GCA_041495365.1 Kofleriaceae bacterium | reverse complement strand
GGCCACCCTCCGCATCGTCGCACTCAAGAAGACCGGCACCGTCTTCCGAGCGGCGGGAGTGCTCGGCATCGCCCCCGTGTCCTTGTCACGTTGGCTGGACCGCCGGAGGTGGTCCACCACCAGCATGCCGCAGACGAGGAACTCGTGAAGCCTCCCCACCGCGAACCCACCGCGCCGGGCCATGGCGGCGCCCCGTCCGGTTCATCGCCGCTGTACGTGCGCGCGCTCGACGCATTCGAGGTATTCTATCGACAGCTGGCGGTGGTATCGCAGCGCATCGCTGAGCTACGCGCCGCGTTCCACACCGACTCGATCGCGTCGGTCGTCCTGACGGCCGCGGATCTCAACAGCGCGTTGGGCGTGCTGTACGCGCGGCTCGAACTCCTGGAGGCCGTCACCAACGATGATGCCGGTCGGGATCTGTGGACGCACCCGATGATGGAGCTGATGCGCTCCCAGCTGCGGGCGCTCCTGGAGGAGGGAACGGCGTACGCGTCGCGGCACTCCGAGGGCTGGCGCGTTCTCCAGCAGCTGCGCAACATCGCGGTCACACTTGCAGCCGAGACGAAGATCGCGACACAGGTTGTCGACGGCGCCCACGCCTCGGACGGGCGCACAAGTGACGGGGATAGGGCCGACGTCATGGAGGACCGCCCGGGACCGCGACAGCGTGTCGCAGTCATCCTCGATATATCCCGACTACGGACTCGATGCCGCAAGCGTCGACCTTGGCGCCGCCTGGCCTGGCAGCGCAGCCGACGGCTGGAGCTGCCGTGAGGGACTGCGGCCGCCATCGACAGCGCAGAGGACCGTAGAGGACTGGCAGGACAGGAAGATAGGAGTCACGAATGAGCACGACGGAACGACAACTCTCTATGGATCGAAGCTTTGCTGATTGGACAGCGCTGCTCTCACGAGCACTCGAGGTCCGGGGCTTCGCCTCTCTCACCGCCTATACCGACCGTCGGCCCAGGGCGTCGCTGGCTCAGCTGGCGACCGAGCTCGGCGGCGACATTCCACCTGTGGTCCTCGAGCAGAAGCTCATCACAGAAGCCAGGACCGCTGAAGCGCTGGAGCGCTGCGCGCGGAGTCTGCTGGCGCGCCACCTTCGTGCTCAGTTCCCGGACGGCTGGCAGACCGGTCCGGCCGCGAGCGACGACGAGTCGTCGGACCACCGATCCCGGCTGTCCGACGTATTCCTCCGGCTCGAGATGGCTTTCCCGGGGGCGTACGAGGAGGCCATTGTTCGCGTACAGCGGGCGCTCACCACGGCCGATCTTCCCACAGCGTGGCTGCCCGAGGGTCCCGATGATCCGGCCCTGCTGGAGCTGTTCGCGTCATACTGGGCCGCGCAGCCGACATGCCTCGACGCCAGAGGGTCTCAGGGTCGCCGATGAGCACCGCGGTTCTGACACGCACTGCACGGAGTGGTGCGGGCGCGGCTGTCGGGCGACTCTCGCGCGGCCCACCCGGGTCTCTTGAGGTTGTAGCGACGATATAAGAAGTCTCAAGAACGGAGGGCGTAGAATGAAGTCGATCGAAACGGAGGGCGTGAATCGCCATACGCGCGCGCTGGTTCGCGCCGCGCTGACAGCACTTCTCGGCGATCAGGAAGCGATGCGCCGTCTCTATGGCGCGGCAAAGATCTATGTGCGTGACACCGCGGTCGTGCATGAGCTGGTCTGGGACGTCGTGGGAGACGTGCAGCTTGGAGAGCTGACCTGCGACCTGGCACGCGATCTCGCTTCGCAGCTTGCGCGCGAGGTGCGGCGTCGAGCCAAGCGCGCGCAACGCGACGCAGCGCGGATGGTATTCGTCCCCCTCGAAAAAGCGCCGCTGGATGCACTGATCTTCGATGCCGAGCCCGAGGGTACCGGCGCTGATACGTGCGAGGCTCCCGACGTCATCGAGCTGGTCGCCTGGATTCGCGATCTGGCTCGCGAGGATGAGGCAGTGCTGCAGCTTCTCGGACATTACGAGCGCGGATCCTTCGCGCGGCGCAAGGTGCTTGGTGCCGGGATGACCCAGTGGGTTTATCGTGCTGCGCGGGAACGGCTCGTTGCCTATGCGAACAAGGCGGCCGGCACAGCGCGCACCGTCGAGAACACTTCTCCCGCAGCCGACGGATAGGCACGATTGCCGCTTGCCACCGGATCGAGCAGCGGCTTGAACACTGGGCATGTGCAGTTATCGGCTGCGTCAGGTGGGCACACCTGTGTTGCGAATCGACAACACACCCCGATACAACACATAATCACAATAACTAGTATTCGCAAACATGGCGGATCCTGAAGACTGGCACCTAATCCGCATTGAATCCTGGGCATGACCAGTGCTGCCGCTCGCCTCGACCGGATCCCGAGCCACAACGATCTTGAGATTGCCCGCCTCGCACATCGCGCCCTGGCGAATGTCCCGGCCGCTGGCCGGTTCGGTGATCGCAAGGTATTCATCGCGTCGCTCTGGACCACGATGCAAGACATCGAGGCCCAGACCGGTGGCACCTTGACCCGCGGCGCCACGCTTGAGCACTTCAAGGCGTGGCTCCTCCGTAGCCGGCTGTTCACCGCCGACGGCACCGAGGACAGCGCGCGCCTGGTCGTGCTCTGCCGTGCTGATCTTGTCGCGGCGATGGATCCTGTGCAGGTCGCCGCAAGCGAGACCGTCACGGATGGAGCCGTGTTTCACTTCGTGCTGGATCCCAGGGTGGCGCGCGAAGAATACGCGCCCCGAACCCGGTCGCTCGGGTCGACCGTACCGAGCGTCGCTACCGGCCGGGTAGGAAGGGTGGGCGTTTCCCGGCGAGCCGCGTAGCGGCGCGTCACACCGCGTTCGCCGGACGCGGCACGCCCGGCTTGACGGGATCCCACCTTGCCGGGGCAGCCCTGGGCTGCGCTCAGCACCGCAACGGTCGCGATCGCCACACGCGGGATCACCGCGCTCGGTCCGCGCCCATGCCCGCGGCGGCGGCCATGGGTCCGCCTGCTCGCTCGGCTCGAAGGGAAGACAAGTCCGCTCGCGCTCGCCGCTCGGCACTTTCAATGGGGGAGCGTTACGCGCTGTTCGATCACGCCGTCTGTGACGACGAATGGACAGCGCGCAGCGAGTGCTTCCCACGGGGTGTCATTGAGCGGGATCTTCCATACCCGCGCGGTCTTGTCTTCGCTCGCGGTGACCATACGCGTGCCATCGGGGCTGAACACGGCGCTGCTCACCGTGCCCTGATGCGTGAACGGGGCCCCCAGCGGCTTCCCGGTCGCCGCATCCCACACCCGCGCAGTCTGGTCGACGCTCGCGGTGACCACGCGCGTGCCGTCGGGGCTGAACGCGGCGCTCTGCACTGGGCCCTGATGCGTGAGCGGGGTGCCCAGCGGCTTGCCGGTCGCCGCGTCCCACACCCGCGCGGTCCGATCGTAGCTCGCAGTGACCACGCGCGTGCCGTCAGGGCTGAACGCGACGCTATTCACCGGGGCCAGATGCGGGAGCGGGGCGCCCAGCGGCTTGCCGGTCGCCGCGTCCCACACCCGCGCGGTCCCACCGCTCGCGGTGACCACGCGCGTGCCGTCAGGGCTGAACGCGACGCTATTCACCGGGGCCAGATGCG
>JBGQCL010000802.1:0-3613 GCA_041495365.1 Kofleriaceae bacterium | reverse complement strand
TCGATCTCTTCGCCGGCATCGTCACCGTGTCGGTGGGCCACTCGCACCCCCGGGTGGTCGCCCGGATCCAGGAGTGCCACATCACGATCGGCCACCTGCTGTGCGAGGCCGTCGACCTGGCGTTCGCGGGCGCGGGCGAGCAGCTGGCGCTGCCGGTCGACGGGCCGGCGGTGCCCCCGGGGGGCATCGGGGAGCTGCTCGATGCTGCGCTGCTCGGCGAGTCCGGCGTTGCCAAGCTGCGCACGCTGGACCAGCTGATCGCCTGGCGCGAGGCCCAGCGGGCGCAGCGCCGGACCGTGGTGTGGACCAACGGCGTGTTCGACGTCCTGCACGTCGGCCACCTCGCGTCGCTGCGCGGCGCCCGCCGGTTCGGCGACGTCCTGATCGTCGGGGTCAACGGCGACGCCTCGGTGCGCGCCAGCAAGGGCCCGGAGCGGCCGATCTTCCGCTGCGAGGAGCGCGTGGCGCTGCTCGCGGCGCTCGAGCTGGTCGACGCGATCCTCGTGTTCGACGACCCCACGCCGGAGCGCGTGCTGGCGCAGATCCGGCCCGACGTGCACGTCAAGGGCGCCGACTACGCGCCGCCCGACGGCAAGCCGGTCCCCGAGCGCGCCGTCGTCGAGGCCTACGGCGGCCGGATCGAGTTCCTGCCGCTGGTCCCGGGCCGGTCGTCGACCGACACGATCACCCGCCTGGGCACCCGCCTGCGGTCATGACCGGGTCGCGCCGCGCGCTGTTCATCGACCGCGACGGCACGCTGATCGTCGATGTCGGCTACCCGCGCGACCCCGCGCAGGTCGAGCCGCTGCCCGGCGCGCTCGACGCCCTGCGCGCGCTGCAGGCCCACTTCGCGCTCGTGATCGTGTCCAACCAGTCCGGCATCGGCCGCGGCCTGGTCACCCCCGCCGAGGCCCGCGCGGTCCACGCCCGCGTCGTCGAGCGGTTCGACCGGGCCGGCGTCGCCTTCGCCGGCGCCTACTACTGCCCGCACGACCCCGGCGCCGGCTGCGTCTGCCGCAAGCCCGCCCCGGGCCTCTTGCTCGACGCCGCCCGCGAGCTCGGCCTCGATCTCGCGGCCTCGGTCATGGTCGGCGACAAGCCGTCCGACGTCGCCGCCGGCCGCGCCGCCGGCTGCGGCCACGCGCTCCGGTTCGGCCCGGGCGATGACGACGCCCGCGACGGCGCCCCGCGCTGCGCGGACTGGCCCGCGGTCGTGGCAGCCCTCGGTTCACTCGTGTAGCACCGGCCGCCACCGCGCGTCGTTGCAACTCGCTCCGGGATCGCCCGGTCACCCGACTGGCTCGAGCGCTCGCCGCTGGCGTCGCGGATCAGGCGCAAGATGAATCCATCGCTGCCGACGAACCGGCCGGCCGCGTCGAACACCGCGCGCTCGCCGCGCGGCGTGACCCAGCCGTGCTGGCGCGCCGGGTTGCCGTAGGCCAGCGCGTAGGCCGGCACCGAGCGGGTCACCACGCTGCCCGAGCCGATCATCGCCCACGCGCCGATCGTCACGCCGCACACGATCGTCGAGTTCGCCCCGATCGCCGCGCCGGTGCACACCCGGGTCTCGTCGATGTGCCAGTCGGTCGCCGACCTGAGCGAGCCGTCGGGGTTGACCGCGCGGCACGCGGTCGTTGGTGAAGCACACGTGGGGGCCGACGAACACGCCGTCCTCCAGCGTCACCCCGGCGAACATCGACACGTTGTTCTGGATCTTGCAGCGGTCGCCGATCCGGACCCCGTGTCGACGTAGACGTTCTTGCCCAGGATGCAGCTGTCCCCGATCCGGGCGTGCTCGCGGATCTGGCAGTGCAGCCAGATCCGGGTGTGATCGCCGATCACCGCGCTGTCCGCGACCGCCGCCGTGGGATGGACCCGCGCCGTCACCGCGACCTCATCGCAGGATCTCCCGCGCGGCCTGGACGACCTCGCCGACCGCTGGCTCCGGCATCCCGAAGTACAGCGGCAGGTTGAGCACGCGCTGGACGAACGCGCGCGACCGGACGAGCTCGCTGACCGCGACGAACCGGCCGCGCGCCGGGGCCTGCTGGTCGATGGTCTCGGGGTAGGTCCGGGCGACGCCGATCGCGCGCTGCTTGAACGCGTCGAGGTACGCGTCGGCCGGCTGCTCGCACTCGACCACCAGCAGGTAGCCGTTCTCGGCGACCCGGCCGGGCGGCCCGCACAGCCGGCCGGCCGCGCCGCTCCACTGCGCGCGGTAGTGGGCGACCAGGCGGCGCCGCGCGGCGACGATCTCGCCGGCGTGCTTCATGACCTCGAGCAGGTAGTGCGCTTGCAGGCCGGACATCCGCGAGTTCCAGCCGACGTGCTGGTGCGAGTAGTGCGCCGATCGCCCGTGGTTGGCCAGGCTCCGCACGGTGCCGGCCAGCGCTTCGTCGCCGGTGACCACCGCGCCGCCGTCCATGCAGCCGCCGATCACCTTGGCCGGGTAGAACGACAGGGTCGCGAGCGTCGCGCCGGCGAGCACCGGCTGGCCGTCGACTTCGACCCCGAGCGCCTGCGCCGCGTCCTCGACCAGACAGATCCCCCGGTCGGCGCACAACGTCCGGATCTCGGGCAGCGCGCCCGACGCCCAGCCGTAGAGGTGCACGGCAATCGCGTGGCGGAACCGGTACCGGTCGTGGGCACGCCGCAGCTCGCCGAGATCGAGCTGGAGATCGGTCGAGATGTCGATCAGCACCGGGATCGCGCCGAGCTGAGCGACCGCCTCGTAGGTCGCCCAGAACGTCAGGTTGGGCAGCGCGACGTGCATCCCCGGCTTGACCCCGGCGGCCTGCAGCGCGAGCAGCAGTGCGCCGGTGCCGTTGCCGCACGCGATGGCGGTCCGTGTGCCGCAGTACCGCGCGAGCTCGACCTCGAGCTGCTGCACGCCGGCACCACCGACGAACTCGCAGCGATCGAGCACGCCTGCCCAGCGCGGCGTCACCGCATCGGCGACCAGGCGGGTGACGGGGTGCAGATCGATGAACGGGATCATGTCGACCGGCGAGCCGCTCCACGACGCACGCGATCGCAGCGCCGACTCGCGCCGCGGACGATAACACGAACGCCGTCCCGCGTCCCCGCGCTCGTTGCAACGCCGTCGAAACCGGGATAACAACACGACGTGCATCCGCCGCACGCCGTCGTCGAGCAGCTCCGCGGCCGCCGCGTCGTGGTGGTCGGCGACGTCATGCTCGACGAGTACATCCGCGGCGACGTGTCGCGGATCTCGCCCGAAGCGCCGGTGCCGGTGCTCGAGGTCCGCTCGCACGACTGGCGGCTGGGCGGCGCCGCGAACGCCGCCGCCAACATCCAGGCGCTCGGCGGCGCGGCCACGCTGATCGGCGTGGTCGGCAAGGACGAGGCCGCCGGCATCGTGACCGAGCGGCTCGCGCACCACGGGATCGCCAGCGCGGTCGTGGTCGACCCCGATCGCCCGACCAGCAAGAAGACCCGGCTGGTCGCCGGGCAGCAGCAGATCGTGCGGATCGATCACGAGAAGCGCCACGCGATCGCCGGCGCGGCGGCCGACGGCGTGCGGCGCGCGATCGACCACGCGATGCCGGGCGCCGACGCCTGCGTGCTGTCCGATTACGCCAAGGGCGTGTTG
>JBGQCL010000801.1:0-3615 GCA_041495365.1 Kofleriaceae bacterium | reverse complement strand
GTCGCCGGCGACGCGACGGCAGCAGCGGACGACCCGGTGGTGGCGGCTGCGGACACGCCGGTCGAGAAGACGATCTGGGGATCGCCCGCCGGCAAGAAGCACCTGGCGCCCCGGCTCGTCAAGCTCATCCAGCCGCACAAGACCTACGTCGAGCCGTTTGCCGGCAGCGCCGCGGTGTTCTTCGCCAAGCCGCCCTCGGAGAAGGAGGTCCTGGCCGACGCAGATCCGGAGATCGCGTTCGCGTACCGAGCGCTCTCGACGTTGACGGACCGCGAGCTCGCCGCGCTCAAGAAGAAGGACTGGACCGGGCGCAAGTCGATCTTCCGGGCCATGCAGGAAGCCAGGCCACGCAGCAAGATCGAGAAGCTGTACCGCTTCCTCTACCTGTCGCACTTCGCGTACGGGAAACTGCGCGGCAAGAGCTACAACCCGAACGCCGAGGGCATCGGAGCACGCACGATCGACCGGATCGAGAAGTACCGCGATCGGCTTCGCGGCGTCACGGTGCGCTCGGCGCACTACGCCGACGTGGTGAAGGAGTTCGACGGCAAGAACACCTTCTTCTTCCTCGACCCGCCCTACCCGGGCCACAACGTCGAGGTCGGCGAGGACCGCTTCGACGAGGACGAATTCCGCAAGGTGCTCGACGGCATCAAGGGCAAGTTCCTGGTCACGTACGGCACCCGCGGGAAGCTCGACACCAGCGGCTTCCACGTCCGGAAGATCCGCACGCCACGCACGATCAGCTCGATGCGCGGGGTGGGCGGTCCCAAGACGCTCCCGCAGCTGCTGATCGCGAACTACGGGATCACGCAGAAGTCGCTGGGCCCGTTCGAGCTCGACGAGCTCGACGCTGTGCTCGAGCTCGCGCCGGGCGCCGCCGCCGACCTCGACTTGGCGCGGGTCGTGGCGAAGGCGCTCGCCGCTGAGATCGATGAGCCGTCGATCGGTACCTTGGCAGCCGAGCTCGACCGGTTCGATGGCACTGCGGAGGACCGCGCGGTCGTGCTCGCGCGCGAGCTGCTGCCGCTCGGCGGTCGGCTCGCACTGGCGATCGGAGACACGAGCCCAGAGGTCGCGACCGCTCTGCGCGATGCCACACCGGTTCTCGAAGAGCTCGCGAAAGCGCAGTGGAGCCGGGCGTACATCAACGACCTGCCCGACGACGCTTTCCTGTACATCGAGCCCGGAGGAAAGAAAGACGAGGCGGGCAAGACGGTGCCGCGGACCCTCCGCCACTTCCCGGTTCGGAATCACACCGGGAAGCTCGACGTGCTGCACCTGGAAGACGCGATCGGCCGGATCCCGCAGAGCACCGCCGAGGGCCTGACGGCCGACGCCAAGGCCAAGCTGCAGGACCAGGCCCGGCGGCTCCTGGAGGAGGCCCAGGCCACGGTCGAGAAGGCGCGGATGATCCCGTTCCAGCAGTGGGGTGGCTCATCGAAGTACGCGCGCCGGCTGGCCGAGCGACTGCCGGAGCACAAGCGCTACGTCGAGCCGTTCTGCGGCGCCGCGGCGGTGTTCTACGCCAAGGCGGCCGCCGATGAAGAGGTCCTCGCCGACGCGGATCCGGAGGTCGCCTTCGCACACCGCTTCCTCCAGAAGCTCGATGAACACGCCATGGCCGCGCTTGGCAAGCTGCCCTGGACGGTCTCTCGCAGCGGCTTCGAGAAGGTGCGCCGCTGCGAGCCGAGCTCCGATGCGCAGCGGTTCTGGAAGGTCGTCTACGGCCGGCTCTGCACGTACGGCGCGAAGCCGAACCTGAGCGGCTACGCCTCCATCCACGACGGGCAGACCTACGATCTGAAGGAGCTGTGGAAGTTCCACGAGCGGCTGAAGGGCGTGAAGGTCCTCGCGCAAGACTGGAAGAAGACGCTGTCCGACCAGGACGGCCCGAGCACCCTGTTCTTCATCGATCCGCCCTACGACGGCGAGTGGACGCTCGGCGATGGCATCCCCGCCGAGGAGATCGCGGCGGCCGTGCGCAAGCTGAAGGGTCAGTACATCGTGGCGTACACCGATTCCGCGGAGGCGCGGGGGGCGTTCGCCAATGCCGGCAAGCGGTTCAAGCTCCGCATCCCCGAGAAGCGCGGCAATGGCCACTGGCACAAGCGCAACCGGCTGTTCATCGCGTCAGGTGGGGTGCAGAAGGCCGATGACCTCGAGTGGCTCGAGCCGGAGGGCGATGGTCCAGCCGCATCGTCCTTCTCGCTTTCTTTCGTTCTTGAGAAGCGCATCCCGGTGCTCAAGACGGACGAGGAGCGCTACGTGCTCGGCATCGTCCTCGAGCCGGAGACCGTCGATGCCCAGGACGACATCTACTCGGCCGCCGAGATTCGGGAGGCGGCTCATCGCTTCATGGAGGAGTACAGGAACATCGGGCTGATGCACCGCGGCCTGGTGAACGGCCGGGTGAAGATCTTGGAGTCGTACCTGGCGCCGACGTCCTTCGTTCTCGAGGGGGCACAGGTTCGCAAGGGGACCTGGCTCCTCGCCATGCGGGTGCTCGACGATGATCTGTGGTCGCAGGTCAAGAATGGGGAGCTGACCGGTCTGAGCATGGGCGGAAGCGCGGCCCGGTTGCCGGAGCCTGCCGCAGGCAGCGCAAGCGCCAGCACATGATCTACATCGACGGCGAGACGCGTATGTCGCAGGTGGCGGCTGTCAGGGTCACCGTGTCAGGGCTGATCCACGAGCTCCTACGTGCTGGCACGGGACGCGAGGCGGGAATGAGTCGTGATCAACGGACCCAGTCCGATTCGATCTCCGTGCGCGTTCCCGCAGGAACTGGGTCGACCGCCACCGGCAAGGTGACGCTGACGCAGCCGCGCGTAGAACTCGGCGCGTCAGCCACGGCCGATGCTCCCACGGTGCAGCGCAAGCTCGCTCAGGACGCGAGCGAGCCACCTGCGAACGCCGCCACACCACGACCCAGCTCCGGCCTTGCGTCCTTGTTCGGGCGGCCAAGGCGTGAGGCTGTCGTGCCGGTCCAGCGCCAGGCGTCATCGCCGTCGGAGCCTGCGGCGGTGTCGCAGGTCCCAGCGCTCGAAGGTGCGCTGCTGTTGACCCGCCTGGAGGCGGTCAAGAAGGGCTTGCAGTCGAAGGCGTCGTGCGACGCCAGCCTCGCGCTGTCGAGAACGATGGCCCAGCTCCAGCCCGCTGTGGCAGCGAAGGGTGCCGTCGATGTAGGCGTTCAAGTGCAAGCCGCCCTCGCCGCGCAGCGGCTGTTCATCGGGGCGGATGCTGCCAGCTATCGTCGATTGCCGACGAGGGACCTGCCCGAGCGATCGAGAGCCGTGTCCTGGTGAAAAAATTCAAACTCATGGCATCTGCAGACTTTGATAACCGAGCTCTAGTGAATTCAAATGACCGCAGTGTCATGATAGGTCGATGGATGACGATAACGCTTTACCCGCAATCGAATGGGAACCCCTTCGAACCCCTTGGACAGGAGAACTCACTAGCGAGAATGCTCGGGTCTCCTCCAGGTTTAGTGGAAGCGCGATCGCCGAGATCTGGTCGTAGCAGGGCACAGGAGGGCTTCAACGCCCGTTTGGTGAGGATGCGCACATGCATCCGAAGACCCATGGTAGCGCGACAGCTCCAACTGCCAGT
>JBGQCL010000800.1:0-3617 GCA_041495365.1 Kofleriaceae bacterium | reverse complement strand
GATCCGTGAGTCGAGGCCGTGGATGCGCACGAGGTCCAAGGTGATCTCGTCCCAGGGTTCGACGATGCGCTCGGGGCGGTCGCAGGTCAGGCGCGCGCGCAGCAGGTTGCGGTCGACGATCTGCAGTAGCTCGACGAGCGGCTCCTGGAGCGCGGTGTCGCGCAGGAGGTGCTGGAAGTACGACGGCAGCGGCGAACGGCAGCTCAAGAGGCCGAGGTTCACGGTGACCGTCACCGGCGACGTGTGTGCGTCGGTCCGGGGGCGTCGCGGCGGTCCGGGCGGCGCAGGTGCCGCGAGCTCGGTGCGGCTGCCGAGCTCGACCGACGCGGCGGGGGCAGACCCGGCGAGGTCGCCCTCGAGATCGGCGAACTCGATGTGATGCACGAGCGTGGGTTGCGGGGTCTCGGTGACGTGGCCGCGAAAGTAGACGTCCCCCGGGCGGTACCCCAGGCTGGCCAGGAGATCGAGCAGCGCGGCGATCTCGAAGTCGCGGGCCCGTGCGCAGATCGCGCGCTGGAGCGAGGTCAGGTCTCGCGGCGGCACGGGGGGGGCTGGGCGCGGCGTCATGGCAGGCCGGACTCAGTCCTCGAAGAAGGCGCGCATGTCGGCGCGGTAATAGGAGTCGAGCGCGTGCCACGACGGCTGATCGGCGCGCTCGAGGTACGGCGCGAGCTCGTCGATGACCTGGTGGAGCATCTTGAAGTAGGCGGCGAACATCGACGGGAAGTAGGCGACCGGGTCGAAGCCGGCGAGCGCGGCGCGGATGTCGCTGGCCACCACCGCGGCCCTGGCGAGGTCACCGCGCGCGATCAGCGTCTGGAAGCCGGCCAGCTTGGCCTGCAGCACGGAGAGCGCCGAGGAGCCCATGGCCACGGGGGCGATGGCGGGGCCGGCGCTGGCCCGGGAGGGCGGCGCCGTGGCGGCGGCGGGATCGGCCAGGCGATCGAAGCGCACGTCGCGCAGGCCGTCGGTTCGCTCGTCGGACGGAAGCGATGGATCGTCGGGTGGGCCGGCGTGCTCGTCGATCTGCTCGTCGATCTGCTCGTCGATCTGCTCGTCGATCTGCTCGTCCGGCACCTCATCCCGAGCCTCGTCCATCGCACGGGGCGGCGCGGCGCTGCCGGTACCTGGCTCGCGATCCGGGCTGCGCGACACGGAGCCGCCGGCGCTCGCGACCGCGGGTGCACGGTCGGCGGCCTCGCGCCGGGCCAGGGCGCGCCGCAGGTCCTCGAGGGCCCACCGGCGGACGCGGGCCAGCGGCACCGCGGCGAGCGGCGCGTCGATCACGGCCTCGAGCGCGAGCGTGAGCTTCGTGCACCCGGAGGCGATGGCGTCGGGCAGTGCGCTGTCGTTCTCGGCCGACCACGACTCCCAGGTGGCGCTGCGCTGCCGGGCGTGAAACACGAGCTGGGCCGACGCGTGCTCGAACAGCCAGGCGGTGGCGCTGTTGACCACCTGGAGCTTGCGGCGGCCGGGCCGGAGCGCGGCGAGGTCGTCGGTGATCAGCGCAGCCGCGCGCTCGAGCAGCGCCGGGAGGGAGCCGACGCCGCGGTCCAGGAACACGCCGAACAGGTAGAAGACGATCAGCCGGATGTCGTGGATCCCGGCCGCGATCAGGCCGGCGGCCTCCCGTGCGGCCGCGGGGTGGTCGCCCCGGTCGGCGAGCTGGGCGACGTGGGCGATCCGCGTGGCGGACGAGGCGTCCTCGGGCTCGGCCGAGGCGAGGCGTCCGTCGAGGAGGTCGGCCGGTAGCCCGGCGGCGTTCCTCATCCGAGGATCACCACGGTCTGGCCGGAGTCGAGCACCTGGATCACGCCGCCCCAGCTGCACATCAGCTTGCAGCTGTTGTCGACGGCCGGTGGCCCGCCGTTCATGACCTTCGTGCTGCCGGGCACCCAGGGTCCCGCCGTCACCGGCACGCAGGGCATCGGCGTCAGCACGCCCAGCGCCGCCGCGGTCGCCGATGCCACGGTCGGATTGGCGAGCGACGTGCACGCGCCGAACGGGGGGATATTCATGACAGGGGCAAAGTCGGTGATGTTGGCCGAGGGTGTCCTGGTGACGACGCGCCCGGCCGGCAGCACCACGAGGCTGGAAGGCGCCACGCCGAAGCTGCACATCATCGTCGCGCCGGTACACACGGCTATGGCCACGTGGCCTCCTTGTCCGGATCGGGGGCCGCAGCGGCTGGAGCAGGGGATGGGGGCGCCGCCGCGGCGCGCATCGATCGCCGCAGGGCGGTCAGTCGGTGGAACACCGGGGCGTGCGCCTTGCGGAACAGCAGGCCGCCGAGATACTGCGCCTGGACCCAGCCGCGATCGATCGCGCCGTCCGCCCGGCGCGCGTAGAGCGGGAACAGGACCACCTGGTCCGGGACCGCGTCGTCGCCGAGCGCGGCGGCGATGCGCCCGCGCAGCTCGGCGCATCGCCGGTCGAGCGCAGCGTCGAACCGGGTGCGTGGCTCGTCCCCGGTGAAGCCCATCAGCAGGAACCGCGCCTCCGAGGCGGACCCGCCGCTGACCACCGGAACCACGGTGGCACCGTCGAGGAACGGCGCGCGCGCGCAGACCGCGAGCACCTCGTCCACCGGGAACACCCGGCCGCACCGGCGCGGCTCGAGCGTGCCGCCGTAGAGGTACTCGGCGCCGCGGCGCGCCAGGACCAGATACTGCGGATCGAGCGGCATTGGCTGCTTGCCGCCCCCCAGGCGCGCGTACACGCCGGCATCCGCCGCCGCGGGCTGGCCGCTGCGCGTGAAGTCGAGGAGTTGCCACGGCCGGCCGGGTGCGGGCACCACGCTCTGGAGGTGAGCCAGGGCGTGCTTGCCGGGCCGCCGCGGCGACGCCAGCAAGGCTCCGGCGGCGGCGGCGTCTGCGACGAGGTTCGAGATCGGCAGCTCGCCCAGGTCGCAGCCTTCGAGGAACGCGCGCCACGCCTCCCAGTCGCACGGCTCCTCGGGGTTGCGGACGATGTGCGCCCAGGGAGGCCGGTGACCGCGGCGGGCCTGGAGGTAGGCATCGCGGACGCGTGGCGAGACGCCCACCGTCCGCAGCGGGACGTCCAGCAGCGCCGGATCGCGGACGGCGTCCGCCTCGTCGATGTGGGTGTACGCGGCCCCCACGATCCATGCCGCGAACAGCATCGCCGGCTGGTGCTGCAGGGCATGGAAGCCCGGAGCCGCGAGCTGATCGCCCGGGCGTAGCACGAAGCAGGCCAGGCCGTCGCGCAGCGCACCGGCGTACACGCCCCCGGCGGTGACCGCCGCCGTGGCACCCGGCGCGTGAAGCGGTGAGAACAGCTGCAGGCACACCTCGCCGGGGCCGTAGGTGTGGGAATCGGTCTCTCGCAGCGGCGCGAGCGCGTCGGGAGGAAGCACGAGCTTGGCGAGCGGACCGAGCCGGCGGGCCAGGAACGGGCTGGTGGCGATGTGCTGGGGGGCCAGCACGGCCAGGCGCGTGGTCACGAAGTCCGGTCCCCGCGGATCGATCCACGACACCACGGCCCCGAGCCGGAGTGCCGCCATGAGCGACACCGCAAATTCGACCCCCACTGGAAGTATCACACAGACTGACGATCGCGGGCCGATGCCTTGTGCGGCCCACCAGGCGGCGCGATAG
>JBGQCL010000799.1:0-3620 GCA_041495365.1 Kofleriaceae bacterium | reverse complement strand
CGAGCGTAGCGAGACGAGGGGTGGGGACCCCGACGGCTCCGCCGGCGGGGCGGGGGGCAGAGCCCCCCGTGGGATCGACCACGACGATCTTGCTGTCGTCGCCGGCCGCGGTCGCCGGCAGCCCGAGCAGCACGCCGAGATCGATCACCGGGACGATGTCCCCGCGCAGGCTGAACACCCCGGCCAGGCACGGCGGGGTCAGGAACACCCGCGTGATCGGCGGCACCGGCAGGGTCTCGCGCACGTCGGCGATCGGCAGCGCGAGCTCCTGCGCGCGCAGCTCGAAGCACACCAGACGCAGCGGACCGCCCGGCCCAGGTGACACCATCCGTCCGAGGTTACCCGATGTTGAAGTCTTCTTTTTCCGGAACCGGAGGCGCCCCGCCGGAGAACCGGCCCAGGGTGTAACGCGCGAAGATCTCGTGCGGCTCGCCGCCGGTCAGCCACTCGCCGTACAGCTTGCCGACGATCGGCGCCATCATGAAGCCGTGGCCGACGAAGCCGCAGGCGAGGAAGAAGTCGGGGTGGCCGGGCGCCGCGCCGAGGATCGGGTTGCCATCGGGCGACTGGTCGTACGGCCCGGCCCACTGGCGCAGGACCTTGATCTCGCCGAGGATCGGCATCAGGCGGACCAGCCGGCGCGCGTAGGTCGCGAGGAACTCCAGCGTCGAGCCCATGCCGTACGTGGAGCCGTGGCCCGGGATGGTGACGCCGCCGACGATCTCGCCGCGCATCGACTGGCTGCAGTACAGCCCGCTGGTCAGCTCGCTGACCATCGGACGCAGGAACGGCTTGAGCGGCTCCGACGAGCAGATCTCGTGGCGGATCGGATAGGTCGGGACGTGGACGCCGATCATCTGGGCGAGCTTTGGCGACCACGCGCCGGTCGCGTTGATCAGCCGGCGCGCCCGGACCGCGCCGCGCGGGGTGTGGACCAGGTAGCCGCCGCCCTTCTGCGGCTCCAGCCCACCGACGGGGGTCTGGGTGAAGATCCGGACGCCGTGCGCCGCGGCCTGGCGCGCGTAGCCCCACAGGAACGGCCACGGGAACAGGATGCCGTCGGTCGGGTTGTACGCCGCGGCGATGATGCCGGTCAGATCGAGCTCGGGGACGATGTCGCGCGCCTTGCCGGGCTCGAGCATCCGGGTCGGCACGCCGCAGCGGTTCTGGATCGCGATGTTCTTGTCCAGCCGCGCGACCTCCCGGGCGGTGCGCGCGAGGAACAGGTAGCCGCCCTGGCGGAACCACACGTTGACGCCGAGGTCGACCGCGAACCGCCGGCACAGATCGACCGACTCCTGCATCAGCCGGATGTTGAGCTCGGTCGACCACTGCTGGCGGACGCCGCCGCCGTTGCGCCCCGACGCGCCCTCCGCGAGGTAGCCGCGCTCGATCACGACCACGTCGCCGAGCCCGCGCCGGGCGAGGTTGTAGGCGATCGCCAGCCCGACCACGCCGCCGCCGACGATCACGATCTCGGCCCGGTCGGGCAGCGGCCCGGCGCCTTCGAGCGTGGCGGGCAACCGGATCTCGCCCGACACATCAGCCCGGGACGCGTCCTCTTCCTCGTCAAACGGCGGCGGTTGCGTCGGTTGTCGCGTCGCCACTACGAGCTCCGCTCGCTGTCCGGGTCATCGGCGAACCGATGCGCCCCGGGGTCGCGCGCGAGCAGCCGCAGCGGGGTGGGAGCGAGCGGCGGCCGCGAGGTGAACGGCGGGATCGCGGCGGGCGATTGATCGGTCAGCAGCGCGAGCTGCGACGCGACCGCCGCGAGGCACTCCTTGCCCTGGCACGGTCCGGTGCCGAATCCCGTGTACCGCTTGACCTCCTCGATGTCCTGGTAGCCGCGCGAAACGCAGTGTTCCAGGTCAGCGAGGGTGACGTCCTCGCATCGGCACAGAACGATCTTGCCGGCCACCCCGGGACGATAGCCAAATCCGCGCGGCTTGACATCGACTGTTTACGGGAACTTGACCGTGAGACGCGTGCAGGACTACCAGTCGACGGCCATGGTCGCCATGGCGACGTTCATGCCAACCCGCGCGCCGTGCTCTGCGGCGGCGGCGGGCCCGACGTAGCCTGTGACATCGCCACACGCCCATACTCCGGGCGCCGAGGTCCGGCCGTGCTCGTCGATCACGACCCGGAACCCCCCGGCCGGCGGATCGAGCACGACCTTGCAGCCCTGCTGGCGCGGACCCTCCGAAGCCGGCGCAGGGATGCCTGCGACTGCGATGAGGTCGCAGTCGACCTTGCCGCCCAGCGTGTCGAGCGCCGAGACCCAGCTGCGGCCGCGCGTGCCGGTCGCGCTGGCCAGCTCGATCCGCCCGACCTCGGCGCCCGCCTCGCGCAGCGCCGCGGCGAGCGCGGCGGCGTCGACCGCGACCTCGGGGACCTCGACGATGCAGACCTTGTCGCCGCCGAGGATGCCGTGGTCGACGAGCAGCCGGCCGACCGCGCGCGCGGCGAGCACGCCGGGCCGATCGTTGTCGGGGAACGGCAGGTTCACCGGGTAGCCGCCGGTCGCCCAGATCCACGACGTCGCGTGGATCCGGTACAGCCGATCCGGGGACGACACCGCGAGCACGCCGCCGTCGTCCTCGGGGAAGTAGCCGATCGCCGTCGAGCGCGCGAGGACCTCGACTCCCGCGACGGCGGCGTCCGCCCAGCGGGTCTCGGCGGCGCGCCGGCCGGTGCGCGGATCGGTGCGCAGGCTGCCGCCGGGCCGCAGCTGATCGTCGACCAGGATCGTCGAGCGGCCGGCGCGGGCGGTCGCGGTCGCGGCGGCCAGCCCGGCGGGCCCGCCGCCGATCACGCAGACGTCGACGGTGCGGACCGCCACCTCGGGCAGCTCGGCCGCGGCGCGATCCGGCAGCTTGCCGAGCCCCGACAGCTGGCGCACGACCTTGTTGGCGAGCCGGTTCAACACCGACGACCCGGTCATCAGCGTGTGGTGGTCCATGCCGCGCGAGAACAGGAAGTCGACCGCGCCGAGCAGGTCGACCTCGGCCGACGGGAACGCGTTCTGACCCTCGACCTCGGCGCCCGCGGCGCACGCCGCCTGACACGCGCGCAGGTTGGGCACCCCGGACAGCCGCACCAGGCATCCGCTGCAGTGGCCCTCGAAGCAGAAGAACGTCCGCGGGCGGTGGTACTTGAGCGAGCGCGCGAGCACGCGCGTGCCGCTGGCGATCGCCGCGGCCGCGATGCTCTCGTCGGGAAAAGCCCGAACGGAGGTGTCCGCGATCCGCACCTCGATCGCTTCGCCGCGGACGGCGTCGTGTCCCGGGAGCCGGCGCGCCATGTACCACACATAACACGCCACTCGGTTGCGGAGGCTGCTCGCCGTGAGATACCGTTCCGTTTGAAAGGATAGGGGTCCCGAATGGCTACACCAACCAGGCCGTGCCCGTACTGCGGCGCGGCGGTGCTGATGAACGCACCAGCCTGCGGTACGTGCGGCCGACCGATGCCACCGATGCAGGCGGGCGCAGCCGGTGGACAGCCGGCCAAGACGATGTTCGGCTACGCCGCTCCCGTCGTCCCCGGCCAGCAGCAGCGCGGCGGCGGCGCACAGCCGGCAGCCCAGCCTCAGCGTCCGGGACAGCCCCAGCCAGCGG
>JBGQCL010000798.1:0-3626 GCA_041495365.1 Kofleriaceae bacterium | reverse complement strand
TGGCTCGCGCCGCTGACCGTCTCGCGCGGCGGCCGGTACCAGTGGCTGGGCGACGTGAGCGGGCCGACCGGCACCCTGGCCACCATCAACGATCTGGCGCGCCTGTCGCGCGCGCTGTGGGACGCCGACGGCAACCCGACCGCGCTGCCGATCGACATCACGCCACTGCCGATCGACGCCACGCCGGTCGCCGGCCGCGTGCCCACCCTCGCGTCGCTGCGCGCCGGCGCCGCCGCGGTCTTCGCGTTCAACCAGCGCCCGCGGCCGAGCACGCTGGCGCTGCCCTGGTGGGATCAGGGCGTGTCGTCGATCCTCGTCCGGATGAGCAAGCCCGGCGGCGCCGACACCACGACGTATTCCGTCGACGAGTCGGAGTCGCCGTTCAGCTTCTTCCGCCTGCTGTGCCGCGCACGCGGGCCCAACCGGAGTTCGGCGCCCTCGTGCGACCCCGGGCGCGGGCCGCGGATCTGGGACATTCCCCTGGACGGCACCTCGAGCCGCTCGGTCACCTTCACCCTGGACACCGACCCGTGGGCCCTGTTTCACATCGGGCGCTGATCGCGCTCGTCGTGGCCGCGCTGGCTGGCTGCGGCGGTAGCCAGCGCCCGGCGAGCGCGCCGATGGTCACGCTGTCGGTGGTTCCGTCGGCCAGCTGCAACCGCGGCCGGCCGCTGCAGGCCGTGGTCCGTGCGGTCACGCTCAAGCAGTTCGTCGAGGACCAGGATCGCGCTGTTGCCCGGCTCGTGGTCAGTCCGGACGAGTCGGTGCTGTCGAGCTTTGTGGTGTTCCCGGGCGTCGGTCAGACGATCAGGTTCGCCCCGCCGGCCAAGGGCGGCTTCGCCGTGTACTTCCTGTTCACCGGCGCCACCGGCACGTCGTGGAAGCAGCTGTTTGACAGCGCGCCGTCGACGATCCGGCTGGAGCTTGGCGACAACGAGATCGTGAAGCCGATCTCGACCCCATCGGCCTCCGACGACCGTCAGAAGTCCCGCTCGTAAGTCGACACCCGGCTCACAGCCGGGCCGCCACGCTCATGGAGAATTGCTGCCCTCGAGAGGGACTGGAGACTGGAGAATGATGACCATGAAGATGAGTCCGAAGGTCGGTCAGGTGTTGCAAGGGTACTTTCGTGTCGAGCAGTTTTGCAGCAAAGGGAACAAGGCCACAGGCATTCAGCCGGCTCCTTCGGGGCGATCGACTCCGCTTCCGCCACGGCCAGACCGGTCGCCAGCTCCTCCGCGGAGCGTGGCAGTGCAATCCAAGCCAGCCTCGAGCGCTTCTGGCGTGCCGCGGCCGGACCTGTTACCGGCAAAGATGCGAGGGATGGTTAGCCAAACCAAGTCCGAGCGCGAGGCAAGCCCGCCGTCGAGCCGGGCACCGCGGCCGGAGTTGCTGCCAGGAATGGGCCCAGCGGTTGCGGGCAGGCTACGCGTGGTGGCGCAGGCTCGGTTGAACAACGGCGTCTCCGCGACGCCGTTGCCCGCAAGTCATCTGCGAGTGATCGGCGAAGGGCGGCCACTCGAACCGAAGATTCGACAGACCATGGAGGCGTTCTTTCAGGCCGATTTCTCCGGCGTGCGAGTGCACGAAGGGCCGACAGCGCATGCGATGGGGGCACTCGCGTTCACGCTCGGTGAAGATCTTCACTTCGCACCAGGGTTGTACGATCCGGCGAGTCGCGTCGGCGTCGAGCTCCTCGGGCACGAATTGACGCATGTCGTGCAGCAACGGGCCGGGCGGGTGGTCAATCCGTTCGGGACCGGTGTTGCGATCGTACAGGATCCAGCGTTGGAGGCAGAGGCGGATCGGATGGGAGAATGGGTTGCCAATCAGATCGTATCAGGTCGGCATCCCAGACTGGGGGCAGCGAGAGCGGTAGCCCGAGACGGACATCCACTACTGTCGAGGCATCGGGCGGGGGTACTACTGTCGCGCACCATGCAGCGTATGGAAGAGCAGCCCTCCAACCTCGAGGGAAATTTAGGCGGACGATCGGATTCCGTACCTAAGACCGATACAAGACCGAAACTGACTGTAGAGGTAAAGGAGATAACAGAATGGACGGACGAGATCACTCCTGCCGTTAAAGACATGAAAAAGAAATGGAAAGAAAAAGGCGGGAATCCCCAAGGGAAACCCAAGGAAGAATACCAGTGCTCGGGCGATAGCTGGACCATGGCCGATGAGGGCGTTGACGTGGCCGGAGATCTCGCAGATGCCGGCGAAAGGAAGCCTGATAATGCAGTGAATGGATATCAGAAGATTTTCATAGCGTGCTACCAAGGTGAATCTACGATAAGAGCAGTGATGATCATAGAAGCAAGAACGGACAGCTGTTCGCCGGACATGGTCCACTTGTATATTCGATGGCTTCTTGGATGCCCAAACACCGGGGGTGGAAAAGCTCTAGTTAAGCAAGCAAAACGAGTAGCCAAGGAAAGATTCAACAGCCAACTTCGTGTTGACTCGGCACGCTCGGCAGAAGCATGGTACAAACAGCGGGGGTTTGTTACATGTTACCATTCAACTCATGTCGATGATTATAATGATGCTCATATCCTTGATGATGCCTTAGACAGGCGGCCTTGTGGATGCAGGTCTATGAAGTGGATCCCAAATCAGAGTAATTAGGGATTTTGCAGATCCGTGGGGAGACCCGTACGACGTTAGTTCCCGAGCAACGAGGAAGCGGCCGGCCGAGCGCGCCACCACGTCGATATGCGGACGTTGCTTGTGTGCGTCGTCTTACAAGTCGACTGGGGCAGATGGCCCACGATCACGATCGCCGCGGACTCGCCGGTTGCTCAGCCAAGCAGGCCGTCGATATCGTCGTGACCGAGGTCGAATACGTGGACCGGAAGGCTGCGCGCGACGACCCCGAGCACGGAGAGCTCTGCCACCGCAAGCACGTAGCCGTGCTCGGTGCCGATCGCCGTATGGACGCGGGTTCGCCTGAGCCCATCGCGCGGGCCGTATCCGAGGGCGCGATCCGGCGTCCCACCCCAGGCGGTGTCAGCCGGTCGTGTGCCGGGATGTTCTGCGCGCAACAAGAACTGGCGCTGGGAGCATCGACGGGTGATCAGGTAGAACTGACGCGAAGCACCTGGCGCGGGAGCATGCGCTGGCGCGCATCAAGATCTCGGCCAATCGAGCGCGACGAGATCTCGGGCTGTTGGCGCCGCCCGTGTCCGGTGGCCGGCCATCGTGTGGTAGTGTCCTGGATTGACCGTCCTCTGGACTGACTCCAATTCGGCATGTCCACGTATCGGACATGTCCATCCTCGCAGCGAAAGAGGTCTGGCGCCGCAGGTCGACTCGCCGTGTTCGAGGGCGCGGGCCGCTCACGATCGATGAGTGCCTGAACACCCGCAAAGCGCTCTTGTTCCTCGCGGCCCGCGCTCCATCACCGGCCGAGCTCGCCGACCAGCTCGGCCTGACCGTGGACGCGCTGTACAAGGCGCGTTCTCCGCACCGGCCGCCTACGGCTTTGGCGGCGCCCTTGGACGGATCCAGTTTCGGCGGCGGCGTAGATCCACGCGGGAGACACGCGGCGGCGGGATAGTGATCCACTCGCACGCCCCGTCTGGATCCCCTCGTCGGGTGTAACCCCTTCGTCTGGATCCCTG
>JBGQCL010000797.1:0-3631 GCA_041495365.1 Kofleriaceae bacterium | reverse complement strand
GGCGCGCTCGCGGTCCGCCGGGCGCCCCGGGCCAGCGGCGCGCTCGCGGTCGGCGGCGCGCTCGCGGTCCGCCTGGCATACGCGGTCGGCCCGGCGCGCTCGCGGTCGGCTACGCGGCTCGCCGCGAGGCTCCCACCCTCCCTACCTTGCCTGTCGTGGCGCTGTGCACTGTCGCCTTGCGAGGCGCGTAGTCGGCGCACGCCACCTGCGGATCGAGCGCGAAGTGAAACACCGCTCCGTGTGTGGTGGTCTCGCTCGCAGCGACCAGCGCAGGATCCATCGCGGCAACGAGATCGGCGCGGCACAGCACGATCAGCCGCGCGCCGTGCTCGGTGCCATCGCACGTGAGCAACCGGCTGCGGAGGAGCCACGCCTTGAAGTGCTCGATCGTCGCTCCCTCGGTCAGGGTGCCGCCGGTCTGGGCCTCGATGGTAACCATCCAGGTCCAGAGCGAGGCGATGAACACCTTGCGGTCACCGAACCGGCCTGCGTCCTGGACGTCGGCCATAGCGCGGTGCAAGAGGCGGGCGATCTCGAGGTCGTTGTGGGTTGGGGTTCGGTCGATACGAGCGGTGGCCGTATGGGTCATGCCCTGCAGTCAATGCGGATTATGTGCCAGTGCCACCGATTGGCTATCTTGTTATATTGTGGATAATCGGATTATGTGTCTCTGGCGGATGTGTTGTTGTGTGGCAACACCTGTGTGTCTGCCCCTCACGGTCGAAGCGCCGCAGTCGGCGCGTTCGCGGTCGGCGCGTTCGCGGTCAGCGCGTTCGTGGTCCGTCCGCCCGCGGTCCCTTCATGATCTTGTCGTCGGATCCGGCGCCGCCTGCGTCGCGGCCCTCGTCGACCGATTCAACCAGCACTGCCACAAGCTGGTGATCACGGCCGACTCGTGGCGCGCACGCGGCGGTAGCCTCGTCGACCGTCAGATCACGACGGAAACTCGCTGCCGTTTATAGACCTTGACCTTGCATTCGCTGCCAATGGTCTCGTCCCCCGCGCTTGATCGCACCCGCCGGCCCCGCGGACGTGTACGCCGCGCTGTGGCTCGGAGCGCTCCTCGCCGCGAGCGGGACCGTCCGCGACCCATTCCCGCCCGAGATCGAGGAGCTCGCCCGGAGATACTTCGAGGCGTTCCCGCCCGGACGCCAAGGCGTAGCGAGGCCGCCGACGGCCGGCTGCACCGCCGCTGCACCGGGTCAGGTAGGCGCTCGCGGGCCGCTGCAGCCCGGCCACGGCGCGCTCACCGCCGCCCCGCCCAAACGTCGCGCCCGAGCTGCCGCGCGCGCCTGGCGCACGCCAAGGGCTGTTTGCGGCGATCCGGGCCAGCCGGCGAACGCAGCGATCGCGGGTCAGGTTCGACGCAGCCGGTATCTGACCCCGTCCCGCCGGGGCTCCTACCTGCCGCGGTGCTTCGGCGTGGCTTCGACCGCGTCGAGCGCCTGGGTGAGCAGTGCCTTCACCGCGACCACGCGCGTGATCTCGAGGCCGGGGTTCTCGTTCGCGATCCGCGCCGCGTACGCATCGATCCGCTTCACGAGATCCGCCGGGAGTCGGAAGCCTACTTGCACCGTCTTCGTCATGCGGCCTTGGTCATCCTGGCGATCCGGGTCGCCGCGAAGGTTCGCCGGTTTAGCATCCGCACGCCACCGTCGCCCGATGCCTTCGCCGCGGCGCGGTACGACAGCACGGCGAGAAGCTCGCGTGGACGGGCGCTCGTCGCTTGCTCGCCTCCGACGGGAATCAGCTTCCTGGACACGATCGAGAGCGTAACCGCGCGCCTATCTCCCGTCAATCATTGGGGAACATCGCATCTATGCGGCATCTATCGTAATCCGTTGGGATCGATGATAACTATGTCAGCATAGTTTACGAAGATGACAACAAACGACAATGACATCAACGACTCGGCGAGGTTGGCGCCGGTGATCGTTTCCAGGGCCACCGTCGAGAAACTCCTCTACCACGCCGCATTCGCGGCCCATCTCATCGGCCACCTCGACGACGACGCCCATCGCGAGCTCATCCGCCAGCTCGGCGACCACGTCGATACGATCGCCCACGAGCTGACCGAGCTCCTCGGCGACCCTAGCGCGCTCGCCACGTCCGATGCCGCCGCGCCCGACGATCGCGAGGCGCGCGGCAGCGCACCGTTGCTCACGTCCATCGCGGGAGGTGCCCCTTGAACCACTGACGCGCGCTGCTCGTCCCGGCGTTCAACATCCCCGCAGCGTTCGGCATCCTGCAGGGCTTGATGGCGCGCCTGGACACCCTGACCAAAGCCACACAACGACCGCAGCAACCACATAGCGGCCCGACGACGGTGCTAGCCGCCGCCGGGCCTAGGAGGCACGATGACAAGGCATCGCACCACCCGATCGCGGAGGTTATCCCCGCGGTCCATCCCTGACAACCGACGCGCCACGGCACCACCGGAACCGGAGTTCGACTTCAACGGCACGCTCTACGTGCTGCGCGACAACCTCGGGCGCGCCGACACGATGGTGACCTGCGCCGACGAGCTGATCGTGCAGCTGTGGAGCGACGGTGGCCAGGAGATCGACGACATCACCCGCCGTCGAGGCCACGTCTCGTTCCTGATGGAGTCGGCCAGCTTGGCGATCCTGACGGCGATCCACGCCGGCATCGAGCTTGACCTGCACCGGAGCGAAGCATGAGCGGCATCGCAGAGCCGCTCGACGAGCTGCGGATCGCGCTCTCTGAAGTCGACGTCCTCTCGATGCTCACCGAGGCGACCTACGACCAGGCGGACTGGACGGACCCCGATCCGGAGATCGTTGACGCCGTGGCCACGCTTCTCGGGCTGATCAAGAAGTCGTCCGGCGCCGCGCTGGCGGCGTTCCACCGGCTGCACGGTGCGATCGCCGACGCGCAGCCGGTGCCGGCGCCGGCGGGCGTGGAGTGGGACTACAGCGAGGGCACGGCACCGGGGCCGGGCGAACAGGGGCCGATGATGTCCCCGGACCACGGGGGCCGCCGATGAGCCGGGTCGCGACGCAGCTGGGCGAGCTGCGCGACGCCGTCGGCGAGATCGGCGCGCTCGTGGCCCGCGCCGCGGACTCCCTCGACCACGCATCTTGGAGCGGCGCTGACCATCTCCTGGTGGACCATCTCCTGGTGGAGCTCCTGGCCTACGTGCTCGGGGAGGTCGCCAGGTCAGCGACGGCAGCCGCATCCAAGCTCGACGGCCTCCGCGTCGTCGTTGCGAGCGCGCAGCCCAAGCCTGCGGGCGAGCGCCGGGACGGCGAGGGTACGGCGCCCGGAACAGAGGTGGTCGTGTTCACGCACGATGGCTTGATCGTCAAGCGATCGGCTTCGTTCTCCCGCGAGGCCGATGTCGTCAAGCGCCTGCGCGAGCGCTGCGCAGCCGCGTTCAAGCAGCCCATCGATTACCCGTTCTTCAACAAGGCGTACATGCCCGGCGAGACGCCCGACCAAGCCCTGTGGCGCATCTTCCAATCCGAGAAACTGGTGACAGGCTGGATCGACGGGGCGGTCATGGACATGCTGATCTACGGGAACGAGATACCGATCCCGGAGGAGTTTGCATCGACGGGGCTCGAGGACGACGGGAGCGACGGATGATCCGGGTCATCCTGTACCGGGT
>JBGQCL010000796.1:0-3631 GCA_041495365.1 Kofleriaceae bacterium | reverse complement strand
GTTGTCCATGGGCTCGCGGGCGCAGCTCCACAAGTCCACAGCCCCCATCGAGTGACTAATGCCGGTGCTTGGGCATGAGTCTTCGAGCTGGTATTGCATTGGCTAAATCCACCCACTAAACCTAGAGGAGAACCAATATAATCATACCGCCATCCGCGGTCGCAACGGCTCCCTGTATTAGCAACAGACCATCGTTCATTGCGGTAATCGTGTGCGACCACACCACATTGCCGATCGGATCTAGCCGGCGCAGAGTCGCGGCACTTTGGTCCCCATCGGACGCGACCGCGATCTGTGTTGGACCGCTGGTGTCGATGCGACGAATTTTGTTCAGCCTCGCATCGAATGCCATGATGCCGCCGCACACCACACACTGCACGCCGCCATCCGACCGCGCCTCGACCGCAAAAGAGCTAGCGGGATCGTCACCCCTAGCGAGGGCATCATCCTTGGAAAGAATCACGCCGACCTGCAGTGTGCCCGGTTCGCGACTCGACGACGGCGGTACGACTTGGTCTGCACCGCACGCTCCTGACGTGCTGCACGAGGTTGTCAAACCCCAAACCCCAATCCCTACAACGAGTTTCCACATGGTGCGATGGACATGCACATGACGTGCCGTCATCGGGCTGCGCAATCACTGCAACGATTTCAGCCTCCTGCCAGCTCTTGCCAACATGTCAGATGATTCAAGTGCTGTCATCAGTGTCGTCACGGTGGGCGGCGCACATGCCTGCTCAACGGCTTGAACCCCAAGCAGCCGCGAATCGTCCGCCCAGAACGTTGGCAAGAAATCGGGCCCCTCACCGGGGCCAGCGCCCGTGCACGAACGTGAGGGCCCTGAATGGGAAAGCGACGCGCGGTTGGTGTTCGGCGCCCCCGGGGCACAGGCGACGACCGTGTCACGAGGCTGCGAAGGCCATTGACGTCGTTGTGGAAGTTCCATATCTTTGGTCCACGCAGTAACGCTGTTCCTTCCCGGGTCGTTGAGTCATTCAAGCCCCCGGTGCCGCTCACAGCGGCATCCGGGGGCTTTCGCTTTTCGGCGTCCAGATGTCTATCCCCTCCATCACCAGCATCTCCCCGATCTCGGGGCCCACCGCTGGGAGCCTGCTCATCGAGGTCCTCGGCGCGGGCTTCCAGCTGCCTGCAGGGACCGCACCGTCGGTGCGCGTGCTTTTCGGCAGCCGCCCCGCGCGCGAGGTCCGCGTCGTATCGAGCGGCCAGCTGAGCTGCCTCGTCCCGCCGGGGCGTACAGGTCCTGCCGACGTCGTCGTCCAGAACCTGGACACCGCGGGCGCACCGATCGCCGGTGAGGAAGCGGTCGCACCCGGCGCGTTCACGTACGTTCCCCAGCCACTGGCGGTCGAGGCGGACCTGACCCGGCTGGTCCGCACCCTGCTGCATGAGCTCAAGCGCCAGGTCATCGACAACGTGGTGCTGACCGTGCACACGGACTTCGACGCCGGCGTCGGCGCCGAGCTCCACCTTGCACAGATCGCTCGGCTGCCGGGCCTCGTCCTGGTCGGCCCGGAGCTGACGGAGAACCGGTTCTTCTCGATCAACCAGCTGCCCGAGGTTCCGACCGAGCCGGGACAGTTCGCGCAGCGCCGCGTGCCCTACACGGTGGACCTCGGTTTCACGGTGATCGGCGTCTCCGACCACACGACCGAGCTTCTGAACCTGATGGCGGCGGCGCAGTTGTTCTTCCACCGGAACCCCTACCTCGAGCTCGACCGCGATCCGGCCGATCCGGGCGCCGGTCGTGTGCGCTACGAGATGGCCGTCGGGCGCGACGGCGAGCTGAAGGTCACGAGCCAGCCGAACGAGTCGAACGTCCGCAGCTTCTCGGGCCGCTTCGTGGTGCGCGGCTTCGACCTGGAAGACCTCCCGGGCTCTCCGGGTGAAGGCGTGGTCGCTCGCGGCGTGGTCGCCAACGACGTGGTTGTGCCGGGACCCGTGCCGCTCGGCCGCGCACCTGGTGCGGGAACCCCAACGCCATGAGGACACATCGATGCCGGTGACGCTCGAAAGCCGTTCTCGTCGGATGCAGGTCTTCCACCTGCCGCATGAGATGTGCTGTCGCGATCGGTGTGCCTGCGCCGACGTCGTGGTGTTCGTCGTGGCGGAGCATCCGCGCACCGGCGAGCGTGCTCGCAAGAAGGTCGTCAAGAAGGTCCCCGGCTCGATCACCTTCCTGGCGCGAGAGCGCAAGGAGAACCTGCCGGCGGCGCTGCTTGAGCTCGCGCAGGTGAAGGCCGCGATCGGCTGTGGCTACCTGCGGATCGTCGCGCAAACGCCGGATGTCCCCTCGCCCCCAGCGACCTCGGCCGCCGCAGCGATGCATGGGCCGGTCGCGTCGCCTGCGCCGGGACAGCCGACGGCGATCGCCGCGCAGGCTCACGCCACCCCGGCACCGAGACCGGCCGAGCAGCCGACGGCGAGCGCCCCGCCAACGGTCGGCCCTACACCGGCGGCGGCGCCGCCGAGCACGTCCTCGCCCCCGCCAGCGCCGAGCGCGGTGCCGGCGGCTTCGTCGGTGCACGCAGCCGCGCCGGCTCCTGCCCCCCAGCCGCCCGGGAAGGATGAGTAGATGAGCAACGATCTGCTGGCGTCCAAGATCGTCATCGTCGAGGAGGAGCCTCGGATTCGAAACATCCCGTCGTTGCCGACGGCGATCGTCGGCGCCGTCGGGATCAGCGAGCGCGGTCCAGTGGGCCAGGCGGCCCTCGTGACGAGCTTCGAGGAGTACGTCGAGACCTTTGGCGGGTTCACCCCCAACTCGGACCTCGCGCTCGCGGTGAGCGCCTTCTTCGAGAACGGCGGCCAGGTGATGTGGATCGTGCGCACGGTCCACTACACGAGTCTGCTGGATGCCACGACGAAGACCTCGAAGGCGGCGACGCTCCGGCTCCAGGACCGCGCGGCCGCCCCGCTCGATACGCTGCGCGTCGACGGGAAGTGGGACGGCGCCTACGCCAACGACATCCGCATCGTCGTCGCCACCCCCACGAGCGGCGCGGCCACCGAGTTCAACCTCTCGGTCGAGGACGGCGGAATCCTCGTCGAGAGTTTTCCCAACCTCTCGATGGATCCGAGCCGACCGAACTACATCGAAGCGGTGGTCAACGGTCTGGACCGCGGGTCGAGGCTCATCGTCGCAACCGACCTCAGCTCCACCGAGGTGGCCCCCGGGGCGCTACCGGCGCTGGGAACGTTCGGTCCGCTCGCCGGCGGCGACGATGGCCTGACAAACCTCGCCGATGCCGACTTCGTGGGCAACGTGGCGGGCAAGACGGGGCTCCATGCGCTGGACGTCATTTCGCAGCTCACCCTGCTGATCGTGCCGGGGCGAGCGACCCCCATCGTGCACAACGCGATGATCACGTACTGCGAGATCGCGCGCGACCGCGGTTGCTTCGCGATTCTCGATCCACCGGCGCACCAGTCCGCGGCTGGGATCGTTACGTACGCCGAGTCGACGGCGACGATCCTGGGCCTCTCCGAGCTCGCCGCGCTGTATTGGCCACGGGTCCAGGTGTTGAACCCGTCCAAGACGGTGTTCGGGAACGCGGACGCCTTGACCGCGGGGCCGTCGGGCCACATCGCCGGCGTCTACGCGCGCGTCGAT
>JBGQCL010000795.1:0-3634 GCA_041495365.1 Kofleriaceae bacterium | reverse complement strand
GGATCGTCATGTACAACCTGCCGTGGAGCCACTTCGAGGTCCTGCTCGCGCTGCGCGGTGACGCCCCGTCGCCGCGCATGGCCTATCTCGACGGAGCGCTGGAGCTGATGTCGCCATCCAAGGGTCACGAGCGCACGAAGTCGTACCTGGGCTGTCTGGTGGAGGTGTTCGCGATGGAGCGCGACCTCGTGCTGTCGCCGTACGGCAGCTGGACCCTGAAGGGCCCGCCCGAGCTCGCCGGCGTCGAGCCCGACGAGTGCTACATCGTCGGACCGGATCAGGACAAGGAGCGCCCCGATCTCGCGATCGAGGTGATCTGGACCAGCGGGAGCATCAACAAGCTGGAGATCTATCGCCGGCTCAAGGTCGGCGAGGTGTGGTCCTGGAAGGACGGCGTGCTCTCGGTGCACGTGCTGTCCGCGGACCGCTATCAGAAGGCGGAGCGCAGCGCGCTGTTCCCGGAGCTCGACCTGGCGCTGCTGTGCACGTTCCTCGACCGCCGCAGCGCCACCGAGGCGATGCGCGACTTCCGCAACGCGCTGCGCGCCCGACCGTAGCCCGCCGGCGTCAGTTGCCGGCCGCGCCGACCGGGGCGCCGACCTCCAGCGTGGCGACCGGCAGATCGCGCGACGCGCGGCGGACCTCGTCGGCAAACCCGGTCAGGTCGACGTTGAGCGAGAACCGGAGCGGCGCGTCGAGCGGACGGAAGAAGTCGTCGTAGTGGGTCGGGACGATCCGGGCGGGCGCCAGCGCGCGCACGATGCGCTCGACGTAGCGCGGCGTGAACCGGCGGCCGGCGATGCCGCACAGGAACAGGTCGACCCCGCGATCGCGGATCTCGTCCTCGATCAGGTCGGCCGAGCCCTGGTGGTAGATCCGCATCCCGGCGACCTCGATGCAGATCCCCCAGACCTGGCCGCAGCGGTAGCGCTGCGGGGTGAGCTCGTCGACGTGCTCGCAGGTCAGCTCGCCGGCGTACGGCACCGCCAGCCCGAGCTGGAGCCGGGAGTGCCGGCTCGGCGTGAACCGGAACCGGAACGGCCCGACCTCGTAGTCGCGGTGCGGCGCGACGGTCACCGCCTGGGCGGCGAGGCCGTGGATCCTCATCAGCTGCGCGAGCGAGCTCGAGCCGTAGACCCGGGCGCCGAACCGCTGCGCGATCGCCGGCACGTCGAGCGCGTGATCGAAGTGGGTGTGACCGACCAGCACGGCGTCGGCGCGATCGATCCACGCCGCGATCGCCGCCTCCGACGGACGCACCACCCGGCGCGTGACGAGATCGCGCAGTGAGAGCCGCGTGACATACGGATCGATCCACACGACCGTGCCCTGGTACGCGAGGCGAAACCCCGCCGTGCCGAGCCAGGTCAGCTCCAGGCCGGGCGGCAGGCTGTCCGACCATGCGAGCTGCCGCGCACAGGTCCGATCGCTGGCCTGCCGGCGGCGCGCGGTGGCGAGGTACGCGACGAGACTCCCGACGTGGCCGAGCGGACCGAGCACGCCGTCACTTTACAGCGCCCGAGGCTCCCCTGGGGGGGACCCAGGCGCTACAACCAGCGCAACAAGGAGACCACCATGGCTTTCACACTCCCCGAGCTGCCCTGGGCCAAGGACGCGCTCGCGCCGACGATCTCGGCCGAGACCATCGAGTACCACTACGGCAAGCACCACAAGGCTTATGTCGACAACCTCAACAAGTTCGCCTCCAGCACCAAGTACGAGCCGATGTCGCTCGAGGACGTGATCAAGGCATCGCAGGGCCAGGCCAGCGAGAAGAAGATCTTCAACAACGCGGCCCAGATCTGGAACCACACGTTCTTCTGGCACTCGCTCGCGCCCAAGGCCGGCGGCAACCCGACCGGCGCGATCGCCGCGGCGATCGACAAGTCGTTCGGCAGCTTCGCCGACTTCAAGACCAAGTTCAGCGAGGCCGCCGCCGGCCAGTTCGGCTCGGGCTGGGCGTGGCTGGTCAAGAACGCCGACGGCGCGCTCGCGATCGAGACCACCTCGAACGCCGACACGCCGTTCGCGGTCGGCAAGAAGTGCGTGCTGACGCTCGACGTCTGGGAGCACGCCTACTACATCGACTACCGCAACGCGCGGCCCAAGTTCATCGAGGCGTTCTGGAACATCGTCAACTGGGACTTCGCGAACAAGAACATCGCGTAGCCTCTTCGTAAGCCCCCTCAATCACTAACAATTGTGCGGGTTCGTCGCCGCGTCTCCCGTCGTCTCCACCGGAGCTGCGAAGCTCCGCGGCGGTTGGGCGCAACCGGCCGCGCTCGGCAAGGCTCAGAACGCGAGTGTGTGCTTGCCGCCCAACGGCAGGGCGTCGCAGGCGCCGGGCTTGGGGCCGACGAGATGACCGCCGTCGGGGTTCTCGAGCTTGCCGGGGTCGCGATCGATGGTGAGGAGGTCGCCGCGCAGGGTGGCGCGGCAGTGCAGCGAGACGTCGGTGACGCGGCGCTTGGTGCAGTCGGGGGCCTTGCCGCAGGGGTCGTCGGTGGATGACCGGGCGATCGCCAGCGGGCCGGCGCAGCTCGGCGCGCCGCTGGCGACGCCGCACACGATGGTCGACGCCTCGTCGCTATGGCCGAACCGGCCGACCGACTCGTGCCAGTCGATCACCAGCCGCGCACCGACCATGTGCGGCTCGACAGTGTAGCCGCCGCCGTGCCCGGACGCCGCGGTGCCGACGTCGGAGAGCACGTACCACTGGGTGCCGACCTGGATCGCGAGGTTCATCACCGGAAAGTCGGCCACCGCCATCGGCCCCTAGGCCTCGATCATCGCCACGCCCTTGAATGACCCACCGGTCGGCTGACCGGCGATCGCCGCGACCTCGAACCCGCTCTCGTGCCCGCTGTCGTCGTACCTGGGCTTGGGCTGGCATTGCTCGGCCGTGAGCTTCTGTGCTGCGCAGAACGCCTGGGGCGTGGCGAACGGGCCGAGCAGCGCGTGCGGCGCGAGCAGCGCCGCCGTGGCCCCGGCGAGCCGGCGCTTGACGTCCGCGTTGTCGCGCAGCGCCAGCGAGCGCCGGTAGCTCTCGCGCGCCGAGCGCAGCTTGCCCTGCGCCTCCTCGGCGTGACCGGCGTTGAACCACGCCATCGCCTGCAGCGCGGGCTGCCTGGCCGAGGCCGCCGCCAGCACGCCCGTGTGCTCGGCCGTGGCGTAGTCGCCAGCGAGGAAGCTCGCCCACGACAGCTCGGACCGCGCCGTGGCGTCGTCGGGCTGCGCCGCGAGCGCCGCCTGGTATGCCGCGACCGCCGCCGGGTAGTCCTTCGCCGCAGCCTTCTGCTTCGCCGTGGCCATCGCCGCGGCATAGCTGTTGCCGCCCGGTGCCGCCGACGCGGTGGCCACCCCGGCTGCCAGCACGGCGCACATTGCCGAGATCGCCGTCAAGAGCGCCATGCGAACCAGTTCATTCACTGCAACCTCAACGCGCAAACATGCCGCGGTATTCCTTAGGACGCCGCGACCGGGGCGCGCCACAAGTGCGACTCGTGGCCGGTGACGAGCGAGAAGCGCGCCAGGAGCCGGGGCGCTTCTCGCCACTGTCCGACGGTGACGTCGAGGCCGTGAAGCGCTTCGACGTCGCGCAGCAGCTGCTCCCAGTCGGTGCGCTCGGGAGAGG
>JBGQCL010000794.1:0-3638 GCA_041495365.1 Kofleriaceae bacterium | reverse complement strand
GCCCCCGCGACGCTTCAGACGGTTCGCATCCCGGCGCCGGTTTCCGGCACGGCCCCGCAGCTCGAGCCACGCCACCTGCCCGCAGGCCCGTCCCCGGCGGCGAATGGCGAGCCCCGGCTGGCGGCTTCCGTGACGACCCCGGCCGACAGCGCGAGGCGCGGCTGGCGCTGGGCGAGCGCACCCAGGCCGAAGGTGAGCAGCAGCGCGACCTCGCTGGTCATGCCGGGGTCGGTGTGGTCGCCGAACGCGACCAGCGCGAGCGCGGTGATCACGATCGGCCCTCCGACGACCACGCCGGGCTGATCGATCTGGACAAGTACGCCGCCGAGCAGCGCGGTCAGCGCAAACGTGCGCACGCCCGCCGCCTGGTGCTGGGTCTTCTCTTCGGCCTGGCGGCGCTCGCGCTCGGCGCCGATCAGGAGCCGATCGCGACCGCGACGGCGAGTCGCCACTCGGGCCGATCGAGCGCGCTCATGGAATCAGCGTACCGTCACACGGGCGTGCCGACGATCTCGACCAGAGGTCAAGGGCAACGGTGCGACAGGGCAACGGCACAGTCATGCATCCATGTCACGACACCCCGTCAACGGCTGGCTCCAGCGGCGTCAGCATACGGATGATGTCCTTGAAGCGCGCCCAGCCAACCGCTGGCCACATCTCCGTGGTCGCGTGTCCGTAGGTGCGAACCAGGGTCGAGATCTTGGCCGCGGTCTCGATGTCGGGAACCTGAAAGACGTCGACGTAGTCATAGGGCCCGAACACTGCGAAGCTGTGCAGCCACTCCGCATCGGGGCACTCGGCGCGGATCCGCTTCACCACCTCGCGCTCGAGCGTCTCGAGCTCTCTCGGAGACCGCATCGCGCCGGGTGCGAGGCGAGTCAGCATCACGAAGGTCATCATGCATCGATGTCGCGCAAGGAACGTGCCCGGGTGCCGGCGCAACCATTGCGCGTGAGGACCTGGCATCCGCCATGCTCCGCATCTGGGCGGACTTACAAAGGAGATTGCCATGAAGGTCGAAGAGCTGATGACCAAATCCCCGACGACAGTCTCGAACGACGACACACTGGACGTCGCCGCACAGAAGCTTTGGGACAGAGATTGCGGGGTGCTGCCGGTGGTCGCCGGGGACGGCCGCCTCATCGGGATCGTCACTGACCGAGACATCTGCATGTCGGCGTGGTCGAAGGGGCGGATGCTCTGCGCGATCCACGTCGAGGAGGCGATGGCGAAGCAGGTGTTCACGGTGAAACCCGACCAGGACGTCGATACCGCCGAGAAGCTGATGGCCGAGAAACAAGTACGCAGGCTCCCGGTCGTCGACGCGAATGACAAGCCGATCGGTGTCCTTTCGATGAACGACATCGCCCGTGAAGCGGCCCGCACCGGCAGCAAGCTCAAGGAGGGCATCACACGGGCCATCCAGACGCTCGCCGCGATCTGTCAGCCGCGCAAGCGTGAACAACGGGCAGCGTAGCTGGCCAAGGATCGTGCTGAGCTCCCGCAGCCCGCGTTGCTCGCGAGTACTGCGGATTCGGTGCGCCGGTTCCGCAGGGCTTTCGCACCGCCGGCCGCAGACGCCTCGACGCGACGGCCTCTGGGTTGCACGGCGTAGAGACATGCCGAACGTGGTGATCGTTCCCGCCGAGCTTGTGATTCGGCCGCGGCGGTTCGCCGACCGGCGCGGTGGCGCTCGCGGCGATCGACCGAGCGGCCACACGCGATCCCACCATCGCGACCGACCCGGTTGCGAGGAGCATGGTTCGATCAGCACGGGCGATGCTCGAGGCGATGGGCAAGCCCGCCCAAAGGGACCTCCCAGAGAACCACCTACGTGTGAGGCTGTCATGAAAACCGATGAACTGATGTCGACCCGCGAGCTGTTACGGGTCGTGCAGCCGAGCACGGAGCCAATCCGATATACCGGCTATCGCCGCGGAGGCGTCAAATGAGAGTGTCCAGCCTGATCCAGCGCAGCGTCATCTCCTGTACCATCCACGATCACCTGGAACGGGCCGCCGAGCTGATGTGGGTGCACGGCATCGGCTGCCTGCCGGTGGTCGACGAGCAAGGCCACGTCGCCGGCATGGTCACCGATCGCGATATCTGCATGGCGACCTATACGCAGGGGTCCCCGCTGCGTGCGATCCCGGTGACGGCCGCGATGTCCAAGCATGTGTTCTCCTGCACGGAGGACGACGCGATCGACGCGGTCGAGCGCGTGATGATGGAACACCGGATCCGCCGCATGCCGGTGATCGACGAGCAGGGTCATCCGGTCGGGATCATCTCACTCGGCGACATGGCCCGCGCGGCGAACCTCGGAAAGCTACCGGCCAGCGAGGTCGTATCGGCGCTGGCAGTGATCAGCGCGCCACGCCCGGAGCTGGTGACAGGCGGCTGAGTCGCGCATCTCGCGCGCGCGAGCCTGGAGACCCGCGCAAGAGCTTCACGAGCCGCGGTCCTCCGCGGCTGGGCTGCCGGGGCACATGCGATGCATCCAGCCGGGACATGTTTCAAGATGGCTCGCTGACGCTGTTTCGCATCCGCGCTATCCCGGTCCGAGCGCACTGGACGCTGCTGCTCGCCGTGCCCTACCTCGCGCTGGTGCTATCGATCCAGTTCCGCACGGTGGCCGAGCTGGCGGGCGTCCCGCACGAGCAGCTCGCGCTGCCGCCGCTGATCTGGGGCCTCGTGCTCGCGCTCGGGCTGTTCGCATCGATCACGCTGCATGAGCTCGCCCACAGCTTCGTCGCCATCAGGTTCGGCGGGCGCGTCCGATCGATCACGCTGATGCTCGTCGGTGGAGTATCGCAGCTCGCGCGCATTCCCGACCGCCCGTATCACGAAGGCCTCATGGCTGCGGTTGGGCCCTTGGTTAGCCTCGTGCTCGGCGCGCTGCTCCATCTGGCGTACACTGCATCGGCGACCTGGCCGCCGGATCTGCAGATGGCGCTGTTCTACCTCGCCGGGATGAACCTGACGCTGGGCGTGTTCAACTTGATCCCGGCGTTCCCGATGGACGGCGGGCGGCTGCTCCGCGCGGCGCTCGCGACCAAGCTCAGCCGCAGCCGAGCGACGCAGATCGCGGCGGCCATCGGGAAGGTGTGCGCGGTCGCGCTTGGATTGCTCGGGCTGTGGTCCTCCAATCTGCTGCTGATCCTGATCGCCGTGTTCGTCTACGCGGGCGCGCAGGCCGAGGTCGAGCGCGAGCGCATCCGGGATGCGCTCGAAGGTCTGCGGATCGTCGATCTGCTGCCCCAGGTGAAGCGGCCACCGCCGATCGTCACAGCAGAGCGCCTGGTGGGTGAGGTCTTGCCGCGCATGCGCGAGCTCGACCGGCTCGAGCTCGTGGTGGTGGACGCATTCGGCGCACCGGTGACGGTGCTCGAGGCCGGCGATCTGGCGACAGTCTCGACGGGCGCTCGCTGGGCGGTCACCATCGGGGAGCTGGCAGCACGGCTGCCGGTGCGGCACATCATCATACCGTGGAACAGCAGCGCGAACGAGGCGATCCAGCGCGCAGCGGAGGTGGGTGCGATCTACGTGCTCGTCGTGGACCCTGGCGCCGAGCCTCCTCACAATCTGGTCGGCCTCGTCGCAGCCGAGGACATTGCACGGATGGTCAAGCTGCAGCT
>JBGQCL010000793.1:0-3660 GCA_041495365.1 Kofleriaceae bacterium | reverse complement strand
GGGGCGAAGCCCCCCGTGGGATCGACTGGCGGCTGGGGATCTGCGCGCTCGCCTCGATCGCCGGTCACGTCGCGCTCACCCGCGGCCTGGACTACCTGCCGCCCCGCCCGCCGGCGCCCGAGAACCGGATCGTCACCGTGCGCGTGGTCGAGCCGCCCCGGCCGGCGCCCGAGCCCGAGCCGCCCAGGCCTCCCGAGCCCCCGAAGCCGGCGGAGCCGGTCAAGCCGATCGTCCACGAGCGGCCGCGACCGCACGACGCGCCGGTCGCCCGGCACGACGCCGCGCCGGTCGATACGCCGCCGGTCGACCACCCGCCGGCGACCACCGACACCACCGCTGCGCCGGTGTTCGGCGTCACCATGGAATCGACCTCGCAGGGCGGGACCGGGCCGGCGATGCCGGTCGGCAACACCACGCGCGCGGCGCCCACGGCCCCGGCGACCGCGCCGGTCAAGCCGCTCGCCGAGCCGGTCGCGGCGGTCGAGGTCACCAGGATGCCGCTGCCGGTGGGGGTCTGCCCGGGCAAGTACACCGAGGAGGCGCACGCCGCCGCCATCGAGGGCGTCGTCGTGCTCGACGTGACGATCGACGAGCACGGCCGCGCCCGCGACATCGCCGTGGTCGAGGGCCTGACGCATGGCCTGACCCAGGCGGCGATCGCCGCGGTGACCGCTTGTCGGTTCAGCCCGGGCGAACGCAACGGCCAGCCGGTCCCGGTCCGGATCCGCGGCTACAAGGTCCGCTTCATCATGCCGGAGGCCCAGTGAACCGCCGGCCGCGCGACCACGAGATCGGCCATGCGCCGGCACCCTCCGTGCTGGCCGGCGATCGCAAGCGGGCCCTGCACCCGGTCAGCCGACCGGTCCTGCAGGGCCACGTCCTCCAGCGTCACCTGCCGGCCGACCGGCTCGCCGCATCGCGAGCCCCGGCGCCGCCGCCGCTCACGGGGCGAGCAGGATCCGCTGGAACGCAGCGGTGACGGTGCGCCCCTTCGCCGCGGTGCCGTTCACGGTGTAATTGTAGCGGTATCCAGCGACCAGCAGGCCGCTGGGCGTCGTCAGGTCCTGCGTGCACTCCGCGATCTCGTCCGCGGACAGCCCCGACGGGCTCCAGTCCATCGCCGCGATGTTCGCCGTGGTCGTCATGTTGAGCGTCTGCTCGGTGATGCTCGGGCAGGGTGCGGCGAAGCAGCGCATGCCGTTGTCCTGGGTCCGGACGAACGTGCCGTCGGTGACGGGATCGCCCTCGGCGACCCAGGCCTCCAGGACCAGGAACCGGCCGAGCTGGGGGCGCGGCGTGTCGTTGGTCCGCGCGAACTCGCCGCGCACGATCGCGTAGGTGCCCGACGACACCGCGGCGCGCCGGCATGCGTCGAGGAACGGCGCCTGCTGGCGGTCGGTCAGGCCGGTCGCCGACCAGTCGAGCACCGGCGTGTAGCACGATGCCGCGGTCCGGCCGTCGACGCACGTCGTGGTCGAGTGGTTGAGCCGGCTGACGAACCAGCCGCCGCACGTCGGCGACGCGCACTTGCGGAGATCAGACCAGATCTCGAAGTATGCGTAATTCGTCGTGGCGACATCGAGGGTGCCCTGGCTGTCACTGGCCGGCTCGTCCGAGGAATACGCCGGGGCCGAGCAGCCTCCGAGAGCGCCGATCACGATGGCAGGTAGTGTTGTGAAGCCGAAGATGGAGCGCATGACCATGTCCCCCAAATGTTTGAACGCTCAAGCTCAGAGCAAGCGCCGGGCCGGCGTGGCGAGGCAGGATCCGCTCGGAACTACGAATGGTTTTCGCGACCGGGCCGCGCGGCTGCATCGCGTGCGCAAACGGCTGAGCTCGACCGGGACGCCGGCAGCTCGATCCGAGGGCGCCGTCCGTTCGACGGCGATGCACCACGGATCTCGATACGCGACATCGGTGTCCTGGCTCACCTGCAGAGCGACGATCTCCCCGGCCGTCGTACGCGACCGATGCGGATCGCCGGAGCGGCGTGCATTCCTTGCAGCCGGTGATCCGGATACGTAAATCAGGGCGGGAGTGCTTCCTGGCGGCACCGGGGCGCGTCTGGCGGACCCTGACACCGCTCGGGGTCGCGACACCCCGGCCGCGCGCGGGGCGCGCGGATATCGCAATGGGATCGATCTGATCTGGGTCGCGCGTGCGGCCCAGGTGCGGGTCATTTGTCCGGATGACTCCGGACTGGAAAGGATGGGGATTCATGACGAAGAAAGCAGTCCTTGTGCTCGGGCTCGCATGGTCACCCAGCCGATCACGCGCATCGAGGACATCAACGGCGATGGCTGCCTCGACATCGGCATCGATCTCACCGGCTACCGCGACAACCAGAACTGGTACGTCCAGAAACAAGACCGGCGCGACCTGCACCGCCACGTTCACGGCCACGCCGCGGGCCGCGCTGCCGGCAACACCACCGACTCCGCGCCGATCACGATCCAGCCGTAGCCAGGCTACTCGACGTCGCCGCCCTTGAGCCCGTGGCGCTTGAGCAGCTCGCGCAGGTGGTAGCGGGTCAGGCCGGCCTCCTGCGCCGAGCGCGTGATGTTGCCGTCGTTGCGCGCCATCAGCGCCGACAGGTAGGCGATCTCGAACGCGTCGACCACGGTCTGCTTGGCGCCCTTGAACCCCAGGCCGGCCTTGAGCAGCGCCGGGTCGAACGTGGCCGCGCCGGTGTGCGGCGGCAGCTCGACGCCGGACATGCTGGCGGCGGCGCGCCGCGCGGCCTGGGCGCCGGCCTGGGCCAGATCGTGGGACACCACGACGCTGGGGCCCATCTCGCGGCCGAACACCAGGTCGGCGCGCGTGATCGTCGGGCCGTCGCTCAGCGCCGCGGCGCGCTCGACCACGTTGCGCATCTCGCGGACGTTGCCCGGCCAGCTGTGGGTGACCAGCGCAGCCAGCGCGTCCTGCGACCAGGCCATCGCCATGCCGCGGCGCGCGCCGACCTCGCGCAGGAAGTGGGTCGCGAGCCCGGGGATGTCCTCCCTGCGCTCGCGCAGCGGCGGCAGCTCGACGTGGACGACCGACAGCCGGAAGTACAGGTCCTCGCGGAACGTGCTCTTGTTGACCTCCTCGCGCAGGTCGCGGTTGGTCGCGGCGAGCACGCGGACGTCGACCTTGATCGTGCGGTCGCCGCCGACCCGCTTGATCTCGCGCTGCTCGAGCACGCGCAGCAGCTTGGGCTGCAGCATGATGTCGAGCTCGCCGATCTCGTCGAGGAAGATCGTGCCGCCGGTGGCCTGCTCGAAGCAGCCGACGTGCTGCGCCACCGCGCCGGTGAAGCTGCCCTTCTCGTGGCCGAACAGCGTCGACTCGATCAGCTCGCGCGGGATCGAGCCGCAGTCGAGCACGACGAACGGCTTGCTCTTGCGGCCCGACGCGTTGTGCAGCGCGCGCGCGACCATCTCCTTGCCGGTGCCGGTCTCGCCCGTGATCATCACGGTCAGATCGCTGGGCGCGACCTTCTCGAGCGACGCGAAGATCTCGCGCATCGCCGGCGAGCCGCCGAGCACCGCGTCGAAGCGATCCGTCTTCGACAGCTCGATGTCGACGACGTCGGACATCGGCTGGAACTGGATCTGCGTGTGGCCGATCCGGAACGTCGTGCCCGGGCGGAGGTAGACCTCGCGCACGCGCAGATCG
>JBGQCL010000792.1:0-3684 GCA_041495365.1 Kofleriaceae bacterium | reverse complement strand
ATCCCCGCCGAGTACCGCGAGCGGATGGCGCGGGTCGGCGGCGGGCCGGCGGCGCGCGCCGAGGGCATCCGGATCGCGCAGGAGGCGCTCGCCGCGGTCAAGCAGCGCGTCCACGGCGCCTACGTGATGCCGCCGTTCAACCGGGTCGACAGCGCGCTCGCCGTGCTCGAGGTCGCGCGCGACCGCTGGAAGCCGGCCGCCGAGCCGCTGCGCACCGTCGGAGCCGGCCGGCCGTGACGCTGTCGCTCGACGAGGCCCGCGCGCTGCACGGCGAGTGCTGCGTGCTCGATCTCCACGCCGACACCGCCAAGCTGATGGACAAGCTCGGCTACGACCTCGCGATGCGGCACGATCCGATGCCGCGGCGGATCAACCTGGTCGGCCACGTCGACGTGCCGCGGCTGCGCGAGGGCGGCGTCGCCGGCCAGTTCTTCAGCTTCTGGACCGCGCCCTACCCCGAGCGCGGCTGCGCCCGCAGCGTCGCCCGCCAGCTCGACGCGCTCGACGACGCGATCGCCCGCCACCCCGGCGATCTGACCTGGACCCGCAGCGGCGCGGAGGTCCGGGCCGCCAAGGCCGCCGGCCGGATCGCCGCGCTCGGCGGGATCGAGGGCGGCCAGGCGCTGGAGGGCGAGCTCGAGGCGATCGAGGCGTTCGCCCGGCGCGGCGTGCGCTACCTCGGCCTGCTCCACTTCTCGGCCAACGCGATCGGCCGCCCGTCGTACGGCCGCGGGGCCGACGCCGCCCAGGGCCTGACCGGGTTCGGCCGCGACGTGGTCCGGGCGTGCGAGCGGTGCGGCGTGATCGTCGACCTCGCGCACATCAACCGGCGCGGGTTCTTCGACGCGCTCGAGGTCGGCCGCAACCCGCCGATGGTGTCGCACACCGGCGTGCTCGGCGTCCACCGGCACTGGCGCAACATCGACGACGAGCAGCTGCGCGCGGTCGCCGACCGGGGCGGCTGCGTCGGGGTGATCTTCGCGCGCCGCTACCTCGGCTCGGCCTCGATCGACGCGGTGGTCGACCACGTGCTGCACATCATCGACGTCGCGGGCGACGACCTGCCGGCGCTGGGCTCGGACTTCGACGGCTTCGTGGTCCCGCCCGAGGGGCTCGAGGACGTCGCGGCGCTGCCCAACCTCACCGTCGCGCTGTCGCGCCGCGGCGTCGCCCCGCGCGTCCTGGAGAAGATCCTCGGCGGCAACGTGCTGCGCGTGCTCGACGCGGTCCCCCCGTGGGGCGCGCTGGGAGCGCCCGGCGCATGACCGCGGCGGTGCTCCGACGGATCCCGATCCGCGCGAGCTGCGGATCATCGTCGGACTGGGGCCGGCCGGTCTGCTAGGGTGATCCGGCCATGTGGTGGCGACGCCTGCGCTACGCGCTGCTGCTGATCGCGCTGTGCGCGATCGCGACCTGCCCGGCGGCCCGGCGCTCGTGCACGGCGAAGCTGCGCGCCGCCGAGGCCGACGATCTGCTCGGCTACCTCGCCGACTGCGTCGCAGCGCGCGTCGCCGCCACCGGTCGGGTGCCGCCGACCGCCGCCGGGCCGACGCCGCCGACCGGCTGCTGCGAGCGCGGCGGGACCTGCCCGGTCGACCCCGCGCTGTGGACCGCGCCGGGCTGGCGCGAGCTGGCGTTCTCGATCGACGGCGAGCACCGGTTCAGCTACCAGTACACGCCCGAGCCGAGCGGGCTGGCCGCCACACTGCGCGCGACCGGCGACGTGGCGTGCGACGGCACGGTCCGCGTGGTCGAGCTGCAGCTCACCGTCGCCGGCGGCCGGGTGCAGCGCGCCTGGTCCCACCGGACCACCGTCCGGCCGGCCGCCTCGCCGTAGCGCGCCCGCCGGGTGCAATCGCCGGGCGGTCGCGGCACAATAGGCGCGCCCATGCGCCGCCTCGTGACCTCGATCCCGTTCTCCCTCGCCATCCTCGCCGGAGCCTGCGGCAAGAACCATGAGCCGCCGCCGCCGAGCTCGGGCACGCCCAACGCCCAGCAGGAGAGCGGGCCCGGCCGCTCGGCCGCCGGCCAGCCGTCGCAGGCCCAGGCGATGTTCAACACCGTGTGCGTGATGTGCCACGGCGGCGACGGCACCGGCACCGGGCCCGCCGCCGCGACCCTCAACCCCAGGCCGCGCAACTACACCGACCCGGCGTGGCAGGCCATGGTCAGCGACGACCAGATCAAGGAGATCATCCTCAAGGGCGGCACCGGCGTGGGCAAGAGCCCCGCGATGCCGGGCAACCCGCAGCTCGCCGATCACCCCGACGTGCTCGACGGGCTGGTCAAGATCATCCGCGGCTTCGCCAAGCATCCATGATCGCGACGTCGATCTCGACGTCTGCCGACGGCCAGTGGGCAGCGGTCAAGCGCGGCCGAGAGGTGATGCTGCTCGCCGGCGGCGCCGGCCCGGCGGCGGCGCGGATCGAGCTACCGACCGACGACGCCGATCTCGTGATGGTCGGGCCGCCGAGCGTGCTGGCGGTGGTGGCCCGGGCCCCGGCGGCGGGCGGCGAGCCCGGCCACCACATCGCGCTGTACCAGCCGCCCTGCGTCGACGCCGTCGCCCGCCACGAGCTCGACGCCGCGATGCGGATCGCCGCGCTGACCGGGTCGCGGCTCGTGCTGGTCTCGCTCGACGGCAAGGCCGTGACGATCGTGCGGATCGCCGGCCGCGCGCTGGCGATCCAGGCCATCGACCCCGGCAGCCCGGTCGAGTTCGCGGTCGGCCTGGAGCGCAACCAGGTGCTGCTCAGCCTGCTCCGCAAGCTCGAGACCTGGGACGCGGTGTCCGGGCGCCCGCTGTTGCGGATGCAGCTGCCGCTGCCGCCGCCGCCCCGCACGGTCGGTCCGGCGCATGGCTTCCTCTGGGTGACCCGACCCGGCGGCGACGAGATCCTGGTGTGCCGGCTGTCCGACGGCCGGCCGTTCCGCCACGTGCTCGGCGTGCCGATCGACGACGTGATCCACCACCCGGCGTCGCCGCTGCTGATCCTCGTCACCGCGCGCGGCCTGGTCCGGCTGCACTGCTACGCGCACTCGCTGACCCTGATCGAGGCGCCGTGGCGGCCGGGCATGGCGCTCGGCCAGCTCGTGGTCGGCGAGGACATCAGCCTGCTCGGCATCGCCGAGGACGACGACGAGCCGTGGCGCATCCCGATCGGCGGCAGCGGTGCCCCCGCGATCGCGCTCGATGCCCCGGACTCCGCCGGCGAGCCGCTGGTCACCGCCGCCGACAAGCTGCGCGCGATGCGCGAGCGCAGCGTGCAGGAGGCGCTTCACCCCGGCGAGCGCCCCGAGCGGGTCGACCGGCCCGAGCACGCCGACCGCCCGGACAGCACCGACCGGCCGGAGCGCGGCGCGCGCCTCCAGCGGGTCGGCGGCCTCCGGATCAGCCTGGCGGATCGCACCGATCCGATCGCCCGCCTCGACCGCGCGGACCCCGGCGACCTGCTCGGCCGCGCCGACCGCCCCGACCGCAGCGACCTCCTGGCGCGCCGCGATCGCCCGGACCGCCCCGCGCGCGACGGGGTCGATCCGGCGGGGCCCGACCGCGCCGATCGCCCCGACCGCCCCGACCCCAGTGACCTCCTGGCGCGCCGCGATCGCCCGGACCGCCCCGCGCGCGACGGGGTCGATCCGGCGGGGCCCGACCGCGCCGATCGCCCCGACCGCGCCGGCACT
>JBGQCL010000791.1:0-3685 GCA_041495365.1 Kofleriaceae bacterium | reverse complement strand
CGCGTCGTGTGACGCAAAGATCCTGGGCTCGCTCGACGCAACGACTCCCGAGCGCGCGACGACCACGGTGACGCCGCGACTGCGCGAGCAGGTGTTCGCGCGCGATCATCACCGTTGCACCGTGCCCGGGTGCCGGTCGGCTCGCAATCTGGACATCCACCACATCGTGCCGCAGGCCCAGGGTGGCAAACACCAGCTGTGGAATATGACGTTGCTGTGTTCGGGTCATCACGCCGCACTGCATGATGGCCTGCTGGTGATGCAAGGCCAGGCCCCGTACGGGATCCAGGTTCACTGGGTGTATGGCCCACCGCTGCCGATCGGGCTCGACCCCGAGGCGCGGCAGGTGCTGATCCGGGGGCGCATCGCGAAGATCTTCGAGCACATGTCGGCGAACCCTGACTCGCCGACCAGGGCTCGGGAGAGAGCGCGTCCCAGCCGGGACGGCAGCACAGCGGGGGTCACCTGACCGCGAGGGACCGTGCGCGAGTTCCGGGAGCGCCTGATCCGGACCCGGCATGGATCGTCGCCTCCTCGAGCGAGCAGCCGAATTCACACGACGCACCTACGCGCTGGACTGGTGCAAGTTGCCCGAGGACCTGCGCGTCCGCGGTCGACTCCGGCCCTCTGGAAGGACCGGATCGGGTCGCGGACACGATCCGCTCGTGTCGATCCTTCTCCGGCGCGTCCTCGTCACAGCGCGGCGCGCGCAGCGAGTGGGTCGCCTCCGGAGAGCGAACGAACGCCTGGGTGCCCCGCGGTGGCCGCTGATCGGGTGCTGACACGCCGAGCCCAGCCGGAGGAGCGGCGAGGCGAGCGAGTCCGGAACGGAAGCTCCTCGAGGGGCGATCGCGAGACGCCAACGCGGCTTGCCGTGGGCGACCGCGAGCAGATGGGCTCGGGGCGCCGCGACCGTGATCTGGATAGGCCGTTCGTTGCCCCCGCACATACCTCGCGGGGTTCGCGCATGCCGCGGTGGTGATTCGGCGGGCGCGGTCCCCGATGCCCATCGCGCAGCAGCCCACGGCGAGCCGCGTGTACGCGTTCTCCCGCGCGCTACGCCCTGCACACTAGTGGCAGACGTCGTCGACGTAGAACTCCTGACCACCGACCGCGAACCGGTCGATCGTGACGCCGGAGGGCGGCGTGATCATGACGAAGCCCCGGTAGCCGCCGGCGACGTTCGTCCGGGTAACCATGATGTCGCAGCCGCCGACCACGGTGCCATCGAGGCTACTGATGTCGGCGACATTGCGGAAGTCACCATTGACCCCGAAGTTGACGTTGCCACCCATGTCCGCATAGCGATAGCTCACGCCGGTGGACGCGGTGTCCGGGGTCACGCGCATCAGGATGTTGCTCAGGTTGAGCTCGTTGACGGGCGTTCCGCCGGCGTTGCTGGAGGTGACGACCGACGCCGTCCCACCGGCCGTCCACACGCCGCTCGAAAACTGGAACTCGAGGAAGCTGGCGGTGACGTCGGCCGCGTTGAAGACATCTCCGACCGCGAAGCTGCCCGTGAGGGAAGAGAAGTTGTAACAGGTGCTCACGGCGGATTCGTGGGTCGCGGTCGTCGGTTCGATGGGGTCGGTACACGCCGCGACGAGGGAGATCCCGAGATTCAGTGTCAGGACACCGAGGAACGAGTTGGTTCGCATGGTGCGGCCCACGAGCAAGCGCGGTGCCGGATCACAGGCCATGCGATCGCAGGCTTGCAGCGCCGGTCCTCGACACTGTGTTCAGCGCGCCGACTCGGCGCGCCCGATCGGCAGCCATGGCTCGGATTGCCCGGAGCGCGTGCCGGTTTGCCTCTGCCGCTCAGGACCGCCCACTCAGGTCGCGTCCGGTGGGCGCGGGGGCGCGGCGTCGGGAGCCGGCCGCGGCGGCAGCGCGATGTTCCACCGGCTGCGGATGCTCTCGGCGCGCTGGATGACGCGCTCGTGCAGGCTCGGGCCGGGCGGCTCGGCGGGCTTGCCGCGGCTGCGGGCGCGCTCGGGGTCGACCGGCTTGACGCCGCGCGCGCCGAGCCGGCGCCGCAGGTGCTCGAGCTCCTTCTTCGGATCGCGGAAGTACTCCGAGGCGCGGACCCGGATCAGCTTCCAGCCCAGGCGCTCGAGGATCATCTGGTGCTCGAGCACGCCGGGCAGATCGTGGTCGGGCAGCAGCTTGCCGCCGTCGCACAGGATGCCGACGCGGGCGTTGCCGGGACCCTGGACGACGACGTCGATCGCGTTGCCGCCGACCGCGTAGTGGGGCACGACGCGGTAGCCCTCGCCGTCGAGGATGCGGCACAGCTCGCCCTGCAGCGCGGAGTCGAACACGGCCTCGGACAGCGCGAGCTCCGGGGCGGCGTGGCCGCCGGACTCGGCGTGCTCGATCAGCCGCAGGCGCAGGTCGCCGGTCTTGAGATCGCGGCCGGGGTCGAGCGAGTGGACGACCCACAGCTGGTCGCGCGCGCGGCTGGCGGCGACGTTGAACACCTTGCGGGCGTCGTCGCGCTGGCGCAGCGCGAGCGGCAGCGCGGCCGGCGAGTCGACCAGCGACAGGAACATGACGTCGCGCTCGTCGCCCTGGAACTGGAACGCGTTGCCGCACAGCAGGCGGCGCTTCTGGTACTCGGAGACGGTGAGCCGGCGGCGCAGGATCGCGTCGACCAGCAGCGCGTTCTCGGTGCCGACCATCGAGATCACGCCGATCGTGCAGTCGTCGTACTCGGGGAACCGGCAGATCGCGGCGACCAGCGACGCGACGACCTCGGCCTCCTTCTCGTTGACCTTGTCGATCGCCTCGCCGCCCGGGACGGGCACGGCGATCAGGGCGGGCTCGACCCGCGCCGCCGAGGCCTCGCGCAGCGGCCGGACCTCGCCGGAGTAGCACAGCTGGTTGGAGAACTCGATGATGCTCGGCACGCAGCGGAAGTGCTCGAGCAGGCGGATCGTGCCGCCGAACGACTGGCGCGCCAGGTCGTAGACCGAGGTCCGGCCGTCGTACAGCTGCTTGTTCGGGATGTCGATCAGCATCTCGTCGATCAGGCCGGCCATGATCTCGGTCTTGTAGCCGACGGCGTAGGGGCTGACCTGCTCGTGGTCGCCGACCACCGCGATCTCCTTGCCCATGGCGAACGCGACCAGGCCGAGCACGTCGCTCTGGCTGGCCTCGTCGATGATGACCACGTCGAAGCTGGTGGTCGCGATGTCGAAGCTCTCGACCACGCGCGACAGCGGCATGATCCACACCGGGACGGCGTTGCGGCACTCCACCAGGGTCTTGCGCGCCTCGTCCTTGAGCCGACCGACGCGCTTGCCGGTGCCCTTGCCGATCTTCTTGTGCAGCGCGAGCCAGCCGCTCAGCGCCTGCTGCTGCTTGAGCGCGGTGCGGCCGAACTGCGCGTGCCACGCCAGCGCCTCGACGTAGCGCGCGGTGGTGTCCTGGAGCTTCTGGCCGACGCGGGTCAGCTGGCCGAGCAGGTCCTCGAGGTCGACGGTGTGCAGCTCGGCGAGCGCCTGCTCGACCAGGCGGTGGGCGAGCGCGTCGTCGAGGCTGCCCGGCGGCTCGCCGCCGTGGTGGGGCGCGGTCCGCTTGCGCAGCAACGCCGCCCACGCCGGCGCCGCCGGGTCGAGGCGGTCGAGCAGCTCGCGCCGGCGCGCGGTGTCATCGGCGAGTGCCTCGACGTCGCGCAGCCGGG
>JBGQCL010000790.1:0-3690 GCA_041495365.1 Kofleriaceae bacterium | reverse complement strand
GCCGACCGGCACCCGGGCACGGTGCAACGGTGATGATCGCGCGCGAACACCTGCTCGCGCAGTCGCGGCGTCACCGTGGTCGTCGCGCGCTCGGGAGTCGTTGCGTCGAGCGAGCCCAGGATCTTTGCGTCACACGACGCGCGCTCGAAGACCTCGGGCGCGATGTCGATCTCCCGCCCGGCGCCGTTCTGCGTCGCGCGCCGGCAGTCCGGGCACTGCTGGTACGCGATCTGGTGGCTCGGACCCGCGGCGCCCGTGCCCGGAGCGATCGCCCCGCGGCACAGCGACTCGACGAAGTCCGCGTCGCTGATCTCCGCGCCGCGCTCGGCGGCGATCGCCGAGCGCGCCTGCCGCCACAGCGCATGGACCTCGGTCGGCAGCTCGATCCGCACCACGCGGGGCCGCAGGTCGGGGTGCGTCGGATCCTCCGGCTGATCACCGGGCTGATGGCCGGCGACCAGGCGCTCGATCTGGTTGACCGCCATGCCCTCCGCAGCGGCCAGCCAGTGCGCCTCGGTCTCCGCGGTCGCCACCCGGGTCAGCTCGCGGACTGCCGAGTAGGTCAGCGCACCGCGGGCGAGCGCCGCCGTGGTCTGCGGAAGCTTTGCCAGCGTGCGCGCCACCCGCATCCGCTCGCGCGCCGCGTGCGGGCCATACCCCAGCACACGCTCCAGGTACTCGTACATGGTGGCGAAGCCATGCAAGAAGTGCAGCTTGAGCTGCTCGGCGCGCACCAGGTCGAACGCCTCGGCGGCGTCGAGCGATGCGCGATGCCGCGCGTACTCGCGCAGCCGGCGCCCCACCTCTTGCCATTCGAACGGGCCGTCGTCGGCGGGCGGTGCTTCCTGGTCGTCGGTGATCTCGCTTGCACTCTGCAGCAACATGACGCCGTTCCTTCTCGCAGGCCCACTGCCTCGCGTGTGTGCCTTCTGTAGCACGCGATATTTCGACTCCACCTGCTGCGACCTCCCGCGTTGAAATGCACGGGACCTCGATTTCCTTCCTCCGACTCGCGTCGCGCGCGCAGATCGCAATCTGGCGCTCGCCGTGCAGGATCACATGGGGTTTCTCGACTCGCATCCCGAGATTGGCCATGATCCTGTCAATCAAAATCAACCTGTCTCTGTGCATTGCCATGCTTTGCCGCTCCGGGATCGATGGACCCACCGATCGACGTGCCGGTCGACCACCGAGCCACTCACGATGGTCAGCGGCGGCGCGCACCGGGCGCAGCGCGGCGCCGCGGCAGTCACATGCCGCGACGCCGAACGCCTCCGGGCTCGCGTCGGTGGCGACGCTCGAGCGCACGACACGAACCATGCGGGGGCGCATGCGCAGGCCACCCCGCTCCTCGAGCGCTGGGGATCGCCGGACGAGCCACGGCCAAGGCCCATCGCCGTGCCGTCCATCACCGCGCCAAACACCGCCAGCGTCGCAACGACGGACCACCGCCGCCCGCCGCTGCCGCTTGCCACGAGCAGCCATTGCCCCCGATCGGCCCGGCCGGCCCGGCGCGATCACCGACGTTCAGCGCCCAGCGCGGCGAGCAGCTGGATCGCCTCGGATCGCGCCGGCTGCAACCGGCTCAGCTCGCCGAGCAGCGCACGGGCGCCGGAGACGTCCGACCGCGCCAGCGCCCTCGCCATGGCCAGCAGCGGATCGTAGGCCGGGCGAAAGTCCGGGCTGATCCGCAGCACGGCGAGCAGCGGCTCGCGCACCTGCGCGAGCATGTCTCGCACGTTCGGCGACGGGCGGACGCCCCGGCCGGACTCGACGAACCGGTTGCGGGCCGCCCAGTAGGCGGCGAGGCGATCTCTCCATGTCGGATCGGCGACCGGGAGCACGAGCTCGCCGGGCTCGATCGACAGCTCCCGGAGCAGCGCGATCAGCCGATCGCGCGGGGTCGAATCGGGCGCATAGGTCGCGCGCGGCGCCGTGTACGCCACGATCGGATGATCATCGGTATTCGCGCAGGCGCCGGCGGCGAACCGCGACAGGGCCGCGGGCCCTGCGATCGCGCTGCCGAGCACCGCCAGCTCGTCTTCCAGCCCGAGCTCGGCGATCCGCACCCGGGACGCCAGGCGCGACAGCCGATCGATGAGCCCTGGCATGGCGAACCGATCCTGGTCGCGGCGCGCGACGAGCCCGAGCACCGGGGTCTCGAGGCTGTTGCTCGCGATCACGGCCCAGCTCGTCGGGTACACGGTCACGAACGCGCGCACGATGCTGCGCACGGTGGCCAGATCGAGCTGATGCACGGGGAGCCACTGGCAGAACACGCCGCCCGGCGCGAGCCGCCGGCGCACGGCCTCGAAGTGCTCCACCGTGTACAGCGCCGCCGAGCCGCTCCGCGCCGGATGGAAGTTGTCCGACACGATGACGTCGTAGCTGCGATCGCTGGCGCGCGCGTAGCGGCGCGCGTCGGCCGCGATCACGTGTAGCCGGGGTCGCGACTCTGCCTGCCCGATGAAGTGCGTCGACGCCGCGATCACCTCCGGCAGGAGCTCGACCACGTCGACCTCGAGCGCCGGGTCATCCGCGGCGGACGACGCCGTGACCCCGGTCCCGAGGCCGAGGAACAGCGCGCGGCGCGGCGCGGGGTGGAGCAGCAAGGGCAGCCACGCCTGCCGGCTGTCGACACGACGCGTGGCGCTGCTGCCTTCCTGTTGCCGGTTGTCGATCCGCAACCGCGCGACGCCGGCGGCGTCCTTGACGACACTCACGGCGGCCATCACGCCGTCCTGGTAGCTGACGATGTGACCGCCGGCGGGTAGATCGACGAACCGGAGCGGCGGCGCGAGGACCGCGAGCACCAGCGCGGCCATCGCCGGCACCCAGAGCATCGGCCGGGTCCACGCGCGCCGGGTGGCGGCCGCCAGATACCCCGCCGCGATCAGGAGCAGCACGGCCTTGGGTCCGAGCGCGGGGATGGCAACGACGCCGCACACCACCGGGGCGACCGCGGCAGCGAGCAGGTTCACACCGAGGGCGCGACCGAAGCCCACGCCGGCCTGGCTCGCCGTGCGGCTCAGGTGGCTGAACACGGCGCCCATCGCGATCGTCGGCAGCCCGAAGGCCAGCACGGCGAGCAGCGCCTCGGCCGCGAGCGCGACGGCGAAGCCGGCTCCGAACGCGTCCAGCGCCCAGGCCTTGACCCGCTCCGCCGCCCACAGCGATGCCGTACCGAGGAGACAGGCGGACGCCAGCGCGGCGATCAGGCGATCACCGAGGCCATCTCGATCGCGGCTGCGCGCCAGCCATCGCTGGTAGCCGGCTGCACCCGCCGCGGTCCCCGCGAGATACACCGCGAGCAACATCGCGAAGGTGTAGACGGTCTCCTCCGTCACCTGGCCGAGGACTCGAACGCCGAGCACCTCGTAGCTGATCCCCAGAAAGCCAGTGACCGCGAGCAAGGTCACCGCGCGCCGCGCGCCGCGCCGATCCACCGGGGGCCGCTCCGGCGCGCGCTGGACCGGTCGCGGAAACACGGCCAGCGCGGTCACCGCGCAGAGCAGATTGCACGCGATGCAGATCGCCGCGCTGCGCGCGAGCCCGATGCCGGGGATCGCCCAGAACGCCGCCGCCAGCACGCCGAGCACCGAGCCGAACGTGTTGCTGGCATAGAGCGCGGCGATCGACGAGCGAAGCGAGTCGGGGGGGAGGGGCCCTGCCGGCTCTGCCGGCGGGGAG
>JBGQCL010000789.1:0-3712 GCA_041495365.1 Kofleriaceae bacterium | reverse complement strand
GCGCCGATCGGTCGCGGCGATGCCGAGCGCCAGGCAGCGCGCGGTCGACTGGAACGCGTAGGTGATCGCCTCGCTCGCGCCCGCGGCGGCCAGCGCGCCCCGGGCCGCGTCTCCGCGATTGGCGGGCCGTACGCCGGGGGCGCCGCGCAGCGCCGGCAGGCTCGACGGCACCTGCTCGTAGCCGACGACCCGCAGGATCTCCTCGATCACGTCGACCTCGCGGGTGACATCGGCGCGCGCCGACGGCGGGGTCGCCGCGAACGCCCCATCGAGGTTTCTGGGGGTGCCGATCCGGACCGCGAACCCGAGGCGCTCCAGCGCATCGCAGCAGGTCGTCTCGTCGAGCGCCACGCCGGTCAGCAGCTGCACCCGCGGCAGCCGGACCCGGATCGACGCGGGCGATCGGGCGCCGGGGTACGCGTCGATCGGCTCGCCGAGCACCCGGCCGCCCCCGAGCTGGCACATCAGGCGGGCGGTGCGCGCCGAGGCCAGCGCGGCGAGCTCGGGGTCGACGCCGCGCTCGAAGCGGTGCGACGCCTCGGAGTGCAGGCCCAGGCGGCGCGCCGTCCGCCGCACCGAGCGCGCCGCGAAGCTGGCCGCCTCGAGCAGGACGCGCGTGGTGCGCTCGGTGACCTCGGTGTCCAGGCCGCCCATCACACCGCCGAGCGCGACCGCGCGCAGGCCGTCGCGGATCACGATGTCGTCGGGCACCAGCGTGCGCTCGGCGCCGTCGAGCGTGACGAACTTCTCGCCGTCGGCCGCACGGGACACGCCGATCACGCCCTGGGTCAATGTATCGGCGTCGAACGCGTGGAGCGGCTGACCGAGCTCGAACATCGCGTAGTTGGTCGCATCGACCAGGTTGGAGATCGGCCGCACGCCGACGTTGCGCAGGCGCTGGGCGATCCGGCGGGGCGATGGCGCGACGCGCAGCCCCGCGATCACGCGCGCGGTGTAGCGCGGGCACGCGTCGGCGTCGGCGATCGCGATGTCCAGCGCCGGGCGATCGCCACCGCGCAGCTCGCTCAGATCGGCGTCGGGCAGGACCAGCTTGCCGCGCAGCATCGCGACCAGCTCGCGCGCCACACCGAGGTGGCCGAGCACGTCGCCGCGGTTGGCGGGCGCGTTGACCTCGAGCAGCCAGTCGTCGACACCGAGCGCGCGCTGCGCCGGCGCCCCGAGCGGCATGCGATCGTGCTCGTCGAGCACGATGATCCCGTCGTGGTCGTCGCCGAGCCCGAGCTCGTCCTCGGCGCACAGCATGCCGGGCGACACGACGCCCTTGACCGGCTTGGCGCCGAGCGTGATCGTGGCGCCGTCCGGCCCCGGCAGCGTCGCGCCGACCTGCGCCCACAGCACCTTGCGGCCGGGCGCCGGGACGTTGCTCGCGCCGCATACCACCTGGGTCGCCGCCCCGCCGCGCTCGGTGATGACGTCGACCAGGGTCAGCTTCTCGGCCTGGGGGTGTGGCCGCCGGGCGACGACCTCGGCGACCACGACGCCGGTGAACCCGGCGCCGAGGTTCGTCATGCCCTCGATCTCCAGGCCGCCGCGGGTCAGCGCACGCGCGCCCTCCTCGGCGGTCGGCTGGCGATCGAGGTCGCACAGCTCCAGCAGCCAGCTCCACAGGACCTTCATGACGACTGCTCCCGGCAGTTCGATATCTGCATCATAGAGAGGGGGCTTTCCCGCCCCCGCGCGTCGCGTCGCGCGGCCCTGCACCTGGAAGCTCTGTGCTCATCTTTCTCATGGCCTAGAACTGCTCCAGGAACCGCACGTCGCCCTCGTAGTAGAACTTGATGTCGTTGACGCCGTGGCGAAGCATGGCCATCCGCTCGAGGCCCATGCCGAACGCGAAGCCGGTGTACTTCTCGGCGTCGATCTGGACGTGGCCGAACACCTCGGGGTCGACCATGCCGGCGCCGCCGATCTCGACCCAGCCGGTGCCCTTGCACAGCCGGCAGCCGCTGCCCATGCAGAAGCTGCACTGCATGTCGACCTCGGCGCCGGGCTCGACGAACGGGAAGTAGCTCGGCCGGAGCCTGATCCCGAGGTCGCGGGCGAAGAACCGGGTCACGAAATGGAGCAGCGAGCCCTTGAGGTCGGCGAACGAGATGCCCTCGTCGACCGCGAGCCCCTCGAGCTGGGTGAACATCGGCGAATGGGTCGGGTCGTCGTCGCGGCGGTACGCGTGGCCCGGCGCGACGATCCGGATCGGCGGCGGCTGGGTCAGCATGGTGCGGACCTGGACCGGCGAGGTGTGGGTGCGCAGCACGATCTCGTCGGACACGTAGAACGTGTCCTGCATGTCGCGCGCGGGGTGGTCCTTGGGGATGGCGAGCGCCTCGAAGGTGTGCCAGTCGGTCTCGATCTGCGGGCCGTCGGCGACGACGAACCCGAGCTCGGCGAAGATCTGGATCGCCTCGAGGCGGACCTGGGTCAGCAGGTGGAGGTGACCGCCGCCGACCGGGCGCACCGGCAGGGTGACGTCGACCGTGCGCGCGAGGTCGAGCTTGCCGACTGCGTCGGCGAGCTCGCCGAGCCGCGCCGCGACCCGGTCCTCGATCGCCTGCTTGACCTTGTTGGCCGCGGCGCCGACCGCGGGCCGATCGCCCGCCGGCAGCCGGCCGAGCTCCTTCATGACCTCGGACAGCTTGCCCTTCTTGCCCAGGTAGCCGGCCTGGGCCGCGCGGATCGCCTGCTCGTCGCCGAGCGGGGCGATCGCGGCGACAAACTCGTCGCCCAGGCGTTCGAGGTTGGCGATCAGCTCGCTGGCAGTCGGCATCGGTTCACTTCGCTCGCCGAGGCGCCCCGGCGGATTTCGCTTCCAGAAAGCAAATCGGCGACTCTTGCGGAGCCGCCGTCACGGTCTTCAGGGTCCGGCCCAGATCCGGCCAGATCCGCTCTCGGCTACGCCTGGACGATCCTCTCGAACGCGACCGGATCGCTGATCGCGATCTCGGCGAGCATCTTGCGGTTGAGCGAGATGCCGGCGGTGCCGAGCTTGCCCATCAGCTTGGAGTAGCTGTGGCCGAGCCCGCGGGCCGCCGCGTTGATGCGCTGGATCCACAGCGCGCGGAAGTCCCGCTTGCGGACCTTGCGCGAGCGGTACATGTGCATCCACGCGTGCTGCACCGCCTCGTTGGCGATCGCATGGCAGCTGGAGCGCTTGCCGCGGAAGCCGCTGGCGGCCTTGAGCACGCGGTTGCGACGGCGGCGAGCCTTGAATCCTCGTTTGGCGCGGGGCATGGCGAATCCTCACTCCTTGTACGGCAGGAGCTTCTCGATCTGATGATGATGCGCGTCGGGCACGTAGGCCGCGTTGCGGGCCTGACGCTTGCGCTTCTTGGTGCGGCCGGTCAGCAGGTGCCGCTTGAACACGTGCGCAAACTTGAACTTGCCGGTGCCGGTCCGCTTGAACCGCTTCTTCGCACCGGAGTGGGTCTTGACCTTGGGCATGGCTGGTTCCGCCGAACGGAAAAGGAGGTGGTCTTATGCCCGATGGCCCAGGCAAAGACAAGCGATTTCACGGCCAAATGAGGTCCTGACCCGGCGAGATCCGGCTTCTGCCGCGCCGCCCTATTCCCCCGGCACCCCCGCAACGCCCGGTCGTGGCGTCCCCCCCGACACCATTCGGGCCCCACAGCCCGCGACGCCCGCCTACGCCTTGGCGACCTCGTCGGCGGGCTCGTCGTCGTCCTCGTCGTCCTCG
>JBGQCL010000788.1:0-3730 GCA_041495365.1 Kofleriaceae bacterium | reverse complement strand
TGCGCGCTCGGCCTGCACCGCAACCAGCTCCGCCGGTTCCTCGCCCGCCACCCCGAGCTCGCGCAGCGCGGCGCCGGCGGCGAGCTCGACGATCCCCACTGACGAACTCGGCGACGCACATTACCCCGCAGCAGCGGGGTGATTCGCCGCCAGGACGTTCGGGGGCTCGGCGAGGAGGCGCGCGGCCGCATCGAGATCGAGGTTGGCCGCGTCGAGCAGCTTCACGATCGGCTTGCGCTTGCGCTTGCGCGGGGCGTCATCGTCCATAGACGAGGTGCCCCTCGCGCGCGACGGCTTCCGCCAGCTCTCCGGGCGTATGGCGATCGTCTTCGAAGTCTCGCCGGCGGATCGGGATGACCTCCACGCGCATGCGCCTCAGCTCCCGAAGATCGTTCCACACGGCGGCGAGATCCAGCTTGCTGTCGGGCACCGTGTCGGGCAACACGGCCAGCAGGTCCCAGTCGCTGTCCGGACCGTGCGTCTGCCGTGCGCGGCTACCGAACAGCCAGACCTCGTCCGGATCGAGCACCTCGACGATGCGATCGATGACACCGGGCGGAATGGCAGACGCAACCACTGGAGATAGCGTAGCGACTTCGCCCACGTACGACAACCTCCGCGCTGAGGACCTTCGCCGCCCTGCCCCAGCTCACCGCGCCCTCGACGCCCGCCGGTGTCTTGTCTGGTCGGCTCAGAGCTCGTTCGCCGGGCAGGCGTCGAACCCGGCCGGGACGTCCTGCACGGCGGTGGCCGCGTCGATCGACAGCAGGAAGTTGATGAGGTCGCGCTTGCGGGCCGCGATGTCATCGGGCGTGCCCTGGTGCAGCCACACCGCGCTGCCGGCCTCGGCGTGCACCTTCCACTTCGGGTCGTCGAACAGCTCGGCGAGCGTGTGCGCGCCACCGTGGTGGAGGTACGGCGCGCCGAGCGCCAGGCCGTAGAGCGACGGCGCGTTGTAGCCGAGCCGGCCCTGCGCGCGCAGCGCCGAAGCTATCGTGGTCGGATCGTTCTTGAGCTCGAGCGCGCCGGTCGCGGCCGCGTCGCCCGGGACGCCGAACGTGCCGGTGTTGCGGATCACGCACGCCAGCTGGTCGGGGCCGAGCCCCTTCGCATCGGCCTCGGGGCCGTCGAACAGCGACGAGCCCGGCTGGACCGCGAGCTGCACGGTGTGGAAGTTCCAGGCCAGCGCGCCGACCACCGCGGCGCTCGGGAACGCAGCGGGCGGCTGGAACGCGGTCGCACCGAGCTGATCGGTGCGCTGCGTGGTCGCGCGGTAGAACAGCCGCGACACCGTCCAGCCCGGGCCGCCGTGGCACTGCACGCAGCCCGCGGCGCTCGGGTCGGCGCCCGGCGTGCCGGCCTTGGCGAACAGCGCCGCGCCGCGCGCGACCGACGCCGCGTCCAGCGCGCGCAGCCCGCGCGGCGGCCGGATCGTCTTGACGAACGCCTCGATCTGGTCCCAGTCCTTGGTGCAGCCGCCCGGCTGGTCCTGCAGCTCCTTCGCGGCGGCCGACACCATGTCGGTGCCGGTCGCCGTCGACTTGCCGGTGCGAAAGCCGTCGAGCGCGAGCGGCCGAGCCTTCTCGTCGGGCGTGTTGCAGGCGCCCCCCGTGATCGCGCCCAGGCCGCCGGACACCGCGCGGGTGTTGCGCTCGAAGTCGTGGATCTCCTCGAACTGCGCGGTCCAGTTGAGCGCGCGCTGGCTCTGCGCGCGGTTGGCGGCCTTGGAGAACGTCCCGTCCATCGAGATCGTCTGGCGCGGGCCGGTCGGGAAGATCCAGGTGATGTTGTCGGTCAGCCCGTCGGGGTGGCACGAGCCGCACGCCTCCCAGCTGTCCTTGGACCACCGCCCGCGCGCGGTGAAGTAGAACCGCCTGCCGGCCTGGAGGTCCTTCTCGCCGTCGGCGATCGCATCGGACACCACCGTCTTGACCAGCGCCTGGCTCGCGAGGTCGACCACGCCGAGGCTGCGCGTGACCCAGCAGTTGACGTAGGCGCGCGCCGCGGTGTGCGCGACGACCAGGCCCGTCGGGGTCTGGCACGCCAGCGTGCTGCCGGCCGGCGCCAGCCCGATGTCGATCTGCTTGTTGGCGTCCGAGCCGAGCCTGGGGCCGGCGGCGTCGAGCACGACGCGCTGGATCGCGTCGCCGCCCTGCGACAGCGCGTAGGCGACGTCGCTGCCGACGAAGCCGACGTCGATCAGGTCGGCGAGGAAGTTGCGCGCGGGCGCGCCGGGCGCAGCCGCGGGATCCGCCAGCTGCTCCTTGACCAGCCTGGCGAGGTTCATCGTGCCCAGCGCGCTGGTGTCCTGCAGCCGGGCCTGGAGATCGACGACCTCGAGCACGGGCTGGACGTTGACGTTGAACTTGAACGGCGGCGCCGGCGACGCCGACACCGTGGTCACGTAGAGCTTGCTGCCGACGACTATCGCCGACGCGAGCTGGTTGGGCGAGGTCTGGACCACCGGGCCGAGCGCCGCGCCGGTGGCGTCGGTCGGTGCGAACCCCGACGCGATCGGCGCGAGGGTGATCGACCCGGCCGAGCCGAGGTCCGACAGCTTGTACAGCCGGATCCGGCCGGTCCGGCTGGCGTCGGTGCCCTCCTGGCCGGTCGGCTCGCCGAAGAACTCCGGCACGATCAGCAGCTCGTCGGCGTCGCTCGCGTCGCCGTTGTTGGTCACCGCGAGCGCCCGGGGCCGATCGGGCTCGGTGATCGTCGCGGTCACCTTCATCGTGTCGGTGTCGATCACGCTGACCCGGCCCTCGGCGAACTCGGCGACGAACAGCCGCTTGCCGGTCGGCGACAGCGCCACGCCGGTCGGCTCCGAGCCGACGGCGACCGGCGCGCTGACCTTGGGGCTGGTGGTCAGGCCGGTGATCTTGACGACCGTCGCGTCGGCGCGGTTGGCGACGTACGCGGTGTCGTCGTCGGGGCCGATCGCGATCGAGCTCGGCTCGGCGCCGGTCTTGACGTTGGCGATCCGGGTGTCGGTCGCGGTGTCGAACACCGAGATCGAGCCGGTCTCGGGGTTGACCATCGCGACGAGCTTGTCGTTGCCGGTGATCGCCACGGTCCCCGACTTCGAGGGCCGGGCGAGCACCGGCGGGCCGCCGCCGTTCGTCGGCCCGTCGTCTCCGCCACTGTCACATCCGCCGAGCGAGGCACCGGCCGCGGCGAGCATGGCCATCCAGGAAATGCGTTTCGTCATCTAGGTAAAGGCTCCTTCCGGGGAGCCACGAATAGCCACCTGCGTGCCACGTCACGCGGCGGCGGCGCGCAACGACGGTCCAGCTGGTTGCGCCGGCTGCGCAGGACCGGCGTCACACCGCGCTCGCTGGCCGGCCTGGCCGGGCCACGGCGGGTGCCAGGTCGTGATCCAAGCTCGCGGCCATGCGCAGCCGGCTGATGAGCGTCGCGCGCTCCGCCGCCGAGATCTGCGGCGACGCCGGCCGGACCAGCTGCCCCTGACCCCTCAGCACAGCCCGGCGAGCGGCAGCAGCGAGAACTCGGCGGCCGGGACCCGGCGCAGCTCGCCGTCGATCAGGATCAGATCGGCGACGCCACCGGCCGGCGGGGCGACGCCGAGGTCGTAGGTCACGGTCTGGCCGGCGAGCCGCAGCGTCCGGATCCCGCCGTGCTCGCGACGGCGCGCCGCCGCGGTGGCCCAGCCATCGAGCTCCTCGAGGCACTTGTTGTGGCCGGTGTGGCCGGCGACCTGGGTCAGTCCGGG
>JBGQCL010000787.1:0-3741 GCA_041495365.1 Kofleriaceae bacterium | reverse complement strand
TCGCCGCGCTGGCCCTGCTGACCGCGCTGTGGAGCTCGGCCCACGCGGGCCGTGGCAACCAGAAGTCCGGCCTCGAGGAGGCAGGGCAGTGGCTCGAGGACCGCATCCGGCGCGAGATCGACATCACCCCCGAGCGCCTCGCACTGGAGCTCGGCTGGCTGCACCGTCTCGTGACGATCCACGGCGAGCCCAACGGCGGCGCAGAGCGCGTGGGGCTGCGGCGCCCCGATGCGCGTCCCCCGACGTTCGGAGCGTACCTCGCGCTGCTCCGTGACAAGCGCGACGCGGCGCTGGCCCGTGCGGCTGCGTCGAAAGCAGCGGCCGTTCGGGACCAGCACGATCGCGCTGCGCCCTCGCCAGCACCCCGCCCCGAGCACCTACCGGACATCTTCGCGGCCCGCTTCGAATCGTGGCAGGACGCGCGCGACGCATTCAAGACCGTCCGCAAGCGCCGCAAGGAGAAGAAGCAGCTCAAGGAGCGCCTGATCGACGTGACCCCGGTCGCGGCCGAGCTGCGACACCTCGCCACCGACCTGGCGTGCTCTCTGCTCCACACCGATGGCATGGACAATCTGATCGAGCACACGGGAGACCTGCCAACGTTCTGGATCGCCGTGGCGGACCTGACGCCGCGCGACGGCAAGCGCGTGCCTTCGCGGATCTCCTTCGCTCTCCCGGATGGCCGCGCGCCGTGACGCCGACCCTGCTGCAGATCCTCGTCGTTGTCGATGTCCAGGGCGCGGTCAGCGCCGGCGAGCTCGTCGCGCTGCTCCCTGATCAGCGCGACGAGCGCCGCATCCTCTCGCTGTGCGAAGACGGCGGTGCCCCGCGCGTCGTTCGCCACGGCACCGACGCCGGACCGATCGACTGGATCGGCCTCGCTCGCGCGGTCGAGCGCGTCGCCGCCATCGTGCGCGATACCAGCGAGCGCCGGATCCTTCACCTCTACATCGGCGGGCAGGCCCCACTGCCCGTGTTCGCCCACCTCGGCTACGTCCTGTCGAAGTTCGCCGGCACGCAGTGGCTCCTCGCGCGGCGTCAGCCCGGCGCACCGCTCGAGCGGTTCTCGCTCGCCTCCACGGGCGCGCCGGGTGACCTGCTCGTCCTGCACGGCCTGCCTACCGAGCCGAGCCCGGCGGCGGGTGAAGTCGCCGTCTACATCGACGTCTTAGCCCGCTATGATCCCGATGCGCTCCGCACCGCCGTCGCCGCCGGCGGCGGCCAGCTCACCGCGGTGGCGAAGCTGCTCCCCGAGGCCGCGCTCACCGTCGACCCGGACAACGCCGGCGCTCTCGCCGCCGAGCTCGACCGCAAGCTGACCCAGCTCGCCGCGCGCTACCGCCACGCCTCGATCGGTCTGTTCCTCGGTGGGCCCACCTCGCTCGCGTTCCTCGCCGGCCGCGCGATCAACCCGAACGTCGTCGCAACGACCACCCTCTACGACCACCACGGCAAGCACTACGCGCCCGTCTACACCCTACCGTTCGACGTTCGATCGGAGCCAGCCCTCCCGGACGACCCTGCGTCCGTTGCCGCGCGCGCAGACGTCGACGCTCTGCTGCGCGCCGCGATCGAGTCCCTTCAGGTCGACATCATCGAGCGCGACCTCTCAGCCGCCCTTCCCCCCGCCGAACAGCCCGCGTTTCTGCGCCGCCTCGCGGCCCTGCGTCACGCCGGCCCCGACCGCGTCGACTTCTCGCTCAGCCTTGCCCACGGCACCTTCTCGTTCGGCGCCGGGCTGCTCGAGGCGCTGCGCAACGGCGCGCCTGATCACCAGCGTCGCCTCGCCATCCTGCTCGTGCTCCACGAGTTATTCCACGATCGCCAGGATATCCGGTCCACCAACTAGTGACCGGCTCGGCGGCGCCATCACCGCGGGCCTGTTCCTCAAGACGTTCGCCAAGGACACCCCGTGGGTCCACGTCGACATCGCAGGCCCGGCGTCGCTGTCCACCACCCGTCCGTCGCAGCCCAAGGGCGGCACTGGCTTCGCGGTGACGACGATCGTGGAATATGCCACGCGCCCCTGACACCTACATGGCTCCTCGGCCGCGAGACGCTCGCGCGTGCGGGCCCGGCGTGACAACCGAATAGTTGTCAGCTACCCCACATGACCATCGTCCAGGCTGGCCGCGACCGCGACGGCGCGCTGCACCTTGCGCACGCACGCTTGCGCTCCTTCGCGGACCAGCTCGCGGTGCACCACGACCGCGTTGCCTTCCGAGATCTCGTCGAACAGCGCCACCGCACGGCCGCGCTGCGGCTCGTCGAGAATCGGCGGCCTCATTGAAGCCTGGAGTTGCCGAGGTCGGTGTGCCAGTTGTTCACCTATCCGTCGACGAGAGTCGGCGGCCCATTGAAGCGCGTTGTTCAGCTGGCCTAGGTCGAGCTTCTTGTCCCATCCGTCGACGAGAGTCGGCGGCCCCGTTGAAGCGGCTGCACGTCGGACTCGGACCCGTGGACCGGGGGATCCTATCCGTCGACGAGAGTCGACGGCCCCATTGAAGCAGGATCTTGCCGATCGACTGCCGGCGGTCGACGAGCCTATCCGTCAACGAGAGTCGGCGACCCCATTGAAGCATATGTAACTACAGCTCTTCTGATCTTGTTGAGAATAGCTATCCGTCAACGAGAGTCGACGGCCCCATTGAGCCGAAGACCTGCAAGTCGTTCCTCGCGCTCGACATCGCCGTCGCGGTCGCGTCGGGCGCCCCGTGCCTGCGCCGCTTCCCCGTCGCGCACACCGGCCGCGTGCTGCTGTTGCCGCAGAGGACGCGCTCGGTGTCGTGCGCCGCCGCCTCGACGGCATCTGTGCCGCAGCCGAGGTCGACCTCGCCGAACTCGACCTCGACGGCACCCACGGCGCTGGGCGATCGAGGCCCAGGCTACCAGACTCGTTCCGGAGGTTAGCTGGCCGCCGGCGAGAGCTGCAGCGTCGCCATCGCGAACGGGACATAGAGCAAACCGAGCGGGTTCCAGTCCTTGAGCAACTGCAGGCGCGCCAGGCGGATCGCAGCGCCGACCGTACGGCGCGCGATGAGCCGGGCGATGAATGCCTCGGCGAACGCGGTCGCGAGCGGCTCGAACACCGTGATCTCGGTTCCGATCACGCCGGAGCTCTGCGCGGTCTGGATGAAGCCTGTCACCAGATCGATCGCGCGCTCGGGCTCGAGATCCGTGGTGTGGCAGCCGTTCATGAACACCAGCGAGCGCGGATTGATCCAGCGAATGCGTTTGGCGAGCAGCGTGGCGCGGCTGATCCGCTCATTCGGTGCTCCGACCTGGAGGTATGGCGCGTTGTCGTCCACGCCCCCGTGGCAGTAGAAGTACACTAGGTGCGCGCCTCCGGTCTGCATACGGTCCAGGATGGTGGCGCGCGTCGTCGCGATGACGCATGGCGGCACACCGAGCAGTACCTGAAGGTTGCGTAGGTGTGCATCGCGCTCCTGCATCGCCGGATCCATGCTGATCGCGACGAGCACGCTGGGGGCACCCGAGCACGACAGCCGCGCCGGCAGGTCCCCCGGCGCGCCAGAGCCGGCACCGAGTGTGGGCGGCACGCCGATGTCGTGCCGGAACCCCCAGAAGCCGCTCGGGCACACCGTGCGGCAATCCGGGACATCGCGATACGGACAGTGACCGAGGAAGCACGGGTGGTGTTCCGGGTCGTCGGTCGACCTGGCGAACCGATCGCACAGCTCGTAGTCTTCTACGCTGCAGTCGACATCGAGCCGGTGGTCG
>JBGQCL010000786.1:0-3776 GCA_041495365.1 Kofleriaceae bacterium | reverse complement strand
GGATCGCGACGCCCGCGAGCTGTCCGGCGGAAATCCCGGTGAGCAGGCAACGCACACCACATGAGATGTCGAAGCCGACGCCGCCTGCCGACACGACCCCGCCCGCTGCGGCATCGAAGGCGGCAACCCCGCCGATCGGGAACCCGTAGCCCCAGTGCGCATCGGGCATCACGTACACCGCATCGACGATGCCCGGCAGCATCGCCACGTTGCACGCTTGCTCGCGGACCTTGTCGTCCATGTCGCGAACGAGCGCCTCGCCCGCATAGAGGACGACGGGTACGCGCATCGCGCCGGCCTGTGGAATCTCCCAGGTGGTCGGGTCGCGCTGAACGAGCTCGGTAAGATTCATGGCAGCCTCACACGTCGATCACGGTCTGTGCGAGCCACGTGGCCTCGCGGGCGACTCGCAAGGCGGTCATCGTCGCGCCCTTGGGCTCGACGACCGGCTGGTGGCGGGAGCTGTCGACTGGTTCGCCCCACGCGGCGGCGACGAGCCGGTGGTCTTCGATGCACACGTCGAAGCGTCCGAACAGCATGCGGCGCGTCGCCATCTCGTAGATGACGGCATTGAGCCACGCGACGAGGAGAAGCTCGTCGTCGGGCGCATCGCAGCGAATCGGTACGGCGAACCGCGGCACCACCGAATCCACGTCGGTCACCACCGCAGTAAGCGCACGCGCGGCCTCTGCGAACGCATCTTCCCGCGTCGGGCCGCGTCCGCGAATCCCGACGTCAGCGCCATGCGCGAAATGCTCCCACACATAGCATGAGTGCAGCAAGAATCGGACCGCATCGAGTGCGCACGCGGTACGCGCCTCGCGCCGAGGACTGCCTCCTAGAGCGCGGATCTTGGCAGCCCTGTAGCAGAAGCAGGGCACGCCGGTTGCTCTTCAGGCCAGTATGCCGCAGAACCAACTCCGATCTCCCAACGAGGAGCGTGCGAAAGTCCACGTGACGGCCTCGTCGGGTTCCTGCGCAGGCGTCGTGCTCGCCGGCGCTGCGGCGCTCGGTGCATACGAGGCCGGGGTGCTCTGCCACGTGGTCGACGCGGTCGCGCGGGATGTCGGGCGGACCCGCCTGCTCGAGGTGGTGTCCGGAACCTCCGCAGGCGCGATCAACGCTGCTGCGATCGCGGCATTTGCCGATCGCCCCGCCTGGGGTGCGGCGCGCACATGCGACACGTGGTCCGGGTTGCGCCTCGGTCAGGTACTGCGGCCGTCAACGATCGAGCTGCTGCGCTCGGCGATCGAGGCGACCGATTTGTCGTCGCGGCTGCCGCGGGCGCTTCGGCTCGGTCGCGCCCGGGGCGGCCTGCTCGATCCGCGCCCGATCGCGAAGCTCCTCGGTGCCGCGTTGCCGGTCGACCAGATCGAGACGCACCTCTCCTCGGGCATTCTGCGCGGCATCGCGATCTCGGCGACGCACGTCGCCAGCGGGCGTGCCGTCGTGTTCTACCAGACCGCGCGGCCGGTCCCCGCGTGGAGCTCCGAGGGCGCGATCGCGGTACCGGCGCGCCTGCGGCTTGTGCACGCGATGGCTTCCGCGGCGATTCCGTTGCTCTTGCCGCCGGTGACGATCGGCGGCGATCTCTACTGCGATGGCGGCCTCCGCCAGATGGTGCCGCTGTCGCCGAGCATCCACCTCGGTGCGCGGCGCCTGCTGGTGATCAACCCGATCGCGCCAGCGAACAGCGCGGTCGACGAGCAAGCACGGCGCGAGACGTCGACCTCGGCATTCTACCTCGCAGGCAAGGCGCTGAATGCCCTGTTCGTGGACCGCACCGAGGTCGATCTCGCGCGACTCGAGCAGTTGACGACGGTGCTGCGTGCGGGTCGGCGGCGCTACGGCCCCAGTTTCGATGCCGAACTCAACGCCGAGCTCGCGCGCAGCGGCGACGCGCCGCTCCGCGAGGTGACCGCGCTCCGCATTGGGCCGTCGTGCGACCTGGGTCGGCTCGCCGCGGAGTACGCCGCGAGCCCCGAGCTAGCGCGCCGCGAGCGCGGGATCGTCGCGCGCGTGATGCGTTGCCTTGCCGAGTCAGACACGATGCGCACCGGCGATCTACTATCATACCTGCTGTTCGATGGCGGCTTCGCGGCGGAGCTGATCGCGCTCGGCCGAAAGGACGCATGCCACCGGCACGAAGAGCTGTGCGCGTTCTTCGCGGGACCCGTTGAGCAATCAGCGAACATGGCCGGATGAGCCAGGCGCGCAGCTTGCTCGTGGATGACGTGGGGTGAGCTGGCCCACGTCTTGCTGTGCCTTTGGACGGCAGGAATGACGATGGATCGAGATGAAGTCGCACGCGAGAACCAGCTCCCGCGCGACTTGCTCGAGCTCTGGAAGGGTAGCTGACATGGTCCACGGAGTCGTCCAAGAGCCGCAACTCATCGACGAGGAAACCGAGAAGTTCTTGCGTGACATCGAACGAAGCGGCGCGTTGCCCGAGGAGGTCTCGGCGTGCGATGCGGCAACCGCAGTTCTCTGCGCCCTCGTGTGGAGGCTGAGCGGGCAAGCCCCGGAGGTGCGCGAGCTCATCGCGAGCGTACCGCCTATGCTGCAGATGTTCATCGGCCGGTGCGTGAGACAACACGAGGAGCGACCGGCAACCTTCGATCAGCCGACGTTCCTGTACGACATCGCCGACCACCTGGGGATCGACACCGACGCGGCGTTCAGACTCGCACGCGCCGTGCTCGCCGCGGTGCGCGCACGTCTCGAGACGCGGGAGATCGAAAAGGTCGAGACCCTCCTTCCCTACGACCTGGGCGAGCTGTGGAGACCGTAGAGGCACTGCTTTCAGAACGTCTTCGGGGGCGCCGCTGCCGCGAGGTGCGCGGCCAGATCGGGGGCGCCGGGCCGCCAGCCGTGGCGCAACTCGCGGCGCTGGTATCACGCATGCATTTCCGACGGACATGGACTTCTTCGATGTCCTCCGCTCTCGCCGCTCGGTTCGGCGCTTCGAGCCGAAGGACGTCTCCGAGGATCAGCTCGGCGCCATCCTCGACGCCATGAACCGCGCCCCATCGGCTGGCGACCTGCAGGCTTATACGGTCGTGGTCGTGCGTTCGCCCGATCGGCGCCTGCGGTTGGCTCGCGCCGCTCGCGCTCAGTCGTTCGTGGCGGAGGCGCCCCTCGTCCTGGTGTTCTTCATGAGCTTGCTCCGCTCGCGAAGCTGGTACGGAGAGCGTGGCGAGGTGCTCTACGCATGCCAGGACGCGACCATCGCTGCCGCTCATGCCCAGCTCGCCGCGCATGCCTTGGGCCTCGCGACCGTGTGGGTGGGAGCCTTTGACGACGCCGCGGTGAGTCGGGCGGTCGCCGCGCCGCTTGGGCTGCGTCCGTCCTCGCTGCTCGTGATCGGCTACCCGGCCGAGGCGCCCGTGCCCACCCCTCGTCGCGCGGTTCACGACATCGTGCGCCAGGAGCACTTCGATGAACTCGCTGTGGCGTCGCAGAGGGATGAGCGCCGCGCAGTGATCGCGCGAATCAGGGCGCGAGCAGGAATCCGGCCCACGACGCGGCGAGCACGAGCAGCACGCCGCCGACCACGAGCCAGTAGCGGCGCGGCCCCGATGAGATCGCGAACGCCAGCTTGGTGCCGCTGTTCGTGCTGATCGCGGCGAGCAGGCCGAGGCTCGCCGCATCCAAATCACGACACCCCGTCAACGGCTGGCTCCAGCGGCGTCAGCATGCGGATGATGTCCTTGAAGCGCGCCCAGCCAACCGCTGGCCACATCTCCGTGGTCGCGTGTCCGTAGGTGCGAACCAGG
>JBGQCL010000785.1:0-3789 GCA_041495365.1 Kofleriaceae bacterium | reverse complement strand
GTCGAGCCCGGCAGCGCGCCCAAAGGCACCCGCGGCGATCGCCGACCTCAGCGCTATCAGGAACCCTGCGGCATCGGTGAGCGCAGCGCGGAGGGTGTCGAGCGGCTTGGCCGTCACCGCGCCACCAACGCCACGACCTCGCGTCGGGGCTTCGCGGATCACGACGCCCGCTCCGCGGCGCGATCCTTGGCCGGCTTCACGTGGATCATCAGCGGCATCTCCGGCTCGACATCGAGCCGCATGGTCAGCGCGAGGGATGCGCGCCCACAGAGCGCCTGCAGCGCAGGCCAGTCCGCGCGGTGCCGCCCGTCCCATAGAAAACGGGCGAACTCGGAAGCTGTTCCGAGCTTTCGCATCAATGCGTATGCCGCTCGCAGCCCGGCACGGAACGCGGGCCGATCGCTGCGCGCTCGGCTCCGGCCGGTGCGCCACTCGGTGGTGATGCTGTTCAGCTCGTCGTGCACGCAGACCGTCAGGTCGTCGATGCCCCGGAAGCGCCCCCAGGATAGCCCGGGAGACGGACCATGTCCGGGGACGGGGCACGCCAGCTCGCGCAACGTCGGCAGCTCGGCGAGGACGACCATCCGTGCCGCACGCAGCCCCAGCTCGGACAGCGATTCGACCGTCTCGCCCAGGTCATCCGCAGCCACGACCTGGGCCTTCAGACGTCCGGCCGTGAGCGCCATCGTGCGGATGTGGCACTCGGCAAGCGCTGTCGCGCGCAGCACACCTCCTGGGTCAGGGCGAGCCCACGCTAGGTGCAGTGCTTCGAGATGCCGGGGCACCTTGGCGAGCTGGCACTCCAGCGTTTGGAGATCGAGGAGGACAGAACGAGAGTCGAATGGCACGGGGCACGCCAGGGATGCTCCATTACCCCATGTCATGTCGCCCTCACGATCTCGGCCGACGGCCCGATGCTCGTTGGCTGAGCGTCACCGTTCTCGTGAGCGGGCTCGCCATCGACGGGGCCGAGCTCGGCACGGAGCTTAGCAAGGAGGTCATGGGTGATTTTTCCCGGCGTCTGTTCCATTGCCCGCTGAAACAGCTCGTCAAGCTGACGGTGATGCTTGCGTAGCGCTTCTCGCCCGCGTTGTTCAGCCGCTCGGGCAGCGGCCACGAGATGCTCGACGACCTGAAGGGCGCGCTGAACGCCCTGAAAGGCGCACATCGAGTCGCTTGCCGAGATTTCGATGTCGAGGAGGTCGGCTTCCTTGATCGCGGACGCCAGGGCGTCCCGCTCTACTTCCAGGTCCAGAAACAACCGACACAGCTCCCGGACCGCCTGTTCCAGCCCAGGGCCTGCGTCCCGTAGGGTCGGCTGATCTGCGCTCCCGCCTATCTCGTTCTCCATCGTGCCGTCGCCCCTTGCCTCGTTTGGTTTTGCAGGCAAGCCGCAGCTCAGACCCTCGCTCCCCTTCCACCTTGCCTGCGCAGAAACCTCCGGTTCGCCCACGGCACTAGACAGCACGATCCCAAGGAAAAATGGAAGGGGCGTTCAATTCTATGTGAAAATCGTCCCCTCGATTGAACAGCTTACGAAGCCGCGAATGATGAAAATCGCGTACTTGCTCGAGGTTCAGTGTCAGCCGCATGTCGAGGCTTGGCGCTTGTCGGGTCATGACTCGAGGAGCCTCAGCTCCAATCTCACCTGCTCCCTGTACCAGTTGGTCAGCGTGCCATGGTCCATCTGGAGAGCGCGTGCGGCGCCCCGGAGTGTGCCTGCCTGGGCGATCGCCAGCAGCCGGCGCGCTGCTGCACGGAGCGACGCGAAGTTGTCGGGCCAACGGTAACTGCGAAGCGCGGCCTGATTATGCGCGGACATCGCGTTGAAACGGAGGTCTGCTCCGAGCGCTCGGAACTCCATGTCGAGCAGTCGCTGGATGGCCTTGGCACGGCCCGACAGCGGCTCCAGCCAGATGTGCTTCATCTTCCTGACGTAGCGCTCGCCGAGCGCGGCGTTCGCGACATCCACCGCGCTCGCCAGCGCGATCAGCCGAGTCTGGTACCGCAACGAGAACAATCGCGCTGCAAAAGTTGGCGAGATTCTCTCGTGGTTGTCACTGAGATCGAGCAGTACTGTGGCGGCGCGGTGCTGGAACAGATCCGACTCCAGCTCCTGCCTCCCCGACGCATGCTCGAAGGGGATCAGCGTGCGATCACGGAGCAAAGAGATATCGTGGATGATCTGGGCGAGGCGTCCCTGCTCGCAGTTGGGCTCGCTCGTGATGAGCATGTGGGGGCCGTCCACCGCCGCCACAATGAGTTCGCTCGGCGAAGGCGTCTCGCTGTGGATGACGTGTTCGTCCTCGTACCCCAGGATCGCCGCCAGCGCCGGGTAGCTCGCGCGCATCGGTTCGTTGAGGGGGACCAGTTGATTGATTCGGGCGCCCACGAAGAACGTCCTGCCCGGCTCGACCTGGAACGACGCCCGCCGTTTGCCCTCGAAGTAGGTTCCGTTCTTGCTCTTCGAATCCACGACCTTCAGTCCCGAGCGAGTGGGGTACAGGCGGCACTGCCGAGCGGAAACATACTGGCTGGAGATGACGATGTCTTGCGCGGGGTCCGAGCCGAGCTCGTAGTACTTCATCCCCGACTTGCGGGGCGACAGCTGATAGATGCTGTCGGTACCGTAGAGCAACAGCGCCTTGGCGCGGTCGTCATCCTCCTGTACACCGCCTCGCTGTGCATCTGGAACTGTCTGCGTTCCACGCTTGGCCGAGGTCGCCTTCGCGTTGGTCACCGTGTCCTTGGGGGGCGCTTCGCTCACGATGTCCAGAAGACAGCACCATCTCCGATCGAGATGCAAGAAGATCCGGCCCGGCCTCGGGAGCTCCAGCATGAGGTCTCCGTCAGGGTAAGGGTAGCTGAGCTGACCCAGCCTGGGGTAACATGGCGCTGTTCAATGGAAAGTAGAAAATCCGTTTTGATTGAACACGGCCGAAGACGCGCATAGTCAGCAACGGCAAGGGGTTGACTTGCCGCCGCGTAGCCCGGCTCACGTGCCCATTCGATGTTGTTCAATGAGAGGTCGGAAAACGACTTTTTATTGAACACTCGACCGAGGAGCTGCCGGTACTTACTGGCGGCCAGCGTCTCATCGTCGTCGAGATGTGGCGTCCAATGCACCCCAGCGCACGTTTTTTGTCGAGTTGAGCCAATCCGTACTTGAATCTTGTCCGCGATTCGGCGATTAAGCACCCGTGACGTTGGCTGTCGATGCACGTCCTGAGCGGTCCGCGGCACGACGTCGCGCGTGGAACACGCGCAACGCGCAAGCGGGCGTACGCGGCAGGTTTGCACCACGGAACGAGGGCGGGAAGAGCGCTGCCTACGGGGCAGGAAGCTCGAACTCGCGCGAGCAGCACTGCTGCCTCGCGTCCCGCCTTCGCCCGGGTGCCCTCGATGCGTGACTTCGACGGGCCGATCGCCGCGCCCGCGGCTCGAGCTCTCGGCGGCCAGACCGCCACCCAGGCTGAGCTGGGAACCGGAGCTCCAGGGACGGCGAGGCCGGCGTCGCGTGCTCCGTCCGGGGCTGCGCAGGCATCGACGGCAGCGGAGGGGGTGCGCAGGCACCGACGGCAGCGGAGGAAGATGTACGGGTTGGGGCGACTTCCGGGTATTCAGGGTAACAAGGAGATCGGGACTGGTGGTGTCCTCAATCATATTTCGGAAAGACCGCTCGCCGTAAGCATGGTGAACCAATGGCAGACCAGCACCAGCACGCAAACGATCCCTTGCTCGGGACGATGTTTCACGACTACATCGTCGAGAGCCTGCTCACTCAAGGCG
>JBGQCL010000784.1:0-3802 GCA_041495365.1 Kofleriaceae bacterium | reverse complement strand
GGCGCTGCTGGAGGCCGGCACCGCCACGGTCATCGCCACCGACCGCAGCGTGGAGGACACCACGACCCTCGCGGTGATGAGCACGTTCTATGCGCAGCCGGACTGGGCCGTCGATCCCGCCCGTGCGATGGCCCGGGTACAGCTGGCGTTCACTGCGGTCGATGCCGCCACGGGGGCCACAGCGCCGCCGACCTGGGCGGCGTTCTCCGTGCTCGGCCGGCCGCCGTTCATTCCATGATGCCCGCGACGGGCGTTTACAGCGCGGTGCGGGCGCGCTACCGGTCCGGCGTGCCGTACGTCGAGATCGCGGAGTCGCCGCTGCTGCCGGGAACCAGGCCGATCGAGCTCCACGTCCGCGACGTCGGGCCGCCGGGCGGCGCGCCGCTGCTCGTGCTGCACGGTGGCTGGGGCTACGAGGTCTATCCGTTCGATGCCCAGATCGCGGCGCTGCCGGAGCGCCGGTTCGTGATCCCGGATCGCACGGGCTACGGCAAGTCGCGGCGGATCGCGGCGCTGCCGCCGCGGTTCCACCAGGCCGCCGCGGTCGAGCACGAGGCGATGCTCGATGCGCTCGGCATCGAGCGCTGCGCGATCTGGGGGCACTCCGACGGCGCGATCATCGCCGCGATCATGGCGCTGCGCCGGCCGTCGCGGATCACCGCGCTGATCGTCGAGGCGCTGCACGTCGAGCGCGACAAGCCGAGGTCGCGCGCGTTCTTCGAGACGATGCTGAACGACCCCGACCAGTTCGGTCCGCGGGTCACCGAGCGGCTCGCCGCCGACCACGGCGACGACTACTGGCGCACCGTGCTGCGCGCCGGCGGCCGGGCCTGGCTCGACATCGCGGCGACGCCCGACGACGACTTCTTCGACCACCGGTTCGGCGAGCTCGCCGTGCCGGTGATGGTGCTGCACGGCGCCGACGACCCGCGGACCGAGCCCGGCGAGCTCGATCGCATGGTGAGCGCGCTGCCGCGCGCCGCGGTCCACGTGATCGCGGGTGCCGGCCATGCGCCGCACAGCGAGCGCGGGGCCAGCGCCGAGGCGACCGCGGCCGCGGTGCGCTTCCTGCGCGCGGTCGAGTCCGGACATCCCTGAGCCGTGCGGCCGCGGCGCGCGCCCGGCAAGCCGCGGCGGCGCGGGAGGTTCGCGTGACGCCGAGAGAGATTCTCGTGATCGCTCGAGCCGGCAGGGCGCCCGGCCGCCGCGCTTGTGCTACGAATGGCGGCAGGTGCGGCTGGCGCATTGCTCGGATCTCCACCTGCTGTCGCACGACGGCGCGCGGTGGTTCGATCTGGCGAACAAGCGCTGGATCGGCGCGATGAACCTGCTCTCGAACCGCAGCCGGCACTACCACGTCGACGCGTTCGACGACATGGTGAGCGATCTCAACGCCGCCGGGGTCGATCATGTGCTGTGCACGGGGGATGTGACCAACCTCGCGCTGCGCTGCGAGTTCGAGTTCGCGCGAGCGCGGTTCGACCGGCTCGCGCTCGGGCCGCACGCGGTGACCGTGATCCCGGGCAACCACGACGCCTACGTCGCCGAGGGTGTGCCGCTGTTCGCCGAGCTGTTCGCCGACTACGCGGCGTGCGATCCGGGGTGGCAGGGGACCGCCGCGGCGCTCGCGCCCGACGAGACGCCGCCGGAGCTGCGCTGGCCGATCGTCCGGGTGCGTGGCGAGCTGGCGCTGATCGGGACGTCGACCAGCCGGGCGACGCCGTGGTTCACCGCCTACGGCCGGCTCGGCGCGGGCCAGCTGGCGCGGCTCGCCACCGCGCTGCGCGATCCGCGGCTCGCAGGCAAGATCCGGGTGGTGGCGATTCACCACCCGCCGGCGGGCAAGCGCGCCGAGAGCCGGATCCGCGGGCTGCGCGACCACGCCGCGTTTGCGGAGGTGATCGCCGAGGCCGGTGCCGATCTGATCGTCCACGGCCACGAGCATCGCGATATGACCGAGGCGCTGCCCGGCCCCTCGGGCCCGGTGCCGGTCCGGGGGATTGCATCGGGCACGTACCTTCACAACAAGCCGGATCGCGTCGCGCGCTACCGCATCTACGAGCTGGACGGGGGCCGGGTGGTATCCGACACGGTCCGGGTCTGGGATCGCGCGCGCCGCGCGTTCGCGGCAGAACGGCCCTCTGATCGGGATCCCGGCGCGGATCCCCGGTCTTTCTCGAACGCGGCCGACCCTGGCTAAAGCTGGAACTTGACTTGAGTTTGCGACATGCGGTACCGAGGAAACCACTGACGCCAGGGAGCTCCCATGGGTGAACAGATACCCGACGCCGACGCGATCGAAGCAGCCGACGAGAAGTACGTGATGCGCCCGTGGGCGCACCCGGCCGGCGAGCCGGTGATCGTCGCGAAGGCGCGCGGTTGCACCGTGACCGACGTCCACGGCAAGGAGTACCTCGACCTCACGGCGGGCTACTTCGTCAACAACGCCGGCCACTGCCACCCGCGGATCATCGAGGCGGTCACCCGGCAGCTGCACGAGGTGCTGCAGGTGTCCGGCAAGCACGGCACCGTGTCGGCGATCCGGCTCGCCGAGAAGCTGGTGAGCCTGGCGCCCAGGACCATCCACAAGGCGTTCTTCTCGACGGGCGGCTCGGAGGCCAACGAGGTCGCGCTCAAGATGGCCCGGCAGTTCCGCAAGAAGCCCGAGATCGCGTACATCGAGAACGGCTACCACGGCCTGACCCTGGGCTCGCTCGAGGTCACCGCGAACCAGAAGTACCGCGAGTCGGCGGGCAAGCCGCTCGGCACCGACAACTACGCGGTGCCGACGGCGTACTGCTACCGCTGCAAGTTCGGGCCGCACACCCAGTGCAAGGTCGAGTGCCTCGACGGCATCGACGCCTTGTTCGACGCCCACCCGAGCACCGCCGGGCTGATCGCGGAGCCGATCCAGGCGGTCGGCGGCCTGGCTCCGCCGCAGAAGTGGTGGGACCGGCTCGACGCTGCCCGCAAGAAGCGGGGGATCGTGCTGATCGCCGACGAGATCCAGACCGGCATGGGCCGCACCGGCAAGATGTTCGCGATCGACCACTACGGCCTGTCGCCCGAGATCATGACCGGAGGCAAGGGGCTGTGCGGCGGGGTCGGCTCGCTCGGCCTGACCGCCGCGTCCAACGAGATCGCGGCGACGTTCTTCGGCGCCACCACACCGACCAACGGTGGCAACGCGGTGTCGGCGGCCGGTGGGATCGCGATGATCGAGACGATCTTCGCCGAGGGCCTGATCGACAACGCGGCCCGGATGGGTCGTTACTTCACCGAGGCTGCGTGGGCGCTGCGGGATCCCTGGATCGGCGACGTCCGGTTCACCGGCCTGCTGGGCGGCATCGAGCTGGTCAAGAACCGCGACACCCGCGAAGTGCTCGGAAAGACCGAGATAGGCAAGGTGAAGGACCATCTTCATGCCCAGGGGATGCTGATCACGGTCTCGGGCTTGCACGGGAACGTGCTGCGGTTGCAGCCTCCGCTGTCGATCACCGCGCAACAGCTCGATCAGTTCCTCGCCGCCCTGCGAAATACATTGCGCACCGTCCGAGGGGCCTGATGGATCGTATGGTTGGCGAGCGTCGGCGGGCTGTCCGCCCGGCGGCAACTTCGATTAGAGTCCATCGGTCCCGATGAACCTGTTCGCGATCCGCAAGTACGTCGACCGGCTGCTCCACCCGGTCGTGGCCTCGCTCGCCCGGCTGCCCGTGCATGCCAACGCCTGGACGCTGTCCGGGGCGCTGGTCGGGCTGGTCGGCGGCGTGGTGTTCTTCTACGGCTACTGGTGGTGGGGGTT
>JBGQCL010000783.1:0-3843 GCA_041495365.1 Kofleriaceae bacterium | reverse complement strand
GTCCAGGTACCCCGCCGCGGTCGCCGAGATGGCGCAGTGGATGGCCGCCGGCAAGCTGCGCTCGCGCGAGGACATCGTGCGCGGCCTCGACCAGTTCCCCCACGCGCTGCTCAAGCTGTTCACCGGCGAGAACCACGGCAAGCTGATGCTCGAGCTGCCGGTCTGACGGAGCCGCGCGCCGTCACCGTGACAGCTCGCGGAGCAGCTCGGGCAGCGCATCCAGGTCGGGCTTCGGCAAGGTCCAGCGCGCGACGTCACCGGCGAAGCCGCGGGTCACCAGGTCGCCGCCCTCGAAGTGGACGGCGATGACATGGGGCTGGTGTGCGAGCATCGTCCACAGCGGCCGCTCGTTCGCGGCGTCCCAGAAATGGACCAGGCCGTCGCCGCCCGCGGCCACGATCATCGCGCCCTCGGGGTCGACGATCGCATCGGCCAGGAACCGTGCGCTGCCGCGGTAGGTGTGGAGCGGCCGGCCGGTCGCCGCGTCCCACGATCGCACGGTGCCGTCGCCGCCGGTGGTGAGGATCTCGCGGCCGTCCCGCACGAAGCGCTCCGACCACACCAGGCCGACATGACCGACGAGCGGCGCGATGCGGCGGTAGTGCTCGACATCCCAGAGCACGGGTGGCGTCGGCGCGTCGATCGAGCGCGGACCGGTGATCAGGAGATGACCATCCGGCGAGCTGCGCAGCGTGTGCAAGCGGGCGGGCAGCTCGAGCTCGGCGAGCACGGTGCGGCGCTCGGCATCGTAGATCCGCAGCGTCTTCCCCGCGGCGGCGACCGGTCGGCCGTCGGCGAGAAACCCCGTCGCATCGACACCCGCCGTGAACCCGGGCAATACGACCGGCTCGCCGGCGTCGCGCGTGACGAGCACCGAGCCGTCGATCGCACCGCTGACGACGTCATGGCCGGCAGCCGAGAACGCGACCGCATTGACCGCGGCGCCATGACCGATCGTGCGCAGCGGCTGGCCGCCCGGTAGCTGGTAGATCACGACGGTGCGGTCGTGCGCCACGGCGGCGCGGTCGCCGGCCGCCGACACCGCGGGCAGCGCCGACATGAAGTCGCCGTCGACCTGCGTCGTGCCGGGCAGCTCGGCAAGTAGCCGGTCGTGCGCGGTGTCCCAGACCCGCGTCGTGTGACCCTGGCAGCCGACCGCCGCGAACCTCCGATCGGGCTCGAGGCTGGTGACGATCCCGCAGAAGCCGCCGACCGGCAGCGAGCGCCAGCGCAGATAGGGCGGCGTCGCATCCCACAGCCGCGCCGTGCCATCCCACGAGGCACCGACGACGCGGCGCGAGCTCGGATCGAAGCGGGCCCACACGACGTTGCTGGGTCCCTCGAGCACGGTGAGCGGCATCCCGCTGGCCGCGTCCTCGACCAGCACCTTGCCGCTGGAGCCGCCGGCGGCGACGAGCGTCGATGTCCGATCGAACTCGAGCGACAGGACCTTGCTGCGAAGCTGGGGGTCGCTGCTCTGCAGCTTCCCCGACGATGCATCCCAGACCTGGATCATGCCATCGCGGGTCGCGGTCGCGACCGTCGCCCCCCCGGGAGCGAACGCCACGGCATCGACCGGCTCGCCGAGCTCGCGAAGGTGATGGAGCCGCTCGCCGGTCGGGATGGCCCAGATCGCCGCGTCCCCGTCGACGGTTCCGGTGATCAGGCGCGGCGCGATCGGATCGATGGCCAGGCTGCAGATGCCGGGGCCTGCCACGGTCATGACCTGCGCCCAGGTCCTGGTGTCGAACACCCGCACGTCGTTGCCGCCGCCGGTCGCGAGCCAGCGGCCGTCGCCGGTGAACGCGATCGAAGCAAACGACGAGCCGTCGTTGGGGAGCTCGGCGACCGAGGTGCCGCTGTCTGCATCCCAGACGTCCGCGACCGAGCCGCCCACGTCGATCGCGGCGACGAGCTTGTCATCGGGAGACACGGCCACCTCGTGATAGTCCGTCCGCTTGCCGCGGCCGGCCGGTGGAGTCAGCGCGCGCACGAGCGCTCCGCGGGTGGCGTCCCAGACGCGCACGTCGCCCGGTGCGGCCGTGACGATCCGGGCGCCGTCGGCGGTGTACACCGCGCGATGCACCTCGGCGCCGTGGGGCAGCGTGAACAGCCGGCGGTGGGTGTCGGCGTCCCACACATCGGCGGACGTCTCGTCGGTGGTGACCAGCTGCCGACCATCAGGGGAGAACACCGCGGGCCACATGCGACCCGCGCTGGTGAACCGCGCCTGTTCGGCGAACCTCGGCTGCAGCGCGCGCGACAGCATGAACGCGACCGCCGGGGAGCGCTCGCCGCGCAGGTACACCCGGGCGAGGTGGCGTTGTGCTTCCTCGGCGTCGTCGTGCAGCAGCGCCTGTCGGCCCGCCTCGACCTCGGCCTGCGTGATGCTGATGTCCGCGAGGCGCTCGGTCACCCACGCGTGCAGCAGCGTGCCTCCCAGCAACACGAGCAACACCACGCCGGTCGCCGCCGAGATCGCCCGCATCCGGTGCCGGCGAATCCAGTGCGCGACCACCGCAAGAGGGGAGTACCGGCGAGCCGCGATGCGAGCACCGGAGGTGAACGCCCGCAGGTCCGCCGCCAGCGCGCCGGCGTCGCGGTAGCGGTGCTGCGGATCGCCGGCGATCGCCTTGTCGATGATCGCGATCAGGTCGTCGTCGACCCGGGCGCGCCGCAGCACGGCCCGGCGCAGTGGCGGGTCGGCGGGCGGCACGGCCTCGAGCGAGCACAGCTGCCACAGCATGGTCCCGATCGCGAACACATCGACGCGCTGATCGACCGCCTCACCGCGCCGCTGCTCGGGCGCCATGTAGGCCGGCGTGCCGAGGACGCTGCCCGCGGACGTGAGGCTGTCATCGGCCTGGGCAGAGGACGGGCCGCAGGCATCGTCGTCGCCCTCGCTCGCGGTGAGATCCTTCGCCAGGCCCCAGTCGATCACCACCGTCTCGCCGAACTCCCCGACGATGACGTTCGAGGGCTTGAGATCGCGATGAATGACCTTGCGGGCGTGGGCGTACGCGATCGCATCGGCGACCGCGACGACGTGGTGAAGCAGACCGAGCCGGTGCTCGACCGTCGACCGCTCCGCGACCAGATCGCGCAGCGGCCGACCCGCGATCAGCTTCATCGCATAGAACGGTGTTCCATCGGACCACCACCCGGCCTCGTGGATCGGCACGATGCCGGGGTGCTCGAGGCGCGCGGTGATCGCGGCCTCACGAAAGAACCGCATGTCGCGAACGTTGCCGCGCGAGATCAACTTCTTGATCGCCACGTCGCGACCCAGCTCGCGATCGTGGGCCCGGTACACGCAGCCGATGCCCCCGCGACCGTGCTCGCACAGGATCTCGTAGCGGCCGTCGCGGACCGGCGGAAGCGCGCGCGGGACGCCCGCCTGCATCCCGGGCTCCAGCGGTTCGCTGGTCCTCGTCTCGGCGGTGGCAGACGGCACACTGCCCGCGTCGCTGCGCTCCCCGGGCTCCGTGGCTGCCGCGGCGCGCTCCGGATCGGAGGACCCGGCCCCACCCCCCGTGGTCTGCATGACCCTTACATAGCAACGTCACCCGATCGCGCCAAGACCGACCGACGGTGGCCGACGGTGGCCGACGGTGGCCGACGGTGGCCGATCGTGGCCGATCGATCAGGCAGTGAGCGCGGCGGCGAGCTTGCCGAGGTCTGCCAGCGTCTCGAGCGACTTGACCGCGGCGATCACCGCCTCGGTCTTGGCGGCCGGCCACTTCGTGAACTCGGCGCAGCCGCGGAACTTGTCGGCGACCTCGTCGTAGCTCATCGGGTTGGCCGGGCTGCCCTTGGCGAACTCGGCGCGGCCCGACAGGACCT
>JBGQCL010000782.1:0-3872 GCA_041495365.1 Kofleriaceae bacterium | reverse complement strand
GCACTGCGCAAGGAAACGGTTCGGACGCTGGCCACGATGGATCTCGTGCGCGTCCTGGGCGGCCTGGACACGGATGCTGCTCCGGTCGTCGCGGATAGCAACCCCAAGGCGTGCGGAGCAACAGCCGCGGCCGTCGTCGCCGCACCGGGCGGCTGAGCGCGGACGGCGCCGATCCGCCGACAGCGCGTCCCCGCCATCATTGCAAGATGTCACGGTCGACCGGTTGGCGCGACGGCTGACGCCGAAATCAGGCGTTCATGCACCTGCTCGCGTCGGCACGTAGCGCTCAGGACGTCGGCCAACATGAGCCACGCAGCCGCGCGGCTCGGGATGGCGGCGGTGTCGCCTTCGAGGTGGATGGGTCGTCGGAAGCGGGCGTCGTGACGTGAACGTGCGGCCAGATGTTCTGCGTCCTCAACCCGCAGCGCGGCCCGCTCGCAGGCAAGCCCAACGCGAACGAATGGCCACGAGCGGTGCCGCTGAGCCGGAGTTGCCTGCGAACACCCCACGGAGCTGTGTCACGCGGTTGGTGCCGCTCGACCTTCCCCGGGCCGAGTCACTCTTCCTCCTGGCGGCCCTTCGACCGGCGCTCTATTTCCTCCGCAGTGGATTCGAGCGCCGCGCGCAGAGCAATCACTGTCCGCTCCAGCTCCTCGACTCGCCGGCGGTTCGCCGCAAGCTCTACAGTGAGCTTGGCCTCCACCTGCCGCGCGCGCCGATATGCCACGAGTTGCGGGCGGTTCAGCCGCAGGCGCTGGATGAAGAACTCGCCTTCGGGGGCGAGACCGACGATACGCCCATCGTCGCTTTCGTGCAGGTACTGCGTCAGATCGTCTTGCCCGGGATGGAGCAGACGGACATGAGGCGGATCGTGTTCGTGCCAGTATGCGCCCTTGTGCTCGTTGCATCGCGCACAACAGTAGACGAGGTTCTCCTCCTCATCGGCGCCACCATGTGCGCGCGGGCGATAGTGGTCGACCGTCAGCGTAGCCCCGACGGCATCCTCGTGAACCCCGCAGTAGGCACAGCTTGCGCGAAAGCGCTCTCGGACCTGTGTGCGGAGCTCCTCGGCCACGGAATCGCGCCGTCAGCGAGCCGGGGCCAGATCGTGCCCCATGAGGCGCCGGTAGTCCTCCGCCAGGGCCGCGCTTCTCTCCCGCAGCGTCTGGAGGTAGGCGGTGGCATCCGCCAGGAGCCCCTTCTGCTCAGCCACGATGCGCGCCAGAGCGTCGGCCTGCGCTTCGATCTGTGCCTTCTCTGCCGCGAGGTCTCCCGCATGTACGGCCATCTGTTCCATCGCTGGGCGCAGCGCGTCTGCTTCGTCGGCGTCGAGATCCTCGAGCAGACGAGAGAGCTCCGCACATTCCGCGTCCGTCAACGGTCCCCGCGCCTCGGCCGCACGGAGGGCCTGGAAACGCCGGCTCTTCTTGTCGTTCCACCGCACCTCAAGAGAATGCCACGGCGCGCACGCTGCGCCAACCGACCTCGTACGACGCGTTCGCGGAGCGGCGACGCCTTGAGGCCGAGGCGTCCGCTCGCTACATCGACGACCTCCATGCAACCGCGAAGCTCCTTGAGCGCGGCGCACCGGGTCCGGCGACGACCGCGAAGCCGCGACGACCGCGAAAGAAAAAAGGACCACGGTGACGAGGTCAGCAGCCAGAAGCCGGCGACTACACCTACTCAGGCGTCCTGCGCGCGCGTCGGCGGTTGGCCGTCTTGATGCGCTTCCACAGTGCGGCCTCGATCGTTGCCTGGCAGCGAGCGAGATGCGGTAGCGCCTGGGCGATGTAGGTCGCGTTGACGTTGTGCGACGCGAACGCGTGGTTGGTGAGCACGTGCTGGTCGAGCTCGCTGATGCCGGCCTCGTGCGCCACCGACTCGTAGGTCCGGCGCAGGGTGTGAACGTCCTCAGCAGGGAACCGCGTGTGCTTGTTGCCGTCGTGGATTTGCTGGCGCAAGTCCGAGATCGGCCCGACCTCGCCGGCCGCGTTGAGCGCCGGGAAGGCGAAGCCGCCGTCACCAGCCGGCAGCACCGGGGACGCGGCGTTCTCGGCTTGGCGTCGGCGCAGGATGTCGAGGCAGGACTTGCCTAGCGGGATCTTGAACGCCCGATCGGCGCCGCCCTTCGGGTCCGGGAGGACAAGCGAGCGCTCGGACCAATCAACGTGCTCGAAGCGGATCGTGCGCACGTCCTCGGACCGCAGGCCGGTGAACAGCGCGAGCAGCAGGCCATCGCGCTGGACCGGGTTGCGCATCGTTTGCACGCGCGCGTACCAGTCGGGTAGGTCGGCGTCGGCGATCCGCTCGCGCTTCGCGGTGAGGCGATCCCTCTCGACGGACTTCGCCGGGTTCCAGCTACCAAGCCCACCCTCGAGCTTCTTGTTCAGCGTGTTCCAGCAGGCGCTCACATGGGCGATGACCCGGTTGGCGAGCGGCGCGCCGCGCTCGTTGTTCGGGTTGGTGCCCTCGCGCGCCCGCGCGCTGGCCTTGATGCGCTCGTGGATCTTGATGAGCTCGGTGCCGCGGAGCTCGGCGATCGGGAGGTCGAGCCAGTCGGCGAGGTACTTCTCGACCTCCTTCTTCATCGTGGCGATCGTCTGTTCGGAGCGGCCCCGCTTGCGCATCTTCTCGAGGTGCGCCTGGTAGGCGTCGCGAAGCGTCGGGCCGCCGGCGGGGGCCGCAGCAGCAGCACGCTCCGCGCGCAGCTCCGCGTTGAGGTCGACGCCCCCGGACATCTTGCCCAGGAGCTTCCTCGCCTCCGCACGCGCAAGCGCAACGCTCCACAGGTGGCCGTCTGGCCGCGGCTGGCCGGCGACGCCGATCTTCACCCGGCGGTTCTTGCCGTTGACCCAGGAGCGGGCGACGAAGGTCTTGGTGTTCCGGCCAACCACGACGCCGAGGCCCGACAGCTCGGTGTCCCAGTAGTAGGCCTGGATGCTGTCGTCGGGAACTCGAAGGTCGTCTCGTTGAGGCGAATGGTGGCCAAGGGGAAACGACTCCTTTGGTACCCGGCTAGGAACTGGTTAGGCTACAAGCGACGAACGGCCCAGGACAGCTCCAGACGGCCAGGTTCCCGATTTCCTTTGGTTGACGATGGGTTGGGATGGGTAGGATCGCGCACGACTTCAATAATCTGCTCACGGTGATCCGCATGAGCCTGCTGGCCGTCGGCGACCTCGCCATGCCCGACGACGTGCGCGATGCCATCCGCGACGCGAGCGATTCCACCGACCGCGCCGCGCGACTGACCCACGATCTGCTCGCGTTCGCTCGCAAGCAGACGCGACCCGGCGAGCGGTGTTCGAGCCGTTCTTCACCACCAAGGAGGTTGGCCGCGGCACCGGTCTCGGCCTCGCCGTCGCGCACGGGATCGTGACCCAGCATCGCGGTCAGATCGAGGTCGACAGCGAACTCGACAAGGGCTCGACGTTCACCATCCATCTCCCCCACACGCGGAGCACATCCACGTCGACCGCCGTCGTCACCGCGAAGTCGCCGGCGTCATTCGGACACGAGACCGTGCTCGCGGTCGAGGACGAGCCGGCGGTGCTGCGCGCCGTGAAGCGCAACCTCGAGCGGCTCGGCGATCACGTGCTCGCAGCCCACGACGGCGAGGATGCGGCGGATCACCGAATCGCTCGACGGCATCGACCTGCTGCTGTCCGACGTCGTGATGCCCGGGATCGCGGGGCCGGAGCTCGCCTGTCGCTTGCGCGAGCTGGTCGTCGCGCCGGAGACGCCTCGGCCCGGTCGTACCGTAGCGCCCGGTAACCGTTCAGGCCTGGTGTTGCTGGGCTGATCCACGCGTGCGACGTGGAGCGAATGACGACAAACCACGAACTGACGGCGCAGATCGAGCAACTCGTGCG
>JBGQCL010000781.1:0-3890 GCA_041495365.1 Kofleriaceae bacterium | reverse complement strand
GTATCCCCACCATGCGCGACGAGTGGTTCGATCGGCTGATGGCAGCGTATGTCGACATTCTTCAGGAGCATCGCGACATGTTCGAAATCGTCGGAGCAATTTGAGGGGATGCTTCAGCCCCTGCACAGGCTGGGCAGCATGACGAGCGGCAAGGTAAATCGCAGCCGCAGCGCTGATCGTGCCAGAGCCCTTTTCCCTGCTGAACGCGCCCATGCGGTTCAAGACGTCGTCATCGTCGGCGAGCGCTCCCTCCTCCAATCCCTTGCGTCCGAGTTCGAGCAGCTTTCGCATTTCTTTAACGACGGCCGACCAGAGCTTCTCGTAGTCGCGAAGGGAGTTGTTCGCCGCCTCAAGCCATCCGTTCTTCGTGGACGTCGCCACAGGCGGCGCGCCCCACGTCGCCGACGTGTCGAGCAAAACCGTTAGCAGCTCGCCGAATCCTACCGTGTGCTGCGTGCGCAAGAGCCACCAAGCCGCGTACGCATACGCAGCCGCGCCAACGAGCGAGCGAGGATGACCGTGCGTGGCCGCGCCATCGACCACCACGTCCTTGAGCAACGCGCTGGGGTCATCGGCCTCCGCGTGGAAGACGGCATGCGGGACGACGCGCATGGCAACACCGTTGCCGCCAGCCTCGAAGTAGCGCGCCACGCCCGCGACATCGGGCTGCTTCCACGGCGCGACGCCACGAACCCAGCTTGCTGCGGCACGCTTCGTCGCACCGCCACCGCCCCGTTCGTAGAGCGTCCAGAGAGGCAACTCGTTCCTGGTGAAGTACGACCACCACGATGAGCCGGCCGTGAGGTGCGACCGCGCGATCGCCAGCGTGAGCTGCGTGTCGTCGCTGTACTCGCCCGCGCGAATGATCTCGGTGTGCGGGTAGAACCGCCCACCACCGCGCCGTTCCCAGTCCCGAAACGACGCCGTGGGCTGGATGCGGTGCTTCCGGCCGATGAACTCCTGCGGCCAGCCAAGGGCATCGCCTGCAGCGAACGCCATGAACGCTCCTTCGACGCGAGAACGTGCGACTACCGGTCGGTCCGTATTGCTGCTGCTCATAGTTGCCCTCTAAGCTTGAACACCGTCTCCGACGGTGCGGTGCCGCTCAGGAGCCGCGAGTTGAGCCGGTACGGGTCGAAGAAGTCAAGTGCGATCACGATCGGCGGAATGTCCGCCTGAAGCTGGGTAAGCCTCGCGTGCTCGCGCTTGGCTTGGGATTCGGAGGCGACGGCCACGCCAAGGATGTCCTCGCGCGCAACGCGATCGGGGATGAGCACTTCCGCCTGCTGGTCGGTGGTTAACCACGTCGGGTGCGCTGCAGTGCGCGAAAATGTTTTGCCATATGCCCCGGTCACCGACGGCGCGAACATCGAGTCGAAGGCGTGCTCGCCCTCCGCAACGCCGCTGCCGTAGCCTGCTGCCGCGTTTCGCGCGGAGAACTTGGTTCCCGGCGTCCACAAGGGGTCCGGCTTGAGAAACAACACGACCCAGTCGGCGAATAGGCTCTCGTTCTCCCGAGCCTTCCGAAAGTACCAAGCGTTCGGGTACTGCACGGAGCAGCACACGTGGTCCGGGAACCCGTCGAGGCGATGTGCGTCCGTCGCGTTGAAGACCGCCTTCTCATCCTCGCGGAGGCGAGCGGAGGACAGAACGCCGTTTGGATCGGTGGCGATGTGCACGAGGTTGCGGGAAGGCGTGAAGTGGCAGAGGCGCGAGATTCCGCGCGTCGTCACCTTCAATCGAATCGAGGCGCTCATCGCTGGCTCCTTTGCAGGAGCCCCGCGGTGGTCGGTAGCAGCGGCGTCGGGTCGCCGGTGTGCGTGAGCACCAAATTGGACTTGGCTCGGGTCACCGCGACGTAGAGGAGCTTCGTGTTGCGCGCGGCAGCGTCGTCAGGACCGAAGGTAGTGACATCGGGCGGATGCGGTAGCCGTGAGCTCGATGCGAAGGGCACCAGCACCGAGTCGAACTCCAGTCCCTTCGCCGAGTGGTACGTGCCGTAGAACAACCCCGGTCCACGCGGCCAAATGTTGAGGTCTCGATGGAGCCGCGTGAGCGTCACCGAGACGAGTCGGGGCAAGACCTGCTCGAGTTCCCGGTCCCGGAAGAGCACCGCCACCGTTCCCGTCTCGGCGAGGCGTCGCCCGCGATGCTCCGAGTGCGGGAGTAAGGGGCCAGCCTACGACCACCCCATCCCAGCGCTGCACCCCCTTGCCGCTTTGTCGAAGCGCTCGCCACGACACCACAGAACACGAAATCGTGCCCAATGAAAGGGGCGTTACACGAATGCGTATTCGCCTCGATTTTATGAAACGCGTCGATGGACGCGTCGATCTGTAAATGCTGAGGATTGTGTCAGCGCGCGCTCCACGGCGTGTTTCGCCATGCGAGCCAGCATCCCCGGAGCTGTGAAACAGGGTGTCCAGCTACTTGTCCTGACGGAACAGCGGGAGCTTCAGGCCGACGCGCGCAAGGCGCCGGGCCAGCTTCAGGTGCGAGATCCCCAGCGACTCCGCGGCGGGGCGCAAGCCACCCAGCGTGGCATGCGCGATGATCGCGCCAGCGATCTCTCGCAGCTCGTCGAAGTTGCCGGGCCAGTGGTACGTCTTGAGCGCGTCCTGGTTCACCGGCGCCAGGTCGTCGACACGCAGGTGAAATGCGCACTCCGTGAACTGGCGATCCATCAGTTGCTGGATCTCGCCCTTGCGGTATGCGAGCGCGCACACCGGAACGTGTTGCATCAGCTCGACATTGGCATCGGTCAACGCGCGCCGCGCGATGCCCGGACTTGGTGCAAGGGCGAGGAGCCGGATGCCGCGCCTTGTATCGAACAGCCTCGACACGAAGTCCGGATCGAGCGGTGCCCTCTCGTCCTCCAGGGGAAGGATCAGTGAGGTCCTGGAGGCTTGTTCCACCAGCGCCACCTGGGCTTCCCCCTCCAGCGGCGCCGTGGCGACCTCGACGGCCTTCCGGTTCCGCCGCGAAGACATCGCGTGGATCGCACGCGCGAGGCGGCCGAGATCGCATCCAGCTTTGCCCGTGAGCAGCATTGGCCCCGAGCCCATCACCGCCTGGACCATCACCCAGTCCGGAGACCGGGTAGCGCCCGATCCCAGGATCTCGAATACGGTGGGGCGATACTGCCGCATCTGCTCGTTGAGGCAGACGAACGTCATCGGACGTGCCGTGAACGTGTCCCCAGGGCTCAGATCCGCGTAGCCTGCGAGCCTGCGCTCCCGAAAGTAGGTTCCGTGCGAGCTATCGAGGTCGTGCAGCCGCACCCTTGGCGCACGACGCTGCAAGAGGCAGTGCCGCGCCGACAACCCTCGGCCCGGGATGGAGATCGTGCACTTGCTCGATCCGCCGAGGCTGAAGTCGTCGAGATCTTGACGCAGCTCCCAGTCTCCGACGACGTTGTACTCGCAGATCGCCGTGATCAAGTCAGGCCCCGCGTCCCAACCCACAAACGGATCGTCGGGGAGCGGCGGTGTCTGCTCCGGCATAACGCGAGACGCGGGCGATCTCTTCGGTGTCGGTGCCACCGAGCCGAGTTGGAGCGAACTGGGGGGCGGCGCCGGCACACGTGGACGGGGCTTGTCGGTGGAATTCATGGAATCAGAGAGCACTCCGAGGCAGGACAGTGCAAGGGGTGTTTCACCGAACGCCCGATCTCCGAATTCTGCGAAACAGCTCTGCTGTGCTCGCAACCTCGGATCGCGGGGTTGTCGTCGGGGCTAGCAGGCTCACTTTGGGGCTGGATCTAAATAATTTGATCATCTCCGTCGAGGAGTCGATGGAATAATGGAGTAATTCAAATGAGGACATACTTTGGCGTGTTGAATCGTCGTGAGCGCTGAGGGTATGGCGACCTTGCCGCCGGCAGCTTCGAG
>JBGQCL010000780.1:0-3963 GCA_041495365.1 Kofleriaceae bacterium | reverse complement strand
GAGCCGATGGGCGGCGACGTCCCGCGCCGCGGCGCCTCGCTCGGCACCGTCCCGTCGTACGACGAGGATCCCTCGCGCCCCAAGGGCCTGGTGCTGTCCGACGTCGTCCCCGGCGGCCCGGCGGCCGCCGCCGGCCTCCGGGCGGGCGACCGCATCACCGAGATCGACACCCACGAGATCGCCAATGCCGCCGACCTCATGTTCGTGCTGACCATGGGCAAGCCCGGCCAGCCGGCCAGGATCACCTACGTCCGCGACGGCAAGACCTACACGGTCACCGCCACCTACGGCAAGCCGCGCAGCCGCAAGTAGTGGTGACGAACTTGTCTTCCGACACCGACGGCGCCAATGCGGGCAATCTCTTGCAACCTGATTCATCATTCGAAATACGATAGTAGCCTGTCGACCTCCTCGCTTCGCGCGATTCCGTTATCGTGAACGACCGCGTGCGGCATATAAAAGAAAAGTGTCACCAACAGCAGGCACGCACAACCACAGGTAGTCATCGCCGGCCGGTGGGTTCGAGGTGATGACTCGGCCAGTGCGGCAGCCAGCGCCGCGGCGGGGCCGACCGCGGCAGCGCTGGCTGGCGACAGGCCGACCGTGTGCGCCGCGGGGCGCTCGTCGCGATCCCGATGATGGCGAGCGGGGCGACCGCCCCTGTAGGGCGCGCGGTGGACCCGAGGGGTGGGGCGGGGCGGCGCTCAGCCCGCCGACTCGTCGATCGCCCCGAACGCGGTGAAGTCGAACGTCATCGGCGGCTGCCGTGGCGCTGCGGCCGAGGACCCGGGGAGTGACGTGGTTGCGCCCGGGTCGCCGGCGCGCCGCCGCTTGGCCGTCGTCTGGCTCGCGCCCTCGCGGCTGCGCTTGGCGTTCGGTCGCCGCGCGGTGGCGCCGTTGCTCCTCGCGTCGCCGTCGTCGCGGCGGTCGAGGTAGTCGAGCGCCATGTCCTCGACCTCGCTGCGGATCGCGCGGGCGAGCGCCCTGGGATAGGTCGCCTGGATCAGGTCGAGGTGGTTGTCGACCAGCGCCGCGCGCTGCTCGGGCTGCGTCGCGGCCTTGATGTCGAGCAGGTTGAGGATCGCCTCGCGCAGCTCCCGGGGCGGAATCGGCGCGCCGCTCTCGGCGGCCCTCAGCGTGCCGCGGTGCATGCCCTCGACCTTGCCGCCGGTGTCGGCGGCCTCGAGCGTGGCGCCCGGGATGTAGTTGATATAGGTCAGCAGCTCGTTGATCGCCTGCTGGAGCAGGGCGGGCCGGGTCTGCGGCGTGGCGCGCGGCCCGCGGTCGAGCGCGTCGACCGCGGAGCTCCGCGCGGTGTCGAGCGAGCGCTGGTGGTCCCTCCGGATCGGGAACACGTCGGTGAGCTTGGCGAGCATCGCGTCAGCCTCGGCGAGCACCGGGCCGAGCGCGACCACCGCGTCGGCCACGGTCTTGCCGGTCACCGCGCGGCGGATCCGGTCGAGGTGGACCACCCACGACGTGGTGTGCGCGCCCATCGTGCCGGAGAACGGCGACGGGCTGCGGCCCGCGCTGATCACCTCGGCGATCGTGCCGTCGCTCGCCAGCTTGAGCTGGGTGGCGAGCGGTTGCTTGCGCTCGTCGTCGGGCTCGCTGTCCTGGCCGGCCGCCGCGCCGCCGTCGGTTGCGCCCGGCGCCGCGCTCGGGCTTGCCGTACTGGGTGTGCTCGGACCGGGCGCGCCGTCGTCAACGTCCATCGCGCCGTGATCGGCGGTCGCGGCGTGCGGAGTGCTCGACGGCGCAGCGCCACCGTCGACGTCCATCACGTGGGGGTCCGCCGGCGCGACCGGCGCCGTCGGCGCCACGAGCCCGCCGCGGTCCTGCGCCGCGCTCAGCAGTTCAGGAAGCAACTCGTCGAGCTCGGTGATCTGGGCCTGGGTCCGGCTGATCTCGGCGCGCCAGTCATTGGCTTCGGCCTCGAGCCGCACGGCGTCTGCCTGCGCGGCCGCCCTGGCCTTCTTGCCGCCCGCGACCACTGCTTCGGCCCGCGAGTTCCCGGCCTGGTCGCTCAGCCGGTTGACCCGCTTCTGCCATGCCCGCAGGTCGCCGTTCCAGCTCTCGAGCACCAGCGGGAGGATCTGGACCTCGAGCGTGGCGCGCACGGCATCGCGGGTGACCCCGCTATCGGCCGCGAACACGCTCGGGAACGACGCAGCCACCGATCCGACGTGCTGCTCGACCACCCGGGTCATTCGCGCCCGGTAGTCGAGCCCCGGATCGACGCCCGGCGCCAGCTTGGCGAGCATGTCGCGCAGCGGCTCGGCGGCGACGATCGCAGCACCCCTGGCGTCGAACAGCTTGGCGATCGCCGCGAGCAGCTCGTGGGCAGGCACGGCCTCGCCGTTGGCCTTGCGGACCAGCGCGTCGGCGGACTCGCCCTTGCCCTTGCCGGCGGTCGCGGGGCTCTTGGCCGCCACGTTGATCGTCGACATCGGGATCACCTCGCGGAACTCGAGGTACGCGTTGATGTAGTCCTGCAGATCGAGCGCGAGCGCGGCGGCGTCGGCCGAGCCCGGGTCGCCGAGCACCGGACGGCTGCGCACCTGGAGCTGCGCGGTCCACTTGTCCTCGACCTTCACGCGTTTCTCGTCGGGCAGCCCCGCGATCATCGAGAATCCCGGCAGGCCGCGCGCGGCGCGCACCAGCGCGTCGAGCTCGCCGACCGCCTCGGTCAGGGTCTTGCCCTGCAGCTGGGTGCGGATGCCCTCGACGTGCAGGGTGAACGCGGTCGAGTGATCGCCCATGCTGGCGCCGTGGCTGCGCTCGGGGCGTCCGACGACCACGACGCGCTGGATCACGTCGGCGTGATCCGGCCTGGGCACGATCTGGGTGACCATGCGCTGCACGGCGGCACCCGCCGGGCCTGCCGCGGGGCCGGCGCCGGCGTGGCGGTCGAGCAGCGGCTCGGCCGACTCGCCGGTGACCACGCGATCGGCAACCGCGTCGGCGTGCTGCTCGTGGACGTCGCCGGTGGCGCCGATGCCGCCGTAGAGCTGCACGCCACCGCGCTGCTGGACCACGTGCGCCGCCTCGTGCGCGGCGGTGTGCAGCGAGGGCTGGCCGTCGAACGCGACGTGTCCGCCGGTGGCGAACGCCTGCGCGCCCATCGCGCCGGCGCCGCGCGCTGCATCGGCGTCGGTGTGCGCGACGACGCCGCTGACATCGTGGCGGCCGAACAAGCGCTGGATATCGCCGATGTGCGGCAGGCTGCCGCCAGCGCCGCGCGTCCCGAGCGCTGCGGCCTCGCGGATCTGATCCGGCGGTGCGTCGGTGCCGGCGGCGGCGCGCTGCACGGGCGCGGGCGCTGCGCTGGTCGGCGAGGCGCCGATCTCCAGCGCTTCGACCCGCGTCTGCTTGCCGATCACGGGATCGCTCGGCTGCGCGCGGCTCACCTCGGCGCCGCGCTGCCCCGCTCGCCCTGTCGCGTCGTGGCTCATGCTGTCTCCGTTGGGAAGCTACCGGCATACTGGCCGATCGCCCGTTTGTTGCCCACGCGCGCGCGGTGACTTCTGCGTTGCATCCAGCTCCGACGGAATCTTCGGCCACCGACAGTGTGTGCGGCCGCACGCGCGGCGTTCGAGGTGGAGCGCTGTGTTGCAGCCGACGCGCGCCGGACATGCGCCGAGCGAGTCCGCGCATCGACGGCCCGACCTGGCTCCGTGGCCCTGACTCTCGGGATCCCGATGATGGGTACTTTCGTTCTATGGAAGGACGTCGCCCGCGATGGTGGCCGTCGAACGCGCTGCGCCGCTGGCGGGCGCGCGTGACCCGGGTTTCGAGGGGCAGCGTCGCCGCCCTTGCAGCGCGCGTCAGGACCGCTACGTCGGCCGACAAGATCAACGCGATCGGCGGTGCCCGGGCCGCGGCGGTCGCCGGCGCGGTCACGCTCGCCACCGCGGCCGTGCGCTCGCTGACCTACGTCAAGGCCCCGCCCGAGCCGATGGG
>JBGQCL010000779.1:0-3983 GCA_041495365.1 Kofleriaceae bacterium | reverse complement strand
GCGCCAGCGCGACGCGCTGGTCGTCGGCGGCCGCGACCAGCGCCACCGAGCGATCGCGCGTCACGCGGCCCCCGCGGGCTCGTGCGGCGCCGCGCGCTGCACCCACAGCGCGAGGTTCAGGCCGACGGCGGAGATCCGCTCGTGATAGACCAGCTCGTAGCTCGGCGGCATCGCGCCGCCGAACCCGTGCAGCGTGACCACCCGGACCCGGTCGCGCAGCGTCGCGAGCCGGCGCTCGACGTCGGCCACCTGGGTCCGGAAGTCGGTCACGTGCTGGCGGGGATCGACGTTGCTCAGCGGGCTCTCGAACGGGTTGTAGAGGTAGATCGCGTCGAACGCGTGCCAGTCGATCGCGAGCGCATCGCCGTGCAGGAACGTCGTGCGCTCGGCCACGCCCAGCGTGCTCGCGAGCATGCGCGCGGCGTGGACCAGCGGCTCGTGCTGCTCCACGCCGCACCACAGCGCGCTGGACGACATCGCGCCGACGACGCACAGCTTGCCGACCCCCGAGCCGACGTCGAGGACCCGCGTTCCGCTCGCCGGGCACAGCAGCGTGGTCGCGCGGATCGCGACCTCGACCGGCGTCCAGTACTTGTGCGAGAGCTGGCGCAGGTGCTCGGGCAACAGCCGGTCGAACGCCTGATCGGTACCCGACGGGGCGCGCCTGTCCGGATGGCGGGTCATCGCGCCGCGCGCCGCGGTGACGGGCCGAGCTCCCCTGCGGTCATGCGAACCACGCGCAAGCACGCCGCGAGCCAACGCCCGGCGCGTTGGAAAAAGCAGCGCTAGGGAGCGGGTTCCGGGGCCGCCGCGCCACGAACCGCGATTACGACAATCTGTCGCCAGAAATCCAGGTATGGAGGCCGGATCTCGCCAGTTCAGGCGCACGAAGTCGCTCGATCGCGGTCGTCCAGCGCCAGTGCCGGGCGCGCGGCGTGCTCCCGCCACGTCGTGTTCATCGAGGCTTGCGCCGGGAAGCTCCGGTGGCTTCTGGCCCGGCCGATGCACAAGTCCGCCGGACGTGATGGGGACGCCGTGAAGCTCACCGTTCGCGAAGCCGCGCGCCTGCTCTCGGTATCCGAGAGCGAGATCTATCGCTGGATCGACGATGGCGACATCCCCTGTCATGTCGTCAACCACCAGCCGCTGTTCAGCCGCGCCGAGCTGCTCGAGTGGGCAACCGCGCACCGCCGGCCGGTGTCGACCGAGCTGTTCGATGACGCCGGCGCGGCGAGCTCGCTGGCGGCTGCACTGGAGCGCGGCGGCGTGCACGCGCGCGTCGCCGGCGACGACCGCGAGGGCGTGCTGCGCGCGGTCGTCGAGCACCTCCCGATCCCGGATCCCGGCGAGCGCGAGCTGGTGCTGGCGATCATGCTCGCGCACGAGAAGGAGGCGTCGACCGCGATCGGGGACGGCATCGCGATCCCCCACGTCCGCAGCCCCGTCGTGTTCGCGGGCGTGCCACCGGCGATCGCCGTGTGCTACCTTGAGCACCTGGTCCTGTTCGACATGCCCGAGCCCGGTGGGGCGGGGGGCAGCTCCCCCCGGGGGATCGACGGCAAGCCGGTCCAGGTCGTGTTCGCGATCATGACCCCGACGATCCGCGCGCACCTTCAGCTGCTGTCGCGGCTGTCGCTCGCGCTGCTCGATCCGGACTTCAAGCGCGCGCTCGCGGATCGCGCGCCGCTCGAAGGTCTGGTCGCGCACGCGCGGCGGATCGAGGCCGCGCTGGCCGCGTCACCGGACCGCCGGGATGCACATCACGACGGGTCGGCCGAATGACGGCGTTCGGGATCGCGGTGCTCGTGCTGACCGCGACCGGCCTCGCCGCCGCCGGAGCCCGGCGCCGCGCGGGGATCGCCGCGGCGGGTGCGGTCGCGGCCGCCGCGATCGCGATCCCGGCGGCCGTCGCGGCGCTCGCCGGCGGAGGCGCGGACGAGATCCGGATCGCGTGGGCCGCGCCGATCAACGAGGTCCGCCTCGGGCTCGACCCGCTCAGCGCCCTGTTCGCCGTGCCGCTGCTGGTGCTCGGAGCGGCCTGCGCGGTGTACGGCGCGTTCTATCTCGCGCCGCGGGCGGATACCCCCCGGCGCGCCGGCCCTCCGGCGGCGCTGTTCAACCTCCTGCTCGCGGCGATGCTCCTGGTCGTGCTCGCCCGCGACGCGGTCGTGCTGCTGATCGCGTGGGAGGTGATGACGCTGACCAGCTACCTGCTCATCGTCCATGACCATCACGAGGCGGCGGTGCGGCGTGCCGGGTGGGTCTACCTGATCGCCGGCCACCTGTGCGTGGCGTGCCTGCTCGCGCTGTTCGTCCTGCTCGGACAGCTCGGCGGCGGGTTCGGCTTCGCCGAGCTGGCGGCGCGGCCGGTCGGCGGCGGCATGGCCGTGGTCGCCGCGCTGCTCGCGCTGGGCGGGTTCGGCACCAAGGCCGGGATCGTGCCGCTCCACGTGTGGCTACCCGAGGCCCACGCCGCGGCACCGTCGCACGTGTCCGCGCTGATGTCGGGCGTCCTGATCAAGCTCGGGCTCTACGGCCTGCTGCGCACGCTCGAGTTCCTCGAGCCGGCGCCATGGTGGGGCCCCTCGCTCGCGGCCCTCGGCGTCGTCACCGCGCTGGTCGGGATCGCGCTGGCGCTGTACCAGCGCGACCTCAAGCGCGCGCTCGCCTACTCGAGCATCGAGAACGTCGGCGTGATCCTGCTCGGCCTCGGCGTCGGCCTGTGGGAAGCGTACGAGCAGCACCCCGGGCTGGCCGCGCTCGCGCTGTGCGGCGGCCTGCTCCATCTGTGGAACCACGCGATGATGAAGGGCCTGATGTTCCTCGGCGCCGGCAGCCTGCTGCACGCCACCGGCACCCGCGATCTGGAGCGGATGGGCGGTCTGTTGCACCGCATGCCGCGCACCGGGGGGCTGATCGTGCTCGGCGCCGTCGCGATCGCCGGGCTGCCACCGCTGGCCGGGTTCACGGGCGAGTGGCTGGTGTATCGCGGACTGCTCGGCGGCGGGCTCGCGTCGACCACCACCGCCGGAGCGGTCCTGTGGATGCTGTTCGCGGTCGGCGTGCTCGCCGCGGTCGGCGTGCTCGCCGCGCTGTGCTTCGTGCGGATCGTCGGGATCGCGCTGCTCGGGCGGGCGCGCACGGAGGCCGCCGCCCACGCCCACGAGTCGAGCGCCGGGATGCTGGTTCCGATGCTGGCGCTCGCCGGCGGCAGCGTGGCCATGCCGTTCGTCGCACCCTGGGTGGTGGCGTGGTTCGGCCCGGTGGTCCGCCAGATCGCGCACGCGTCGATCTCGACCGCGGACCCCGCCCACGCGCTCGCGCCGATCGCGTGGCTGTCGCTGGTGCTGTGGGCGGCGCTCGCCGGCGGCCTGGTCGCGCTGCGCCGGCTCGCCTCCGCGGCCCGCAGCGACGACACCTGGGGCTGCGGTTATGCGGCACCGACGCCGCGCATGCAGTACACCAGCGGCTCGTTCGCCGAGTCGATGCTGCAGCTCCTGCCGCGCGCACTGCGCGCCCGGACCGTGGTACGGCGCGACGCGGTGCTATTTCCCCGCACCGGCGCGCTGGTGTCCGACCGCGACGATCCGTTCACCCGCTCGGGCTACGAGCCGCTGTTCGATCGCCTCGGCAAGCGGTTCGCGCAGCTGCGCTGGGTCCAGCAGGGCGTCACGCACCTCTACGTGCTCTACATCGTGGTGACGGTGATCGGCGTGCTCGCCGCCGTCGCGGTCCACGACTGGTGGATCCTGCCGTGAACGAGTGGCTGGTCGTCGCGGGGATCGGGATGGCCGCGTTCAGCGGGCTGCCCGGCCTCGTGCTCGGCCGCGCCACGGCTGCCGGCGAGCGGATCGCGACGGGGTGCATGGTCGCCGGCGCGCTCGGCGCGGTCGCCGGGTCGCTGCGCGCGCTGATCGCCCCGGGCACCGCGGCCCCGATCCGGCTCGACTGGCAGGTCCCGCTCGGTGCGCTCCACATCGAGG